>JAQUZL010000023.1 GCA_028691385.1 Oscillospiraceae bacterium
CGGCGGTCAATCAGGCGCTGCAGGACTCCTACGGCACAACGCCGCTCACCGTGCAGCTGCCCGACCGCACCATTCGCTTCGACCCGAAGCTGGTGAACGTGTCCATCGACGTGGAAACCGCTGTGGGCGCCGCCTGGGACTATGGCCGCACCGGCAATGTGTTTTCCCGCGCAAAGCTCCATCGGGAAGCGAAAAACCCGGACAACGAAAAACACATCAATGCCCACGACTCTCTGACGCTCGATGAGGATTACCTCAAGCAGGTCATCGCGGAAGCCGCCGCAGACGCGCTGATCGCGCGCGAGGACTCTACTTCCGTGGTGGACGCGGAAGCGGGCACGGTCACCGTGAAGGTGGGCGTCACCGGCGTCAGTCTGGACGCCGACGCGCTGCTCGAAGCGGTAGAGGCGGCCTATCTCGGCAACGACCTGTCCGCGCCGCTGCTGTTTGGCTACACCACCGAGCCATTCACGCCCACGGATCTCGACGCGATCTATGCGCAGCTGTGCACCACCATGAAGGACGCAAGCTATGACGAGGCAAACCACACCTTCATCGAAGAGGTGCCGGGCTACGGCTTTGATCTGGAAGCGGCCAAGCAAAAGCAGATGCTTTCCGAGGAAGGCTCCACCTTTGTGCTGAACATTGCGCCGATTCAGCCGAAGGTCACGGTGGAAACGCTGAAAAACGAGATGTTTGCCGACGTGCTCAGCTCCTATTCCTCGCCCCACGTGGCAAATGCGCCGCGTACCAACAACCTGAAGCTGGCCTGCGAGGCCATCAACGATACCATTTTGAACCCGGGCGATGTGTTCTCCTTCAACGGCACGGTGGGTGAGCGCACCGCGGAAAAGGGCTATCAGGCCGCATCGGTCTATGTATCCGGCAACACCGAGTCCGAGCTTGGCGGCGGCGTATGTCAGGTGGCCTCCACGCTGTATATGTGCACGCTCTATGCCGACCTCAAGGTGACCGAGCGCACCGAGCATATGTTTGCCGTCACCTACGTCCCCATGGGCATGGACGCCACCGTCTACTGGGGCGCGCTGGACTATCGGTTCAAAAACTCCACTGATGCGCCGCTGCTCATCGAGGCCAACGTGAAGGACGGCTATGTGAATATCACCTTCCGCGGCACCAAGCCGAAAACCGAGTGGGCATCGCTGAAAATGACCTACGACGTGCTCAGCACCATTCCCTGGGAGGACGTCACCAAGGAGGACGAAACCCAGCCGCCCGACTACTCCAAAGTCACCCAGACCCCCTACACCGGCTATAAAGTGCAGTCCTACCGGCACTTCTATGACGCCGCCGGTAAGGAGCTGTCCGTGGAAAAGGTTGCCTACAGCAGCTATTCCAAGCGTGACCGCGTGACCACCGTCGGCAAACCCGAGGAAGTGCCGCCGGTGACCCCGGTGACCCCGCCCGTCACTCCGCCTGTCACTCCCACCGAGCCGACCGTTCCCACAGAGCCGACCGTTCCCACAGAGCCGACCACGCCCACAGAGCCGACAACGCCCACAGAGCCTGTGACGCCGGATGTGCCCGCAGAGCCGGACCCCACCGTTCCCACAATCTAACGCTTCACCCGGCAAAACCAATTGGTTTTGCCGGGTGATTTTTTGTCAATACTATGATTCTGCGACCCGCGCAAACGGCGCGAGCAGGCTGCGGCCATAGTCATCGGCGCAGTCGCAGCAGATGGTTTTGCCGTCCACCGCATAATACGCTTCGCCCAGATAAATCTCGCCGCCGCACAGGCTGCATCGGGCAAACACCGCCCACTCCGGCGGGATGAGGGATGGTTCCACGCAATTCCTCCTTTCCCCCATACCATAGCGCAGCTGGGCGGCCAGCGCGCCGGAACTCGGACAGGAATTGGCAACACGCTTGACGTTTTCCCGGCGGTATCGTAGAATAGCACCACTGGAGGGTTGCCGATGGAGGACGAAATTTGGATGCAGGAAGCGCTGGCGCTGGCGCGCGAAGCTGCCTGCGAGGGCGAGGTGCCCGTTGGCTGCGTGATTGTGCAGGACGGGCAAATCATTGGCCGCGGCCGCAACCGCCGCGAGCAGGACAAAACCGCCCTTGCCCACGCGGAGCTGGAAGCCATCGCCGACGCGAACCGCCGCCTTGGCGGCTGGCGGCTGTGGCAGGCCACGCTCTATGTCACCCTCGAACCGTGCCCCATGTGCGCCGGGGCGATCATCAACGCCCGCATTCCGCGTCTGGTCTATGGCGCGCATGACGCCAAGGCAGGCTCGTGCAGCTCCATCATCAACCTGTTTGCCCTGCCCTATAACCATCATCCGGCCATCACCGCCGGTGTGCTCGAAGGCGCGTGCGCGGAGGAGCTGCGCACCTTTTTCCGCCGCCTGCGCAAATCAAAAGAAAGTGGGAACCAAGTTTGAAAAAGATTTTGATGCTGGCCACCGGCGGCACCATCGCATCCAAGCCCACCGAAAACGGCCTTGTGCCGCAGCTCACGGCGGACGATCTCATCGCCTGCGTGCCGGAGCTTGCCGCGCTGTGCCAAATTCACACGCTGGAGGTCTGTCATCTTGACAGCACGGATATGACGCCTGCGCAGTGGGCGAAGATTGCGCTGACCGTGCAGGAAAACTATGCCGCCTACGACGGCTTTGTGGTCTGCCACGGCACGGACACCATGAGCTATGCCGCCGCCGCGCTGTCGTATATGATTCAGAACAGTCCCAAGCCCGTGGTGCTGACCGGCTCCCAGAAATCCGTCTTTGTCCGCGATACCGATGCGCGCAACAATCTGATTGACGCCTTTGTCTATGCCACAGACCCCCTTGCCTGCGGCGTGCGTCTGGTGTTCAACGGCAAGGTAATTCTCGGCACGCGCGCACGTAAGGTGCGCACGCGCAGCTTTAACGCCTTTGACAGCATCGACTATCCGGAGATTGCCGTGATTCGCGACCACCGGGTGCTCCACTTCATCCGACCCACGCCCAACGCCGATCCCGCGCCGCATTTCAGCGCCCACTTTGACAACCGCGTGGTGCTGCTCAAGCTGATTCCGGGGCTGGATGTGGGCATCATCGACTACCTCTCCGCCCACACCCGGGCGGTCATCGTGGAAGGCTTCGGCATGGGCGGTCTGCCGGACTATGCCGGAAACTCCCTGTCCGACGCGGTGGGCAAGCTGATTGCGGCGGGCGTGATGGTGATCATGGCCACCCAAGTGCCCCACGAGGGCAGCAATCTTTCGGTCTATGCGGTGGGGCAGCGCGCGGCCGCGCAATACAATCTGCTGGAAACCGGCACGATGACGCTGGAGGCATCTGTGATGAAAACCATGTGGGCGCTGGGCGGCAGCGATTCGCCGGCGCGCTTCCGGCAGCTGTTTTTCACGCCGGTGGAAAACGATTTACTGGGTGAATAAAATGGGCGGCTCATAAGAGCCGCCCATTTTATTTATGCGAAGAACCGGCAGATCATGGCCGCCGTTTGCGCCCGGGTCGCCGCCGCCATGGGCAGCAGCGCGCCGTCCACGCCGGCCACAATGCCCGCGTGCACACACCAAGCCATGGCGTCCTGCGCCCACGGGTGCACCTGCGAAGCGTCCCGGTAGGTTTCCAGCGTGGCGCGGCCATCGGTAAGTTTCCCGGTCAGCTGCGCATCGCGCAGCAGCATGACCGACAGCTGTTCCCGCGTCAAAACGCCGGTGGGGTTCGTGCCGTCGGAAATGCCGGTTTCCACCGCCCACGCCAGCGCCGCCGCATACCACACGCCCTCCGAGGGCGCGGCGTCCGGATGCTGGGCGTTATACAGAATCTGGAACAGCTCCGCGCGGGTTACCAGGCCGTTCGGATCGAACCGGGTATCGGACTTGCCGCGCATCAGCCCGGCTTCATAGGCAGAACGTACACTGGAGGCATACCAAATGTCGTCCGGCACATCGGCAAACTCCGGCATGGCGCTGCCAAAGCGCGCCGATACGGTCACACTGGACGACGGCATGGTGAACTGGTAGCTGCCATCCGCGTTTTTGGTCACCGCCACCGCGTCTCCGCCCACATTTTTAACCAGCAGCGCGCGCAGCGCCTTTCCATCTTCCGGCGTCGCGGTCACGCGAATCTTTGTACCGGCGGCGGCGGTTGCCGCCGAAATGGTCACGCTGCCGCCTTCCGGCGCTTCCAGCTTCACGGCGTAGGTCGTGACCCCGCCGCCACCGCCGCCACTGCCACCGGAGGCTGCCTGCTGCGTCAGCTGATTTTCTCCGCCGTCACGCACTTTGCCGGTCAGGGTATAGCGTTGCCCGCCGGAAAGCTGCACCTGCGCGGTGGCCGCGCCTGCCGGAAGCCAAACCTCTGCCGCGCCGGACGCGTCAAGCGTGCGCGCGCCGGAAACAAAGGCGGTAAATTCTTTGCCGCCCACGGTGAAGGTCATGCCCGTCACGGTCTGATTTGCGCTCTCCGGCAGCAGCAGCGTCGCACGATAGGTCTGCTGCGCGGGCGCAATCTCCAGCGAGCGGAAGAAATAGAAGTCCTCACTGTCAATTTTTCCGATCACGTAGGCGCAGTCCTCCGCAGCGGCCGCGGCAAGCGAGAAGGCCGGATACGCCGACAGGCGCTTGTTTGCATTTTTCCACGCGCCGCTCGCCGCGTCAAAGAACAGCGTAGCGCTGCCGCTGGTGGGTGTTTGCAAATAGCCCAGCACGGCGATACCATCTGCCGTGGGGACTGCGATGGCGCCGCCGAGCGCGGGCGCGTCATAGGTTTCCGTGGCGGAAAGATCTGTGATCGTGATGTACGGATTTTCCTCGCCCGCCAAATCCACGCCGCCGCACAAAATCAGTCGGTCGCCGGAAACGCAGGCCTGCACATCGGTGAGCGGCTGGGGCAGGGTGTAGGGAAGCTTGCGCATCAAGCCCGTAGCAAGGTTGACGGAATAAACCGTGTCCAGCGGCGTGCCGTCCGCACTCTGGCCGCCGATGGCCAGCAGCTGGCCGCGATAGCCAACCAGCGTGCAGCCGGTTTTCAGCAGCGGCGACTGCGCGGCCTTGCGCCACTGATTGGTTGCCGGGTCATAGGCGACAATGATGCTGCCGCCACTGCTGGCCGCGTCATAGCAGCACGCATAAAGCGCGCCATCATAAGCAAACAGCTGCCCCGGATACAGTGCCCGCTCGCCATCGGTCACAACGCCAAGCGTTTTCCACTGCCCGTCCTCGTAGCGGTGCAGCAGGTTATAGTTTGCTGCGGTGAACGGATCCTCAATTTCTCGCATGCAATACACCGCGCCATCGAGCGCTGCGAGATGAAAAGCATAGGCATTATCGTCTGATAGGCCGCCGTCGTCCCTGTCCTCCGGCACCGGCAGCGCGGTATAGTCCGTGCCGCAGGTGAGGTCGGTCACGATGCGGCCTGCGCGGCCGTCTGCCGCAGTGACGGTCACCATGCTCAGCGCCTCCGGCGGCGTGGTCGGCCGCTGGGCGATGATTTCGTCGTCCTGCCACTGCAGCACGGTCAGCGGCGCGCCGTCTGCTTCCAGTGTGCCTGCCGCGTCGCCAAAGAAGCGGCCGGACAGCGTCACAGTGGTCTGCGCGGTCTGCGCGGAAAGGATAGCAGGATCGGGGGCTTCCGCCGCCTTGGTCACGCTGAGATAGCCGCCGGCAATGCACAGCGGCTCAAGCGCATCGGTTTTCACCGTGCCGCCCTTGATGCGCGCGGCAATCTGCACGCTGGTTTCCTCGGGATACGCCGCGCACAGCAGCCCGAACGCGCCGGTGACGGCGGGCGTAGCCATGGACGTGCCGGAGTACACCGTAAACGGCTCTAAGCCTGTGCCGACGCCAAGGCAGTCCAGATAGACCGTGCCGGGGATCTGAACCTCAAAGCGCAGCCGAATCTGGAAGTTCTCTAAATCCACATTTTCCGGCAGCTTGGCCGCCACGCCGCCGGACGCGCGCCACAACGACGGCGTGCAGTTGAGCAGCACGCCGTTTTCCTTTGACCAGGAACCGTCTGTCAGGCGGAATGACTGATACACCTTGCAATAGGTGTCTTCCTGCGCGAAGGACGACACGCCCAAATACAACGGCTCGCCGGGATCGGTGAGGGTGATGGGTGCGGACACGACGGTCGTTTCCGCCGGGCAGGAAACTTCCAGCGCGCCCTCGCCCAAGAGCGCCGCGTCGGTGGTGGTTTCCAGTGCCTGACCAAGGCCGTTATCCTGCGTTTCGTCAAACAGGTGCAGCGCCAAGCCGCCGATGGCGGGGTCTAAGTCGCCCGGCTCAAAGCTCTCATAGACCAGCGCCTGACTGCCGCCCGCGCCTGCGCGGGCGTTTTTGGCCGCCGCAAAGGCGTTGAAGCTCAGCGCGCAGGACGCCGCCGTGGACAAAATTGTGCTGCCAGGTGCAAACACATCCGTTTCGCGCATGCCAAAGTTGGTATAGCCTGCGGGATTCCCGTCCGGCCCGATGGAATTGACCCGAATGCTGCTGCGCGCGGCAGCAAACGCGGCGGTGTATTCCGCCCCGTCAATGTTGGTTGCGTCATTGCCCGTGGCGATTACCGCGACAATGTCCTGCTGCTCGCAGTATGTAGTCAGCATCTGTTCCAGCCGCGAAACAATGGTGGTGCCCATGGACTCGTTGTAGGCGCGGATGTTCACGCCATAATCCGCCTTGGCCATCGCCATCCACGCCAGACCGCCAAGGATGCTGCTCATCCATATTTCGCCGGTCGGTTCGCAAACGCGCACCGGCAGCAGCTTCACCTGCTGCATCACGCCGCGCACGCCGCCATTTTCGTTGTCTGCGCCGATGATGCCGGCGACATGGGTGCCGTGACCCAAGACATCGGTGAGATCCGCGCCGTCCTCCATCTCGAGCGACGCATTATAGCCATATTGGCCGCAGCCGGAATCCTCCATCAGTCCGGGATATTCGGACAGATCCACCAAACGCGTGGAAAGGGCGGGATTTGTGACGTCCATTCCGCTATCGAGCACCGCGATGATCACATCGTCCGCGCCGGTCATATCGTCCGGGATGTCCAGATCGAACCCGGCGTTTCCGCTTGCAAAGTCGCCGCTGTTTTCCAGCATCCACTGATATTCGGAATAGTCGCTGTAGCCCTCGGCATACGCGCCGTCCACGCCGCCCTCGCCGGGCAGCATGAGCCAGTCCGTTTCGATGCGCCGGTCAGGCTCGGCGATCAGCACATCGTCCCGCGCCGTCAGCGCGGCCGCCAGTGCCGTGGACGAAGTGGTGGGCGAGGTGACCAGCATCAGCGTGGCCGTATCGGACGCGCCCAGCGAATAGCCCGCAATTTCGTCCTCCTGCGCCACGCCTGTGAGATCCGCCATCGGTTCCCATGTGAAATCCGAGAGCATCCGATTGCGGGCGAAGCTGCCGTCACCGGTTTTCAGCACAATCACCCGACCCGGGTCCCGTTCGGGCGCCTGCGCTGCCATGGCATAGCCCGGCAGCATGAGCGCCGCTGCCAAAGTGACCGCCAGAATTCGTCGTAAGACTGTTTTCATTGTCGCATCCCTGCTTTTCCTCATTATTTTGACGGCGTCTTGCCGTGTTTACTGCCTTTTCTTTTCCCGCAGCCGCTGCAAGGTGCAATCCCGGAACGCACCATAGAGCACCGCGCCGATGGGAATGAACGTGATCAGTCCCAAAAGGCCGAACAGCTTGCCGCCGATGAGCGCGGCCAGCAGCGTGAGCAGCGGCGAAAGTCCCACCGAGCTGCCCACCACCCGGGGATAGATGAACTGCCCCTCGATAAACTGCACCAGCAAAAACGTGCAAAGGCACACCAGTGCCTGCACGGGGCTTTCCATAAGCGTCAGCAGCGTGCCGGTGCCGCAGGCGAGAAACGCGCCGATATAGGGAATGAACGAGCACACCGCCGTGAGAATGGCAATGAGCCCCGCATACGGCAGGCGCACGATGAGAAACGCCACAAACATCAGCGCCCCCAGAATGACCGCTTCGATGCTCTGTCCGGTGAGGAACTTGGCAAAGGTGCGGTGAAAGCGCGCGGCGAAGGCGCAAAGTCTGTCCGCCCAATCCCCGCGCAGATAGGCGTGCGCGACCATGGCCGCGTGCCGGGCAAGCTTGTCCTTGTTCATCAGCAGGTACAGCGAAATCACAATGCCGATGATTCCCGAGCCGACCTTCCCCAGCACCGACGCAATGGTGCCGGCAATATTGCCGGCATTGCCGCGAAGCGCGTCGAGCGTCTGCTGGGCAAGCGTGTTAAATTCACCGGAAATCCACTCGGTGCTGTAGCCGTACTGCTCGAGCAGCGCCAGATACTGCGGCACCTTCACCTGCGCCAGCGCAAACGCACTGGTCACCGACGCACTCACCGCCGGGATGACGATGGTCACCACCAGCACCAGCACGCACACAATGGCGAGGATGGTCACAAGAAGGCTCAGCGTCTGCGTCAGGCGGCCGGAATCCCGGTGCATCGCCCGGCGCAGGCCGCGCTCGATGCCGTTCATGGGCACGCTGAGAAACAGCGCCAGAATCGCGCCCATGAACACCGGCAGCAGCAGGCTGCCGAAATGCGCTGCGGCTGCCCAAATCACATTCAGATGCTCCAGCGCGACAAACAGCGTCACGCCGATGATGACCAGAATTAAATTTTGCTTGGTTCTGCTTTCCATTTCTGCTTCCTTTCCGCCGGTATCCCACTATCCCAGCGCCACGTCGAGCACCATCATCAGCGCAAAGCCCAGCGCCGCGCCGATGGTGCCCACATTGCTGTGCGCGCCCGCCTGTGCTTCCGGAATCAGCTCCTCCACCACCACATAGAGCATCGCACCGGCGGCAAAGGCGAGAATATACGGCAGCACCGGCGTCAGCAGCGCCGTGAGCAAAATCGTGGCAATCGCGCCCACCGGCTCGACAATGCCGCTCAAAAAACCATAGGAAAACGCCCGGCGGCGGCTAAGTCCGCTGCCCACCAGCGGCATGGAGATGATTGCGCCCTCCGGAAAATTCTGAATGGCAATGCCGATGGCAAGGGCAAGCGCGCTGGCCGCAGTGATTGCGCCGCCCTGCAGCATCCCCGCCAACACCACGCCGACAGCCATCCCCTCGGGGATGTTGTGCAGCGTCACCGCCAGCACCAGCATTGCCGATTTTCCAAGGCCGCAGGCGCGTCCCTCTGGGCACGGCGCATCCATGTGCAGATGGGGTATGAGCACGTCGAGCAGCAGCAAAAAGCCGATGCCCAGCAAAAAGCCCACCAGCGCGGGAAGCCACGCCACCGCACCGGCCGCGTCCGCCATATCGATGGCGGGAATCAGCAGCGACCACACCGCCGCCGCGATCATCACCCCCGCCGCAAAGCCCAAAAGCAGCTTTTGCAGCCGTGGGCGCATTGCGCCCTTCAAAAAGAACACCATGGCCGCGCCAAGCGTTGTGCCCAGCAGCGGAATCAGCACCCCGGCTGCAAGCAGTGCCGAATCCTTCATCTCGTTCCCCCTATCCTGTCATAATCGGAATCAAAGTATATATAGTATACGCGTTTTTGGGGGAATTGACAAGATTTGCCCTGCGGAACTTTTCCCGCTGCGGCAACTCTTTTCAAGCGGCTGATTTTATGCTATGGTAACGACAGGAAGTGATCACATGACCAGTACATTGAATTTTCACCGCGCCGGGGCGGACGACCTGCCGATTTTGGTGGAAACGCGGCTTACCGTGCTGCGCGCGGCCAACGGTCTGCCCCCGGACACGCCGCTTGCCCGCGTCCGCGCGGAATCGGAAGCCTATTACCGCGCCGCGCTGGCCGCCGGTGACCACCTGGCCATCCTCGTCTATGACCAAGGCGTCTTTGTGGGCGCGGGCGGCGTCAGCTTTTACCGGGTGATGCCCACCGTCCATAACCCCACCGGCCAAAAGGCGTACATTATGAATCTTTACACCGACCCGGCCTATCGCCGCTGCGGCATTGCCCGGCGAACCCTTGCGCTGCTGGTGGAAGAAGCCAAAGCGCGCGGCGTTTTGCAGATTTCACTGGAGGCCACCGCCATGGGCAGGCCGCTTTACGCCGCCTGCGGCTTTACTCCCATGCCCGACGAGATGGAGCTGCTCTGAATCAAAAACAGCCGCTGCGCGTGACGCGCAGCGGCTGTTTTCTCTTAATAGCCCGGCTTGCCGAGCAGATGGAACATATTTTTCTTGTAGGCCTCCACACCCGGCTGGTCAAAGGGATTGACGCCGGACAGATACCCGGAAATGCCGCAGGTAAACTCAAAGAAATACAGCAGCGCGCCGCAGTTTTCCTCGTTCACGCACGGCACATGGAGCACCGTCACCGGCACGCCGCCGTCCACATGGGCGGCGCGGGTGGCCTCCATGGCCTTTTGGTTGACATAACCCAGCGTTTTGCCCGCCAGATACTCCAGCCCATCCAAATCGGCCGGGTCAGAGGGCACCGCAAGCGCGCTGCGCGGCGCGTCAAAGAACACCACCGTTTCCTGCAGCATCCGCCGCCCCTGCTGGATATACTGCCCCATGGAGTGCAGGTCGGCGGTGAGATCCACCGACGCGGGATAGATGCCGACGCCGTCCTTGCCCTCGCTCTCGCCGAACAGCTGCTTCCACCACTCGGCAAAAAAGCGGAAACGCGGCTCATAGCCCGCCAAAATCTCGGTGGTCTTGCCGGTGGCGCTGAGGTTCTGCCGGGACGCGGCATAGCACAGCGCGGCGCTGTCCTCGCAGGCAAGCAGGTGCTGCATTTCTTTGCGCGCGCCCGCCATCAGCGCGGCGATATCAACGCCTGCGCAGGCAATCGGCAGCAGCCCCACGGCAGTGAGCACGCTGTACCGCCCGCCCACATCGTCGGGCACCACAAAGGTTTCATAGCCCTCGCGGTCGGAGAGGGTCTTGAGCGCGCCACGGGCGCGGTCGGTGGTGGCATAGATGCGCGCGCGCGCCGCATCGCCGTATTTTTTCTCCAGCAGCGCGCGGAAAATGCGGAACGCCACGGCAGGCTCGGTGGTCGTGCCGGATTTGGAGATGACATTCACGGAAAAATCGCGATCCGCGAGCAGGGTGATGACCTCCTGCACCGCATCGGAGGACAGGCCGTTGCCGATAAAATAAATATCCGGGGTGGTTTTGGGCAGCTGATTATAGTTGGGGCTTTTCAGCAGCTCGATGACCGCGCGCGCGCCCAGATACGACCCGCCGATGCCGATGACCACCAGTGCCTGCGAATCGGACTGAATTTTCTTTGCGGCGGCCTGAATCCGGGCAAATTCCGCCGCATCATAGGTTTCCGGCAGCTTGAGCCAGCCCAGATATTCGCTGCCTGCGCCGCTGCCTGCCAGCAGCGTTTTGCGCGCGGCGCGGGCCTTGTCCGGGTCAAAGTCCGCATAGAACGATTTTGCGCCGGAAAAATCAACTTGCAGCATGGTTATTCCTCCATCCTTTGCCGGACGGCGTCCATGACGCGATCCAGCAGGGCGTCTGTTTCTTCCATGGACGCGCCGACGCCGGCGTAATAGAGCTTGATCTTCGGCTCTGTGCCGGACGGCCGCAAAATGACGCGGGCGCGGTCGGACAGGTTCAGCTGCACCATGTTTTCCCTTGGCAGGCCGGTGTCATGGGTTTCACCCGCGGGCAGATCGGTCACGACGCCGGAGGCAAAGTCCGCGCACGACCGCACCGCGATGCCCGCAAGCTCGGCAGGGGGCGCGGCGCGCAGCTTGTCCATAAAGCCAAGGCAGGCGGCCTTTTGCGCGTCGGAGGTGAAATTGATGTTCTCCAGCCGCGTATCAAAGAAGCCGTACTTGCGCTGCAGCTGGGCAAGGCGGTCAAGCAGCGTGATCCTTTGCAGCTTATAGGCCGCAGTCATTTCACAGATCAGCATGGCTGCCTCCACGCCGTCCTTGTCCCGGGCGTAAGCGCCCTTGAGATAGCCGCAGCTTTCCTCGAAGCCCAGCACAAAATCGCCTGCGCGGCCCTGCTTTTCAAGCGATAAAATGGCCTCGCCGATGTATTTGAAGCCGGTGAGCACGGTGACAAGCTCCACGCCGTAGGCTTTGGCGATTTCGTCCGCCATGGGCGTTGACACAATGCTTTTGACCATCACGGGCTTGCTTGGGCGCGTACCGGTTTCGCCCAGGGCGTTGAGCAGATAGTCCATGAGCAGGCAGCCCATGTCGTTGCCGGAGAGCTTGTGAAAGCCGCCCGGCACGGGCACGCTGGCAGCGATGCGGTCAGAGTCCGGGTCTGTGGCCAGAATCAGGTCGGGCTGCACCGTTTCGGCCAGCTTGTAGGCCTCGTCGAACGCGGCCTCGTTTTCCGGATTCGGCGACGGGCAGGTGGCAAAGTCGCCCGAGGGCGCGGCCTGCGACGCAGGCTCATGCAGCGTCACGCCAAGCCGTCCCAGCACCTCGCGCACCGGCTCGCCGCCCGCGCCGCACAGCGGCGAATAGACCACCTTGAGCGCCGCCTTTTCCGGCAGCTCGGTGTGGACGCCCTGGGAAAGCACGGCCTGATAATAGGCCTCCCACACCGCCTGCCCGATCATTTGGATGCGGCCTGCGTGCAGCGAATCGGCAAAGGAAATGTGCGCAGGCTCAAACAGATCGGTTTCATCGATGCAGGCAAGCACCGCGTCCGCGTCGCGCGCGGTCATCTGGCAGCCGTCCGCGCCATAGCACTTCAGGCCATTATAGTCCCTGGCGTTGTGGCTCGCGGAAATCACCATGCCGCAGCCGCAGCCCAGATGGCGAATGGCGAACGACACCATGGGCGTGGGGCAAAGACGGTCGAACAGATAGACTGTGACGCCGATTTCCGCCAGCGCGGCCGCGCAGGTTTCGGCGAACAGCCGGGAGTTATGGCGGCAGTCATAGCCGATGGCGCAGCGCGGCGCAAGCTCGCCCGAGAGCAGAAACCTGCCAAGGCCGCGGGCGGTGCGGCGCACCGTATAGACGTTCATGCGCGCCAGACCCGGCCCCATCAGGCCGCGGATTCCCGCCGTGCCAAAGGTGAGCGGCGCGCCGAAATGGGCTGCAATGGCGGCCTGGTCGTGTTCCATGGCGCGCAGCGCCCGCACTGTGTCCGCATCGGTCAATTGCAGCCAAGCCGCGTAGGATTGCTGTGCATTCATCATCATTTCCTCCTTCGTTGGGATGTTATATTCAGTATACACCGCTTGCGCCCAAAATCAAAGGGGCGCAGTTTTCATTTTATGCGAGAATGTCAATTTGCAGACCCCAAGTTCTACTTTCCTTCTACCTGAAATGATGGTAAAATAGAATCAGCATAGGAAAGAAGGGATGATTATGGGCAACACGTTCTTTTCTGAAGCGGAGCAGCGCACATTTCACGAGGGCAAGCTCTATGAGTGCTATCGCAAATTTGGTGTGCATCGCGCCGTGATTGCCGGGCAGGCCGGTTTTCGGTTCTGCGTCTGGGCGCCGGAGGTCAAGTCCGTCAGTCTGGTTGGCACGTTCAACGACTGGCAGGTCGGCGCGCATGTGATGCGCACGCGCGGGGCAAGCGGCGTTTGGCAGCTGTTCGTGCCGGAGGCCGCGCCGGGAGATCTGTATAAATATGTCATTCAAACCCAATCCGGCGAGCTGGAGTACCGGGCGGACCCCTTTGCCGCCTACGCGGAGCTGCCGCCCGGCACGGCCTCGCGGATCTATCTTGGCGATTTTCGCTGGACGGACGAGGCATGGCTGCGCAGCCGCAAAAGCCGCGATCATTACCGCCGCCCCATGAACATTTATGAGGTGCATGCAGGCTCATGGCATCGCCACGACAAGCAGTCCGGCGGCGGCTATCTCACCTATCGGGAGCTGGCGGAAACGCTGGTACCCTATGCCGCCGACATGGGCTATACCCACATCGAGCTGATGCCCATCATGGAGCACCCCTTTGACGGCTCGTGGGGCTATCAGATCACCGGCTACTACGCGCCCACCGCGCGCTACGGCGCGCCGGACGATTTCCGGTATTTCATTGACAGCTGCCATCACGCAGGCCTTGGTGTGATTCTGGACTGGGTGCCGGGGCATTTCTGCCGGGATGAGCACGGCCTTGGCCGCTGGGGCGGCGGCAAACTCTTTGAAATCAACGATCAGCCGCAGTGGGGTACCTATAAATTCGACCTTGGCCGGCCGGAGGTGCGCGCGTTTCTCATCGGCAACGCCTGCTACTGGATCAGCCAGTTCCATGCCGACGGCCTGCGGGTGGACGGCGTGAGCAGCATGCTCTATATGAACTTCGGCATTGACGACCCCGCGCAAAAGCGCTATAACCCCGACGGCACCGAGGGCGATTTGAACGCCATCACCTTTTTGCAGGAGCTGAACCACGAAATCGGCTGCAATTTCCCGGGCGTCATCACCATCGCCGAGGAGAGCACCGCGTGGCCGCTGGTCACCTATCCGCCGGAAAGCGGCGGGCTTGGCTTCCACTATAAATGGGACATGGGCTGGATGAACGACACGCTGCACTATATGCAGGCGGATTTTCCGTACCGTCCCTATAACCACAAGCTTTTGACATTCTCGATGATGTATAACTACAACGAGAATTTTGTCCTGCCGCTGAGCCACGACGAGGTTGTCCACGGCAAAAGCTCGCTCATTCAGCGCATGCCCGGCGATTACTGGCGGCAGTTTGCCGGCCTGCGGGCGCTCTACCTCTACCAGATGACCCATCCCGGCGCGAAGCTCAATTTTATGGGCAACGAGATTGGGCAATTCGTGGAATGGCGCTATGACGAGTCCATTGAGTGGTTTCTCACCGGATACGAAAGTCACCGGCGGTATCTGGAGTTCACCAAGTCCATGAACCGGCTGTTTTTGAAGGAAAAAGCCCTCTGGGAGGACAATTTCCAGCCCGATGGCTTCACATGGATCGACGCGGACAACGCCGAGCAGGGCATTGTCATCTATCGTCGCGGCGCGCAGGGCGAGGAGGTGCTGGTGCTCATCAACTTCCAGCCGGACACCTATGACGATTTTCGTGTGGGCGTGCCTGACGAGGGCGCATACCGAGAGCTTTTAAGCTCCGACAGCGCCGAATACGGCGGCTCCGGCCGCATCAACTATGGCGTCATCAAATCCGAGCCAATCCCGTGGCAGGGCATGCCGCACTCCATCCGGCTGATTGTGCCGCCGCTGGGCGGCCTGATTCTCAAGCGCACCGGCAAACCCACAAGACAGGAGCGAAATTAGATGTTTCAAAACGCAGAGGACTTCCGCACCCAATACCGCAAAGAGTTCATTGAGGAGCTTGGCAAGGAATTTGAAAGTGCCAATGAACGCGAGCGCTACTGGATTCTTGCCAAGCTCATTGCCGAGCGCGCAAGAAGCATCCGCGCACAATGCCTGCGCCAGACCCGTGACGAGTCGCGCAAGCAGGTCTACTATTTTTCCATGGAGTTTCTCATCGGCCGTCTGCTGGACGATTATCTGTCCAATCTCGGCATTCGGGACTTGGTGCAGGGCGCGCTCGCGGACATGGGCGAGGATTTGGACGCCCTGCTGGAATGCGAGTGCGGCCCCGGCCTTGGCAACGGCGGCCTTGGCAGGCTTGCCGCGTGCTTTCTCGATTCCATGGCGCATCTGGGTATTTCCGGCCACGGCAACGGCATCCGCTACCGCTTCGGCCTGTTCCGCCAGAAGTTTCTGGACGGTTATCAGGAGGAGCTGCCGGACAACTGGCTCGCCGAGGGCTATCCGTGGGAGATTCGCAAGGCGGAAAACGCCGTACCCGTTCACTTCGGCGGTCACGTGGAGCGCCACTACGCGGACGGGGAGTTCTGGTTCACCTGGGACGACACCGAGGATGTCCTCGCCGTGCCGTATGACGTGCCGATTCTGGGCTATGGCGGCGAAACCGTCAACAATCTGCGTCTTTGGAGCGCGGAGCCGTCGGAGGAGCGCTTCGATATGGACGCGTTCAACCACGGCGACTATGCCGGCGCGGTGCGCTATCGCGCAAGCGTCGAAGCGCTCACGTGCATCCTTTATCCCAACGACAACACCGACGCCGGGCGCGCGCTGCGCCTGAAGCAGGAATATCTGTTTGTGGCCGCCGGCATTGCCGACATCATCGCAAAGTTCAAGCTGGACTATGGCGTCAACGCCTGGGAGCGCCTGCCGTCGCTGGTGGCCATTCACACCAACGACACCCATCCGGCGCTGGCCGTGCCGGAACTCATGCGGGTGCTCATCGACCAGGAGAAGCTGAGCTGGGAGGCCGCATGGCGCATCACCACCGCCACCATCTCCTATACCAACCACACCATCATGCCAGAGGCGCTGGAAAAGTGGCCCATCGACATGATGCGTCAGCTTTTGCCCCGGGTGTACATGATTCTCGAGGAGATCGACCACCGGTATCTCGACGCGTTTCCGCGCACCGCGCCCAACTGGCCCGAGCAGCTGCGCCAGACCGCCATTCTCTGGGACGGGCAGGCGCGCATGGCGAACCTCTCCGTCATCGGCGGGCACAGCGTGAACGGCGTGGCCGCGCTGCACACCGAGATTTTGCAGCGCAGCGTGCTCAAGGAATTTTACGAGCTGACGCCGGAAAAGTTCTCCAACAAGACCAACGGCGTGTCCCATCGGCGGTTTCTCGCCGAGGCGAATCCCAGCCTCAGCGCGCTGATTTCACAGGCCATCGGCGACGGCTGGCGCGGCAATGCCGCAGAGCTGGAAACGCTCACCGCCTTTGAAAACGACGCCGCGTTTCTGGCCGGGCTTGCCGATTCCAAGCGGGAAAACAAGTGCCGTCTGGCAAACTATGCCGCGCGCACGCTGGGTGTGGCGGTCGATCCGGACTCCATTTTCGACGTGCAGGTCAAGCGCATCCACGCCTATAAGCGGCAGCTGCTGGGCGTGTTCAAGATCATGGAGCTGTACAATACCCTGCTGGAAAATCCCAATGCGGACATTCCGCCGAGCACCTTTGTCTTTGGCGGCAAGGCCGCGCAGGGCTACGCCTTCGCCAAGTCCGTCATCAAGCTCATCAATTCCGTGGCGCAGGTGGTCAATAACGACCCCCGCATCGGCGCGCGCCTGCGAGTGCTCTTTGTGGAGAACTTCAACGTGTCCAACGCCCAGCTTATCTATCCCGCCGCCGATATTTCCGAGCAGATCTCCACTGCGGGCAAGGAAGCCTCCGGCACGGGCAACATGAAGTTCATGTTCAACGGCGCGGTGACCCTCGGCACGCTGGACGGCGCAAATATTGAGATTCTCAACCGCGTGGGACGCGAGAATATGCAGATTTTCGGCCTGACCTCGGGGGAGGTGGACGCCTACTGCCGCAGCGGCACTTATCTGTCCTGGGACGCCTACAAGGCCGACCCGCGGCTCGAGCGCGTGGTGAATCAGCTGGTGGACGGCAGCTTCTTCGGCGCGGACGACAGCCTGAAATTTTTCCAGGTCTATGACTCGCTGCTGCGCAACAACGACGAGTTCTTCGTTTTGAAGGATTTTGGCGACTATCTCGCCGCGTGGCGCACCCTCGCCGCGACCTATCAGGACGCGCCGCGCTGGCGCAAAATGTCGCTGCACAACATCGCCATGGCGGGCGATTTTTCCAGCGACCGCACCATTGCGCAGTATGCCGGCGAAATCTGGCACATCAAGGGATTCTGACAAATTTATTTGGAAGGGGCCTACTTATGAGGAAAGAAAAATGTATCGCCATGCTCCTTGCCGGCGGGCAGGGAAGCCGCCTCGGCGCGCTCACCAAGCGGATTGCGAAGCCCGCCGTATCCTTCGGCAGCAAATACCGCATCATTGACTTCAGTCTGAGCAACTGCGCCAACTCGCACATCAACGCGGTGGGCGTGCTCACGCAATATAAGCCGCTGATTCTCAACGCCTACATCGGCACCGGCGCCGCGTGGGATCTTGACGAGCCGGGCGCGGGCGTGACCGTGCTGCCGCCGTTTGCCACCGAATCCGGCGGTGAATGGTACAAGGGCACGGCCGACGCCATCTTCCAGAACATCGACTATATCGCAGGCTACGACCCCAAATACGTCCTGATTATCTCCGGCGACCACCTCTATCGCATGGACTACAACGCCATGCTTGAGCGGCACATCGACAAGGGCGCGGATCTCACCATTTCCGTGCTCCACGTGCCGATGGACGAGGCGTCCCGGTTCGGCATCATGACCGCCGACGAAAGCGGCCGCATCACAAAATTTGCCGAGAAGCCCAAGCGGCCGGAGAGCGACCTTGCCTCCATGGGCATCTATATGTTCAGCTGGCCGGTGCTGCGCAAAGCGCTCACCGAGGACGCCGCCAACGAAGCGTCCGACCATGATTTCGGAAAAAACGTCATTCCCAAGCTGCTCGGGGAAAACAAGCGGCTTTACACCTACGAGTTTTCCGGCTACTGGAAAGACGTGGGCACCATCGAGAGCTATTATTCCACCAGCATGGAGCTGCTCGATCCCAAGCCGGGCTTTGATCTGTTTTCCGACCGCAATCCCATCCTCAGCAATTCCAACACCCAGCCGCCCCAGTTCATCGGCCCGGACGGCGCGATTTCCGAGTGTCTGGTGGGCAACGGCTGCGTGGTGCTGGGCAAGGCCAGCCACTCCATTCTCAGCACCGAAACCAGCGTCGGCGCGGGCGCGGTGGTGACCGACTCCATTTTGCTGCCCGGCGCGACCGTGGAGGCCGGCGCGCATGTGCACAAGGCCATCGTTGGCGAGCGCGCCGTGGTGCGCAGCGGCGTCACCCTTGGCAAGGCGGATCTGTCCGGCAACATCATCGTGATTGCCGACCAGAAAGCCGTCACAAAGGATCAAATCTAAGGAGGATGGCATCATGGCAAAAATGATCGGTATCATCACGGCGAACTACGCCGTTTCCGCGCTGGACGCGCTTTCGTATCACCGCTCCGTGGCCGCCATCCCGTTTGGCAGCCGCTATCGCCTGATTGATTTTCCGCTTTCCAATATGACAAACACCGGCATCCGCACCGTGGGCATCATCACGCCCTATCGCTACCGCTCTCTCATGGATCACATCGGCTCGGGCAAGGATTGGTCGCTGGACAAAAAGAGCGGCGGCCTGTTCATGATGCCCGGCTCACTCTACGGCATCGGCAGCGGGCAGGTCAAGTTCCCCCTGAGCGACATGGAGGAAAACATGGTCTATCTCCGGCGCGACACCGCGCCCTATGTGGTCATTTCCGGCAGCAATGTGCTGTGCAACATGACCTACACCCCCATGCTTGAGCAGCACATCCGCTCCGTCGCGGACATCACCCTGGCCTACAA
>JAQUZL010000024.1 GCA_028691385.1 Oscillospiraceae bacterium
GGAGAGCGGCGGGGCGCAACAGTTGGAAAGCGGACGACACCCGCAAGGCGGTGGTGTTTGACCACAAGGGCGCAATTACCACTTATACCGTCAGCCTTAACGCCAACGGCGGCACACTGGTCAGCGAGAGCCAAATTACCAACGTCATGGATGGCGATGTCGTCAGTAAAGCGGCATATAAGGCAGAAAACGACACGAAGCTGTTTTTGGGCTGGGCAAACACGGCGGATGCCACCCAAGGCGGCGACTATACCGTGAAGGCCAGTGACGCTGTGGATGGAACCATCACCCTCTATGCCGTATTCACTATAAAAAAGGAAAATTCGTTTTTCGTAAAAAATAAAGACAGTGCCTACGATAAAACAACCAACCCCATGCTCCTTGACGGCGCGGCAGACTGGAAGCTGATTGCCGATGCAATCAAGGAGAGACAGGAAGTCACAGCTTGCTATAATGACGGTACGCAGCTGATATACGTAGATGTTACGGCCGCAGAGGGCGGCTACATGCTCACCACGGATTTGGACTATACCGGCAAGGAATTTCCGCAGTTGGGAGTCGAGATAAACAATCCTTTCCAAGGTTTCTTTGACGGCGGCGACCACACCATCACGGGGGTCACCAACTGCAACGGTATTTTCGGATATGCAGGCGGCGCAACTATCCAAAATGTAAAGGTGTCAAACAGCCGCTTTGTCGACACATCTTATGCAGGGACAATCGTCGGCCACAGCGGCTACACACTAACCATCCAAAAATGCACGGTTGAAAACACTACGGTGCAGGTTACCAGCCCGAACGATGCGTCCTTTGGGTCTTGCACCGCAGTCTATGCCGGGGGTATTGTGGGCATGGGAGAGAAGGCGAGCGAGTGTAAGGTTACTGGTTGCACCGTGGCGGGGTGCGAGATCTCCGCGCAGGGTAAGAAATACCGCTGTGGCTTCGCCGGCGGCATTGTGGGCGGATCCAAGTGGGTTAGGGCGACCAACTGCGTCAGCACCGCCACCGTGACCGGTGACTTTGCGGCAGGCGGCATCACCGCCGGCGGCGGCACATTTGTCGCCTGCCGGAATTACGGCGATGTTACCGCACCCTATGTCGGCGGCATCGCCGCAGGGCGGATTTACGACGAGCTTGGTGTGCATTTTCCGGATACATATAACACTCTTGATCAGTTTAAGTGGGTTGCCTGCAAGGTGGATATCCAGAACTGCGGTAACGACGGGGCGGTGACGTGCGACCTGTCTGGCGAAAGAGTAGCAGATGGCGACAAGACGGACAGATTCTATGCCTATGGCGGCGGTCTGGCGGCGTGCGGCTTTCCCGTGATCATAAAAAACAGCTTCAACACCGGCGCCGTCACGCTCAAAGGTGACAGTAAGGTGTGGGGCTGCTTGGGCGGCCTGGCAGGACTGACGGTTAATTCGGAGTACATCGGCGACACGGCCATCCAAAACAGCTACAACTTGGGCACGATTCATACGGTAAGCGGCACGCTCAATGGTGCAGGCGGTATTTTGGGGAGATACCATGAGCCGACGAGTTGTGAGAACGATGTCATCGAAAATGTTTACAGCGTGTCGCAGTCGGACAGCGATGTGAGAGGCCTTGTTTACTACGCCAAAGGCATAAAAGTGCGGTATTCCTATTGGCACGGCGGAAGCGAAAACGCTTGGGGCACTGATCCAAGCTATAATGACTATTGCGAGAAGCTTGCCGATTTGAAATCGGAGACGATAACAGGGTTGAAGAGGACACTCACCTCGTTCGCTACTTCCCCGAAAAAGGGCTTCTTCTCGTGGTACATCAACCCCGCCATCTCCCCCTACCCTCAATTTGTCAAGGGAGCCAGTGACGAGGGAGACGGAAATAACGGTGCGGCGGGCGGCATCACGAAGCCCGAACCCGAGCCTGGTACCGGCGTTGTTGTCCCCACCGCCATCACCTACACCTTAAATGGCGGCGTGAACCACCCCCTGAACAAGAGTACTGTGGCGCAGATGGCGGGGCAGATTCCGTATGACCCCAGCCGCTCGGGCTTTACCTTCATGGGCTGGTATCAGGGCGACACCAAGTTTGAAAGTTCTTTCACCGGAGAGGAAATGGAGACGGTGACCCTCACCGCCAGATGGAAAGCGCTCGCCCCCGCCGCAGTCCAACGAAGTGACGTGACACTGGGCGCAACAAAGCTGACCGTCCGCCCGACAGAGGGACAGGAGTATTGCATCTCCGCCAGCCCCATCACAGATTTCACCACTGTCACGTGGACGAATGGCGCATTTACCGAACGGACGGCAACCACAAAATATTACATCTATACTCGCATAAAGGAAGTCAGCGACGGTAACACCTCTCTGGCGTCCGAACCCAGCAAAGCGCTGGAGGTCACCACGCTGGCGGCTGACCCCACCTATTCCAAGGCGGCACGCCCCGTGCTGGTCAGCAGAACGGACACGACCGTCACGGTGGAGGAGCAAACAAACTGTGCATACGCCATCAGCACAACGAACGACAACAGCGCTCTGAGCTGGCAGGCAAGCCCCGAATTTCAGGGACTGAGCGCAAACACAACTTACTATGTGTTTGCCCGCCCCTTTGACAGCACCGACACAGCGTATATCTCCGATTCACTGTCGGTCACAACCCTTACCACCAAGCCCAACGCGCCAACAGTGAAATTTGAAACCATAAATGCAAACCAAATTAAAATAAGAAACAATACCTACGCAGAGTATCGCATTAAGGGCGGCGCATGGCAGGATAGCAATGTGTTTACCAATCTTGAAGCGAACACTCGCTACCTTTTTGAAGAGCGCATTAAGGCGACCGAAACGAGCGCAGCCAGCGATATTACCGCCGCCTACGCCACCACGCTGCGGAGCGCCCCAAAACCAGGCGAGGGCTGCGCAGTCGATTACAAGACCGAGACCATCGAGATTTACGACGGCTATGTGGTCTATTTGGGCTCGACTCCGCTGAAAAACGGAGGCAAGGTGACACCGGGCGCGACCTACAAGGTCTGCGTCAAGGCGGATGAAACGCTGGCGGAAGGCGAGCGCTATCAGATGACGCTTCCCGCCCGTCCTGCCGCGCCGACCAGCTTGACGGTGGTACATGCCAGCGGCTACGATGTGCCCAGCGGCAAAATCGAGGGCGTTACCACCAATATGGAGTACGCAAAAAGTGGCACAACAGACTATCTTCCCATTACACAAGTCCCCCTGACAGGGCTGGCCAGTGGAACATATTATGTGCGCACTGCCGCCACGAGCAGTCAATTTGCCGGCAATCCCAAGGGCGTGAGTGTGGGCATTTTAAAGCAAACCTTCACCGTGACGTTTATGGACGGTACAGAACTTCTGGGAAAGTATTTGGAGCAGAATTACGGCACTGTCGTCACAGCCCCCACCCTCGCAGTCCCCGAGGGAAAGGTTTTTGCAGGTTGGTACGAGGAGGTCGTGGTGTACGATGACCCGACTGGAACTGACGGAGACATTGTACAGAAGGTTCGCCGCGCAACGGACGGCAAGTACACCGTCGTCGGCAACGTCACGCTGTGTGCCGAATGGCTGAACCTGTCCGACCTCTTTGCCAACACCGATTTGGACGCTTGGCACAAAGGACCCTTTGACCTGACGCTCAAGCCTGATTCTGACTATCAAATCGGCTTCCCCGCAGGCACAGAGGAAGGCCAAACGTGGGCGGATAAGCTGACCCTTGATCAAGGCAGCACCACCGACGCGGGCACCACGCAGCCCGTGCTGGTGAAGGATCGTTACGGCAACCAGATTACGGTGGACATCACCTACAAGCTGGATGCGAAAAAACCGGTGGTGCGCCTTGCCGCAACGGCAAACAATGTGGCCTATGACGGCACGGCTTGGACGGCGTACGATGTGGTCATTACCCCCAGCAACCCCCTCGCAAATCTCTCCGGCGTGACCTATTTCTACCAGAAAGCCGGGGACGCTGATTGGGTCGCGCTGAAGGCTGCTGCGCTTACGGTGGACTGGAACTGCAACACCGACTATATCTTTAAGGCCGTTTCCGGCGCGGGGCTGACCTCCGAAACCGCAACGATTCACGTCAAGCGCAGTGCCCTGACCCCGGAGGAAATCGCCAAGACCGCGTACGGTAAGGATGACTTCACCCCTGACAAGGACAAAAACACCGATGGCTGGTACAGTGAACTTCCCACCGTCACTGTAACGCCCAAGGATACCGTGGGCGTAGGCGGACTGAAAGCCACCACTTATTACGAGCTCTACAAGAATCCTGCGACCAGCGGAACGAAAACCGAGTTGACCGCTCCGTGGACGATTACCCCCACGGAGGAAGGCATTTGGACGCTGAACGTCTGGACAGAGGACGTGTCGGGCAACAAGACCAAGCCCTATACCATGACGGTGATGGTGGATACCACCGCCCCTGTCGTTGTTGTGGACGGCATGGGCGCGGACGGCGTCAACAAGAGCTGGGACGACACGAAGGAAATCACCATCCATGTCACCGACGCACTGTCCGGCGTGAACTACATCGGCATTTTTGGTGGTTCGGGCAATATGCTTGCGGAGTACGGACGGGACGAAAGTTTTGGGGCGCTCAATGAAAACGGCGTCTACAAAATCACCGTGCGCGTCAACGACAATTACAGCATCATGGTAAACGATGTGGCAGGCAGCAGCGTCAATCCCGGCTTCATTGTGGAGAAAATCGACGGCGAAAAGCCCGTTGCAACCTTTGGAACGCTGACGCCCAACGCAAATGGCTGGTTTACCAGTGCGGTCACGGTAAACGTGACGATCGACGACCCGGAGACGATCTCTGATAATACGGAAACGGTTGGCATCAACGAGTCCAACAAGTCCGGCATTGCCAAGTGGGAGTATTCTGTTGACGGCGGTGCGCATTGGAGTACTGGTAACGGCACTAGCTTTACCATCGTCAAAAACGGCGATTACACCAACAAAATTCAAATCAAGTCCACCGATCATGCTGGCAACGTCTCCGACATTGCCACCACCACAGTTAAGCTGGACAAGGATACCCCGGCTGTTCCCACCGTCACCGCCAAGGCGGGCGACACGGACTATGACGGCAGCTTTACCGGAAAGGACGTGGTGTTTACCCTCAACGGCACACCCACCACCTCCGGGCACGCCAAGTATCAGTATTCCACCGACGGCGCAAGCTGGCAGGACGTGACAGACGCCACCCTGACCCACGCCGCGAACACTCCCGATGCGGGCGTTTCCTACCAGTTCCGCGCGGTGAACAAGGCGGGCAAGGAAAGTGCGGCGAGCAGTGCCATCACAGTCAAGCGCCGCGCACTGGATCAGGATACCATACTGAATAAAGAGGGAAACAAGTACGCGAATGGTGATATCACCATCGATGGCGAGGGCGTAACCAACAATTGGTACACCGAGAATGTGACCGTTATTGTAACGCCCAAGACGGAAATCACCGACGGTCAAACCAGCTACCCCGCCGACACCTATTATAAAACAGATGACGGCGGCGAAAAGAAACTGGAAGCTCCGTGGAAAATTTCCATCGCGGAAGACGGCACCCACAAATTAGAAATCTGGACAAAGGACGCCGCAGGCAACGAGACAACGCACCTGATTGTTACCATTAAAATCGACAAGACCGCCCCCAACATCACCGAGGTAATGGGCAACCCCAACGACTGGCAGAACAAGGACGCGGCCATGACCTTTACCGCCGCAGATGCCACCTCCGGCATCAAAATTGCAGTCGTGACCTGTGATGACGGTAAGACAGTTACCCAGACCAGCGGCGGCTTTACCGCCGACCGGAATGGCACGTACACCATCACTGTCACGGACAATGCCGGACATCCCGCCACGCAGGATGTGAAGGTCACGAAAATCGACAAGGCCGCGCCGGTTATCTCCAATGTGGATCTGACTGGAACAGAAGGGAAACAGGGCTGGTACACCACCGACGTAACCGTTGCAGTGACGGCCACCGACGCGGACGGCTCCAACATCAAGGAATACAGCTTTGACGGCGGCGCAACGTGGCAAGCTGCAAGCAGCATGACATATCACGTCAACGGCATCCACACCGTAACGGTTTGGGTGCGGGATAATGCAGGCAACGTCACAAAGCAGGACGCTGTGGCGGTCAAACTGGACAAGGATACCCCGGCTGTTCCCACCGTCACCGCCAAGGCGGGCGACACGGACTATGACGGCAGCTTTACCGGAAAGGACGTGGTGTTCACCCTCGACGGCACATCCACCACCTCCGGGCACGCCAAGTATCAGTATTCCACCGACGGCGCAAGCTGGCAGGACGTGACAGCCGCCACCCTGACCCACGCCGCGAACACTCCCGATGCGGGCGTTTCCTACCAGTTCCGCGCGGTGAACAAGGCGGGCAAGGAAAGTGCGGCGAGCAGTGCCATCACAGTCAAACGCCGCGCACTGGATGACTCTGTTTTGACCAACCCGGATAACAGCTATCAGCCGGGCGAATTGAACCCCGGCCAGCAACCGGGAAACCCAGAAACCCCAGACAAGGACTTCCCCTACGCCCCCTACTGGTGGCCGGAAAAACCAACCATCACCGTGCCGGACATTCCCTATATCAAGGATCCCAGCGCTCCTGCGATCCCCGGAACCAATCCGGCAATCAACGGCTACGAAGCTGCTACCTACTATCGACTGTGGCGTGAGCGTACAGACGCAAAGCCCGCCAAGACAATGCTGACCGCCCCCTTTGAAATCAAACCCAACGCCGATGGTATCTGGACGCTGGAGCTCTGGACGGAGGACGTTTCCGGCAACGAAACCAAACACCTTATCAAGAAAATCCAGGTGGATACCACCGCGCCTACCATTACCGATGTCACCGGCAATCCGACCAAATGGCAGAAAACCGATGTGACACTCAGCATCAACGGCGCAGCAGATGCCACCGCCGGCCTGGCCAACCTGCCCTACAGCTTCGACGGCGGCGCGACTTGGCAGGTGGAAAATACCAAGACCTTTGCCGCCAATGCCACGGTCAACCTCTTGGTCAGGGACAAGGCAGGGGAAATTTACGTGCACACCCCCATCCTCATCAACCGCGTTGATAAAACCGCACCTGTGGTAAGCTGGGAAGCTGACACGCTGGCACTGAACCAAGATAAGTGGTATGGTGCAGGACACACCGTCACCGCCGGTGCCACCGATGACAGCGGCGAGACGCCGACTATCACCCTCAAGGCCGGCGGCAAAGCCTATGAAAACGGCGTTACGATAAACAGCAGCGGCGTTTATAGCTTCACCGCCACCGCCAGGGATGCGGCCGGTAACGCCAGCCAAAGCACGCTCATAACCATTCGCATAGAGACAACGATTGACATGCTTGTTGAAAAGGTGAGCAAGCTGGATGAAAACACAGCCTACAAGGATCTGCTCAAGGAAAAGCTTTGGTACGACGCCTTGGGCAAGACGATGCAGGAGCGCCTGTCCAAAAACGACGATGCTACGGCTGCTTACGAAAAGCTGATATCGCTGCTTAAGGGCAAGACGCAGGACGCGGCGGAAGGCGTAACGGACGCAATCAACAACGCCGATACCATCGAGAAAATCGAGCAGGCAAAGAAGGACTTTGACGCACTGCCCGAGGAGGCAAAGGGCGAAATCACTGACGAGGTCAAGAACAAGCTGGAACAGCTTGCAAAGGATGCCGAAGCCGCCAAAAACGTGGCGGATCAGCTTGAAAATGCTGACAGAGGCAAGCAGACTGACGGAGATCAGGTGGAAGACCCCGGCGCAAGCTATGAAGAAAAGGAATCCGCTAAGGACGCCTACGACAAGCTGACCGAGGACCAGAAAAAGCTGGTGCCCAGCGACAAAAAGGATCTGTACGATAGCATTACCACAGACCTAGCGGCCATTGATGCGGTTTTGAAAGAGCTGGATAAGGTTAAGAAGCCCTATACGTCTGACACCAAAACCGACATTTCAAACGCCGAGAAGGCTTTTGAAAAGCTGACCGACGATCAGAAGAACGCCTTCCCTAAGGCAGAGAAGGACAAGCTGGATGATTTGACAGAGAAGCTGGACATGGTTAAACTGGTAGAGGACTTGATTACCAAGCTTGCAACCCCCTATGACGCGGCAAACGACACCGCAATCTCACAGGCGAAGGGCGCTTATGATGCACTTGCCGAGGATGAAAAAGCGATGGTTGACGCTGCTCTGAAAGCTAAGCTTGACACGCTCTATCAGGATATGCTGGATGGCAAATCTGCCGATGAGAAGGCAACAGCAGCCTTCATCGCCAAGGTAGAGGAAGTCAAAAACAAACCCACGGTGGATAAGATTAAAGATCTTGTAGACGACTACGGCAAGCTCAGTGCGGCTGAAAAAGACAAGCTGAACGGTTCGCAGACTAAGACGGATTATGACAAACTGGTGGACGACCTCAACAAGGCCAAGGACATCATTGACAAGCTGGATAAAATCGACACCGGCAAGCTGACACCCGAGGACATTGACGAGGTAAAAGACGCCTTGGGCAAGGATTCCGCCAACGGCTATGACGACCTAACCGAGGATCAGAAAAAACTGGTGGACGATGCCACCAACGGCAAACCGGGTATCCTGGACGATGCCATCGAGGATGTAACCAATGTCACCGACAAGGTTGACAAGATTCCCGGTCACACCGAAGACAGCACCACCACAACCCCTGACGGGGAGAAAGTTCCCGACCTTGGCGATTGTGACAACACTGGAAACTCCGGTGCAAACAACAGCGGCACCGGCGGTCACACCAACGATAGCCACCGCAAGGCCATTGAGGATGCCAAAATCGCCTACGAAAGGCTCACCGACGCGGCTCGCAAGCTGGTCAGTCATGAAGTAAAAGAAAAGCTGAACCGTGAATATGCCGCCCTGATGGCCTATCTGAAGTACGTCAACACTGCAAAAACCGAAAAAGCCACCGTTGAGGTGACAGGTTTGGCAGGAAAGATCGAACTACCCGCTGATGCCGCCACCGCCCCCAAAACCATCATCTCCGTGGTGATGAAGGACGAAAAGCCGGCAATCATGCCGGAAACGCCCGCAGGCAAGAGCGAGATCCTGTCCGTGAACATCAAGCTGGTGGCCAGCATCTACAATGACGCAGAAGCGACTGTCCCCGCTGCGACCGAAACCGTCCAGCCCAAGAACGGAGAAACGGTGCTCATCAAGCTCCTGCTCCCCACCGGGTATCAACTGGAAACCTTGGAAATCTGGCATGTGAAGGACAACGGTGACCGCAGCCGCATCCAGGACTTTTGGCTGGTCACCGAGAACGGTCAAACCCACGCCATATTTGAGGTAGGCAGCTTGAGCCACTTCGTATTCTTCGCAGAAACGCAATCCATTCCTCCAATCCCGGGTGACGATGGCGACAGCGATGAAAGCGACAGCACCATTTCTAAACCTGCCGTTACCACGCCGGATCACGGGAAAGTAGATGTCACACCTGTGCAGCCTAAGCCCGGCGACAAGGTCACAATCACCCCCAAGCCGGACGAAGGCTATGTTGTGGACAAGGTCATCGTGAAGGATGAAAGTGGGAAAGAAATCAATGTGAGCGTGAAAGAGGACGGCGGCTTCACCTTCACCCAGCCCAATGGGAAGGTGACAATTACCGTAACCTTCAAGCCTGCGCAGAAGACCGAGCTGCCATTTACCGACGTCCCTTCGGACGCCTATTATAAGGACGCAGTCCAATGGGCATACGAAAACGCTATTACCGGCGGCACCAGTGCCACAACCTTCTCGCCCGACATGATTTGCACGCGCGCGCAGACCGTGACCTTCCTGTGGCGCGCCATGGGCAGTCCTGAACCAACAAGTACGAATTGTCCCTTCACAGATATAAGTACGGACGCCTATTACTACAAAGCGGTTCTGTGGGCGACGGAAAAGGGTATCACGAAGGGCACCAGCGCAACAACGTTCAGCCCCGACATGGCGGTCACCCGCGGCCAGACTGTTACCTTCCTGTATCGCACAGCCGGTTCGCCGGCAGCAGGTACGGCAAATCCCTTTGTGGATGTCACATCTGATGCCTACTATGCAAGTGCGGTTTTGTGGGCGGTTAAAGAGAATATCACCTCTGGCACCAGCACGACCACGTTTAGCCCCATTGACGGCTGCTCCCGCGCACAGATCGTCACATTTTTGTATCGCTATCTGAGCAAGTAAACGCATCGGGGCGGACGGATTTTCCGTCCGCCCCCTCTTGTTCCAAATGGCAAAGTTGGGGCAGCATAGAATAAAAAACTGAAAGCTGACTTACAACCGCACGGTTGCAAGTCAGCTTTTGCGCAAAACGCGCCGTGTCGGCAGCTGCCGACACGGCGCGCAGGTTATTCTGTCTTTGCCGGCTTGTCCTCATGCAGGTTATAAAGCAGCATGATAACCGCCATGCCGCAGATGACCACATAACCGACAACGCTCATCCAGTCCGGAATCTGTCCAAACAGGAAAAAGCCAAAAATGGCCGCAAAGATGATCTGCGAATAATCAAATACCGAGATTTCCCGCGGCGGCGCGAGGCTGTAGGCCGCGGTCACGGCGAATTGTCCACCAGCTGCGGCAAGCCCCGCCAGCACCAGAATCACCAGCTGGCGCAGCGACAGCGGCACGCCCCAGATGAGCACATACGGCAGCACCACGACACTGGAAAACGCAGAGAAAAACAGCACCGTCATCGGCCCCCGCACGCCGCGCTTACTCAAAATGCGCACCATGCAATAGGCAAAGCCCGCGCTCATCCCGCCCAGAAAACCCAGCATGGACGGCGCCAGCTCCAAATTGGAAAAGCTCGGCTTGATAATCAGCAGGCTCCCCAAAAACGCACCCATCAGAATGCCAATGTGTGGCAGCTTCAATTTTTCACGCAGCAGCAGCGCTGCAAACAGCACCGCAAAAAACGGCGACATTTTGTTGAGCATGGTCGCGTCTGACAGCACCAGATGATCCAGCGCGTAGAAATTGAAAATCAGTCCCACCGTACCCGCTGCAGCGCGGGCGATCAAATACTTCCAGTCGCCGCGCTGCACCACAAAACTCTGTCTGTCCCGCAGGCAGACGAGCAGCGCAAAAACCGCCGCCACCGCATTGCGGAAAAAGCTTTTTTCCAGCGTCGGCACATCGCCTGACAGCCGAACCAGCGCCATCATCAGGGCAAAGCAAAAGGCCGAACAGGTGATACACAAAACGCCTTTGGTTCGATTGTTCACGGCACATCCCTTCTTTACCCGGTTATTCTATCATTTGGCGCTATCTTTTGCAATGCGCACGCGAATTATGGTATACTGACATCATTCCATTTCGTTCAAAGGAGTCCTGCCCATGCTTGGAATCATCACTGCCATGCCGTGCGAGGCCGCGCCGCTGCTCGCGCGAATGGACGGATGCACAACCGCCGCCTGCGGCGGCTATCTTCTGCAATGCGGCAGTCTGTGCGGCATGCCGGCGCGCGTGCTGATTTGCGGCGTTGGGCGGCTGAACGCCGGACTTGGCGCCCAGGCGCTGCTGCAAACATCCGTTTCCGCTCTGCTGCACATCGGCACAGCCGGCGCGCTTGACCCCGCCGTACAGCCCGGCGACTGCATCGCCGCAAGCGCGCTCACCTGGTCCGATTTTTCCGGCTGGAGCGATGAGCTGCTGCTTCCCATGCGCCGAAGCTATCCTGCCGACCCCGCCCTTTTGGCGCTCGCCCGTCAGGATTCCCAGTGCCATGTGGGCATAATTGCCACCGGCGACCGCTTGATTGCAGATCCCGCGCGGCGCAGGGAAATCCACGCGCGCACCGGCGCGCTGGCAGCCGACATGGAATCTGCCGCCGTAGCGCACGCGGCGATGCTGGCCGATGTTCCCCTTTTGGTGCTGCGCGCCGTGACGGATCGCGCCGATGGTCACGCAGTAGATGATTTTGCGCAAAACTGCGCCGCAGCCAGTCAGCGTGCCGCCGACGCCGCCTGCGCCCTTCTGACGCGCGGCGCGCCGCTATGGGGCACGGCAAAATAAGCCCCCGGCAGTTCTTGCCGGGGGCTTATTCACTGCAAATAGGCGCGCAGCGCGCCAAGCTGCACCTTTGCCTCGTGGTAGCCGCTGTCATAAAACGCCTGAATCTGCACAGGGTTCTTCTCCGTGCGATGCCAGGACGTGGTGTTCTGGGGCGCAATCACAAACACGCGTCCCTCCTGCTCCAGCGAAAACACATCCTCGCGGTTGCGGTTATAGGCGTCTGTGCGCTTTTCCAGCGCCTGCACCAGCTTCGGATAGCGGTGATACAGCTTCTCGGCGATCGTGAGCGCCTTTTCCGGCTGCTTCACATAGCTGCGCTCGCGGGTCAACACCACAATCACCCGGTCGCAATCGGCGGCAAGCGCCTGCCGCACGGGGATAGAATCCACAATGCCGCCGTCCATGTACTTTTTTCCGTTGATCTCCACCGGCTGAAACAGCATTGGCAGTGCGCACGATGCGACGACGGCTTTCCAGCTGCGGTCATCCGCCGGAACCGGCCAATATTCCGCCTCGCCGGTTTCAATGTTGGTGAGCGCCGCGATGGTCTGTTCGGCGTGGGGCGCATAGGCCGCATAGTCGAACGGCAGTATCTTGTTGGGGATTTCATCAAACACATACTCAATATTGTAATAGCTGCGGTTATGGGGTCGCAGCAGGTGATGCTTTCCCATATATTTTGGCGTGGGCAGCAGTTCGGTTCCAATTTTCAGGCTCCGGCCACGCTGCCGGGACACATAGCTCACGCCGTTGGCGATACCCGCCGACGTGCCGATGACATAGTCCGCCCAAATGTTCTCATCCATCAGCAGATCCATGACGCCCACCGAGAAATACCCGCGGCTTGCGCCGCCCTCGAGAACCAGTCCCAATTTCATTTGCAGCCTCCTTGTAAAAAGGCCCGGACGGAATAATTCCGTCCGGGCAAAGCATTACAGTTCCGTAATCACCGGAAGGATCATCGGGTTGCGCTTGGTCTTTTTATACAGATAACCCGACAAATCGCCCTTGATGGTCGCCTTGATGGTGGACCATTCGGTGATGCCGTGGCTCAAGCAGTGGTCGAGCGCCTGCGCAGCCACAATGCGCAGCTCCTCCATCAGGTTTTCGGACTCCTTGACATAGACAAAGCCGCGGGTGATGATGTCCGGCCCGGACAGCACCGAGCGGTCCTGCACCGACAGGTTGGCCACCACCACGATCATGCCGTCCTCGGCAAGATGCTTGCGGTCCCGCATCACCACGCTGCCCACGTCGCCCACGCCCATGCCGTCCACCAGCACCTTGCCCGCAGGCACTGTGCCGCCGAGCTTGATGCTGCGGGGCGTGATTTCAATGATACGGCCAACGTCGGAAATGACGATATTCTTCGGCTCCATGCCCATTTCCTGCGCCAGCTTTGCGTGCTGCTTGAGGTGACGCTGTTCTCCGTGAATCGGCACGAAGAATTTCGGCTTCAGCAGCCCATGCATAATTTTCAGTTCTTCCTGGCAGGCGTGTCCGGAAACATGCAGGCCGCTCAGCGTGCCATAGACAACCTCTGCGCCCTTGCGGTACAGCTCGTCTATGATGCGGCTCACGGACTTCTCGTTGCCCGGAATGGCGGACGCGGAGATGATGATGCGGTCGCCCGCCTGAATCTCCACCTGCTTGTGGCCGGTGAAGGCCATGCGGTAAAGCGCGGACATATTCTCGCCCTGTGAGCCGGTGGAAACCACGACTACCTTTTCCTTCGGCAGGGATTTGATTGCGTTCAGATCGACCAGCGTGTTGGGCGGCACCTGCAAATAGCCAAGCTCCGTGGATACCTGCAAAATGTTTTCCATGCTGCGGCCGGTCACGGCCACCTTGCGGCCATATTTGTGCGCTGTGGTCAAAATGGACTGCAGGCGATGCGCGTTGGAGGCAAAGGTTGTGACAATAATGCGCTGATCACAGTCCTTGAACAGGCGATCAAAGCTGGCCGCCACAACGCGTTCGGACGTGGTATAGCCCTGGCGCTCCACGTTGGTGGACTCGCCGAACATGGCAAGCACGCCCTCCTTACCCAGCTCACCAAACCTTCCAAGGTCAATCATACCGCCCTCGAGCGGCGTGGGGTCGATCTTGAAGTCGCCGGTCATCACCACAAGACCCACCGGCGTGCGGATGGCAAAGGATACCGCATCGGCGATGGAATGGTTCACATGGATGAATTCCACCTTGAAGCAGCCCGCCTTGACAGTTTCGCCGGCCTCGTGGGTGAACAGCTGCGCCTGCTCGAGCAGGCCGTGCTCTTCCAGCTTCAGCTTGCACAGGCCAAGGGTCAGTCTGGTTGCGTGCACCGGCGCGTTGAGCTGATGCAGCAAGTACGGCAGCGAGCCGATGTGATCCTCATGACCGTGGGTCAGGAAGATGCCGCGAATTTTATTCTGGTTCTGCACCAGATAGGAAAAATCCGGAATGACAAGGTCAATGCCGTACATGTCGTCCTCGGGAAAGCCCAGGCCGCAGTCGACCACGATCATGTCATTGCCGTATTCCAGCACCGTAATGTTCTTGCCGATCTCATTGAGTCCGCCAAGGGAAATTACTTTTAGTTTTTCTGCCAAGTAAATACACTTCTCCTTTAGATTGGAACGCCGCAAAAGCCATGGCAAAGCCAGGCAGGCAGGGCATCCCGTCTGCAAAATTGCTTTTTCAAGAAAGTGGAAACCGCATGTCGTAGCACTCGCCCTGCAGCGCGCAGCGCGGCGGAAAAGGCCCCGATTCGCCCATCCGTTCACTGCCGTCTTGCTCCAAATCGATTTCCGAATCTATTGCGATGTACGAAACGTACAACAAGCACAAAATAAAAAGCCTGAAAATAGACTTATATACTTTAGTATAGCACAATGTCCCCCGAAAGTATACATGAAATTTTCTCGGCGGCGTGGGGTAAAACGCCTGCGGCGAAAGTTTTTGTTGTAGCGGACGCAACTCTCTGTTATAATACTATAATATCTGATAATAGGCTTATTATGTGCAAATTTGATGGGTTTTCATCCGTGGGAGGAGAAATTGCCTTGAATAAAAAGCTTGCTCATCTACTCGAACCCAGCATGGCGCTATACTTTACAGTGGTCTTTCTCATGGCCGGTATGGCCTTTGTGCTGGAGCAGTATTATCTTGCCGCGGCGGAAGTGGCCGTGCTGGTGGTGCTGTTTTTTTACTTTCGGTACACCTCGGCGCGCCGAAAGAAAGCGATTCTGAAGTACATCCAGAACACTGCCGGCGCGGTGGATGAAGTCTCGTCGAGTGCGCTGGATATGCCGCTGCCGTCAGCCGTGGTCAATATCACCTCTGGCGAAATCGTCTGGGCGAATCATCCCTTCAGCCAGCTCACCGGCTCACGGGATACCGTTTTTTCGCAAAAAATCAGCGACCTTTTTCCCCAATTTGACCTGCGGTGGCTGGCCGAGGGAAAGCCCGAAGCCCCGGATGAGCTTGTCTATCAAAAGCGCCGCTTCCGCGTGATGGGAAATTTGGCGCGCGGCACAGCCGGTGGGCCGGTGCTGCTCGGCTCTGTCTATCTGCTCGATCTCACGGAGCTGCTGCGCACCCACGATGAATATCAGGCGTCGCGGCCGATTGTTTCCATCATTCTGATTGACAACTATGACGAGTTGACCACAAACCTGTCCGAAAACAACATTTCCACCATGAACGCCGCCATCGACGTGAAAATCAACGAGTGGGCGGCAGGGCGCGGGGGCTTGCTGCGCAAGGTCGAGCGCAACCGTTATTTCTTTGTGTTTGAATCCCGCTATCTGCAGGGCATGATTGATGCGAAGTTCTCGCTGCTCGAATCCATTCGTCTGGTCACCAATCCCGCGGGCATTTCCGCAACCATCAGCCTTGGCATCGGCAAGGACGGCGTTTCGTTTCAGGAAAGCTATGACTTTGCCGCGCTTTCCATTGAAACTGCGCTGGCGCGCGGCGGCGATCAGGCCGTCATCAAGGATCGGTACAATTTCACCTTCTATGGCGGTCGTTCCAAGGAAACGGAGCGTCAGACCAAGGTGCGCTCGCGCGTGGTTGCAAACTCTCTTTCCGAGCTTGCCGGAAAATCCAGCTCCATCTTTATTATGGGGCATAAAAACGCTGATATCGACGCCATGGGCGCCGCCGCCGGCGTGCAGTGTATCTGCCGCAAGCTGGGCAAGCGCGCCTGGATTGTGGTGGATCGGCAGCACAACGCCGCCGGCACGCTGCTGTCCAAGCTGGAAAAGCTGCCGGAATATGCCGGATGCTATATCTCCGGTCAGGAAGCGCTGCTGCGCGCCGACAGCAGCAGCCTGCTCATTGTGGTGGACACCAACCGGCCCGATCAGGTGGAAGCGCCGGAGCTGCTGGAATCCATTCGCCAGATTGCGGTCGTCGACCACCATCGCCGCGCGGCGGACTATATTCAGAACGTGGTGCTGAATCTGCACGAGCCGTTCGCCTCGTCGGCGTCTGAACTGGTGGCGGAGCTGCTGGAATATGCCGTGGAGCCGCAGGATATTCTGCCGCTGGAATCGGAAGCGCTGCTGGCGGGCATCGTGCTGGACACCAAAAACTTCGGCGTTCGCACCGGCGGCCGCACCTTTGAGGCGGCAGCATTTCTGCGCCGCACCGGCGCAGACACCGTTGACGTCAAAAAGCTGTTTCAGAACAATTTGGACGACACACTGGCAAAATACAAAATCATTCAGGCCGCGCGTCTTTACCGCGGCAACATCGCCATCTCCGCGCTGGACTACACCTCCACGCGCACGCTGGCCTCGCAGGCAGCCGACGAGCTGCTCAACATCTCCGGGATTCTCACCTCGTTCGTCCTGTATCCGGACGGCGAGCGTGTCATCATATCCGCCCGTTCCATCGGCGACGCCAATGTGCAAATGATTCTGGAATCGCTGGGCGGCGGCGGCAACGCGGCCACCGCAGGCGCGCAGGTTCAGGGAAAAGCGGCGCGCGATGTACTGGTGGAACTGGTCACGTCCATTGACAAATTTTACGAAAACTAACCAAGGAGGAGTTACAATATGAAAGTGATTATGCTGCAGGACTTGCGCGGCAAGGGCAAAAAAGGCCAGCTGGTCGAGGTTTCCGACGGCTATGCCCGCAACTTCCTGTTTCCGAAAAAGCTGGCGGAGGTCGCCACGGCGGACAATGTGAACACCATGCGCATGAACGATAAGGCGCAGGCCGAACGGCAGGCGCGGGAAAAAGCGGAGGCCATCGCGCTGCGCGACCGGCTCAAAACCACCAAAGTGGTCGTCACCGCAAAGGGCGGCGGCGCAGGACGCCTGTTTGGCGCGGTCACCAGCGCCGAAATCGCCGAAGCGCTTTCCGCGCAGATCGGTCTGCCCGTCGACAAGCGCAAAATCGTGCAGGATGAGCCAATCAAAACCATCGGTACCTATTCGCTCAAGCTGAAGCTGGGCTATGAAATCAGCGCCGACGTCACCATTGAGGTCGTCGAGGCATAACTTTGCACGTTGGAACAGGAGGTGAAGAATATGGATGAGCTGCTCCAGCGGCAGGTGCCGCACTCGCTGGAAGCGGAGCAGTCGGTGCTTGGCTCCATGCTGATTGACGCCCGCTGCGTCAGCGACGTCATCGGGATGCTGAAGCCGGAGGATTTCTATCTCCAGCAAAACCGCGATATCTACGAAGCAATCTATTCCATGTTCAATTTCTCCGAGAACATCGACCCGGTCACGGTCATTGACAAGCTGCGCGAGCGCGGCGCGTACAACGACAAAACGGTGGACTATGTGATGCAGCTGATGCAGATCACCCCCACCGCGTCCAACGTCAAGCAGTACGCGCAGATTGTCCGCGACAAGGCGCTGCTGCGCAGCATTGATCAGGCCACCGACGAAATTCACACCACCGTGCAGGAGGGCGTCGGCACTGCCGGGGAAATTCTCGAGTCCGCCGAGCGCAAAATTTTTGCCCTGCGAAAAAATGCCAGCGGCAAGGAGCTTGAGCATATCGGCACGGTGCTGCTGGGCGTGTTTGACCGCCTGACCGAGCTTGCCAAGGCCGGCAACGACTTCCCGGGGCTTAGCACCGGGCTGAAGGATCTTGACCACAAGATCAACGGTCTGAACAAGTCCGACCTGCTGCTCATCGCTGCGCGTCCCGGCATGGGCAAAACGTCCATGGCGCTGAATATCGCGCTGTCCGTTGCCAAGGGAACGCCCAAAACCGTGGCGTTCTTCTCTCTGGAAATGTCCAAGGAACAGCTGGCCATGCGCCTGATTTCCAACGAAAGCTTTGTGGACAACCAAAAGCTGGTGACCGGCAAGCTCTCCGAGGATGAGTGGAGCCGCATCGGCGTTGCCGCCGCCGCGTTGAGCCAGACCGATATTCGCGTGGAGGATACGCCCAGTATCACCGTGGCGGAGATGAACGCGAAATGCCGCCGTCTGGATAATCTGGGGCTGATCATCATTGACTACCTGCAGCTCATGACCTCTGCCGGCGGCGACGGCAGAACGCCGGAAAACCGCGTGCAGGCCGTGGGTGAAATTTCCCGTGCCATGAAAATCATGGCCAAAGAGCTGGACGTGCCGGTCATCTGTCTAAGTCAGCTGTCGCGTTCGCCGGAAAGCCGGCAGGACAAGCGCCC
>JAQUZL010000025.1 GCA_028691385.1 Oscillospiraceae bacterium
CCCAGCACATCATAGGGAATATGCTTGTCATAACCGCCCGCAATCAGGATAATTTTGTTTGGAAAGCTGCGAAGCCCCGCAATGGTGCGCGTGGGACTTGACGCAATGGAGTCATTATAATAGGATACGCCGTTGCGCACCCGCACCAGCTCAATGCGATGCTCCACGCCGCCAAACTCCGCAGCAAGGGCGGCAATGGACGCGTCTGTCACCAGCCCGGCTGTGGCGGCGATGGCGGTCATGTAATTTTCCACGTTGTGCATCCCCGGCAGCTTGATAGCGCTGCGCGATACAATTTTCTTGCCGCCGCGGCGATAAATCGCGCCGTCGCGGTAATAGACGTCGGCCTCACCGGTGGCGGAGAAGGTACAAACGTGACCGCGCGCCTCTGCGGCAAACGCTGCGGTATAGGCGTTGTCGGCATTGACAATCAGCACGTCATCCGGACGCTGGTGCAAAAAGATATTCTTTTTTGCCGCCACATATTCTGCCATATCCTTATGAATATCCAAATGGTTGGGCGCAAGGTTGGTCACAACCGCGATGTGGGGGCTTTTCTGCATGGTCATCAGCTGAAAGGAGCTAAGCTCCAGTACCGCGCAGTCCTCCGCACGCATTTCCGGCACCTGCCCCAGCAGCGGATGGCCGATATTGCCGCCGACCCAGACCCGGCGGCCTGCCCGTTTGAGCAGCTCCGCAATCAGGGTGGTGGTGGTGGTTTTTCCATCAGAGCCGGTCACCGCAAGAATCTTGCAGGGACAGACTTCAAAAAACGCCTCCATTTCGGAGGTAAGCCGCGCGCCGTGCGCCGTAAGCGCCGCAATGGCAGGCAAATCCGGGCGCATGCCGGGCGTGCGGAACACCACATCGCCGGTCAGGTTTTCCAGATAATCCTTGCCGAGCTTCAGCTTCACGCCGGCCTTTTCCAGTGCCTTTAACTCTTCATCCGGCGTTTCCAGCTTGTCGCAGCCGGTGACGTCCAGCGAATGGCTTGCCAGCAGCCGCGCCAGCGGGCGATTGGAAATGCCAAGTCCCAGCACTAGAATTTTCTTGCCCCGCAGGGAATCCAAATAGAGATCTAATTTTGTCAAAGCGATCATCTCACTAAAATAACTAAAAAATGCGATCGGGACTGTAAGCCGGGTTCTGTCATTTAAGACGGCCATCTATCTTGGCGAATCGTTGCCGATCCGCTCAAGCCACCTCCTGGAAGCAGCCGGGCAGGCTATGTGCTTCCCCACGGTGTTGCTCCGAATAGAGTTTACAGCATCGGACAGTCTCCAGCCGATGGGTGAGCTCTTACCTCACCTTTCCACCCTTACCGGCAAGCCGGCGGTATCTCTCTGTTGCACTTTTCCTGAAGTTGCCTTCGGCGGGCGTTACCCGTTATTCTTGCCCTATGGAGCCCGGACTTTCCTCACCGATCGCCTTTCGGCAGCACGGCGCGGCCATCCATCCCGGTCGCCGTACCATTGTACCTGTATTCGGCTGCAATGTCAAACTTTTTGCAGCATATTTCGTTTTGCCGCCAGCCATACTAGCGGTGAGGTGAGAAAAATGTCTGTTCAGGAACTAACCGAAGAAAACTTTGACGCAGCAGTCAATCGCCCCGGCGCAAATGTTGTGGTGGATTTTTATGCCAACTGGTGCGCGCCCTGCCAAATGATGTCGCCGGTTGTGGAGGATCTTGCGCAGTATCTTGCCGACCGCTATCGGGTCTGCAAGGTTGATATTGACGCATCGGCGGCCCTAGCCGGGCGTTACCACGTGCAATCCGTTCCCACCACCATCATCTTTCAGGACGGCTCGGAAGCGGCACGGCTTGTTGGGCTGCAAAACAAAGATACCATTCTGGCGCAAATCGTGTGATTTTCGCAAGTCTTACCGGGCGGCTTGGCCGCCCGGTTTTTTTGTTCGGCGGGAAAAACGACCTCATTGTAGTTTTGTTGAATATTCCTTGGTTATGTCAAGCATATTTTTACAGTATGCACAAACATTTTTTGATTTTTCCAGTTATTCTTTACAGTTGGCATCGGAGTTGGTATTCTAGTATATGTATAACTGGTTTGCATTCCGGTTGGATTGTTTTGGGTAGTCCGGCAGGTACAAACTGGCAAATATGAAACAGAAAGGAAATACTTGTATGCGTGAAGTAGTATTTGTAGACGGCGCCCGTTCCATTTTTGGCAAACAGGGCGGCGGTCTGAAAGATCTTTGCTCTACCGATATCGCAGCAATGGTCATCAAGGGACTCCTTGAAAAGACCAAAGTGTTGGAGAAGGCAAAGGTTGACGGTGTCGTTTGCGGCAGCGCGCAGGGTGATATTAAGGCATTTAACCCCGCTCGCTATGCTGCGCTGGGCGCCGGCCTTCCTTGTGAAACGGAGTGCCACTACATTGAAATGCAGTGCGGCTCCGCCATCACCTCCATCAACCATGCGGCAGCGGAAATCGCTCTCGGCTATGCCGACGTCATGGTCGTTGGCGGCATGGAGTCCCACTCCACCTCCGCGATCCCCTTTGATACCAACGTCCCCCCCTATAAGCAGATTGGACCGCGCCCTCTGCCGATGTATCTGGCCCCGACTCCGGAGCAGGCCATCTCCATGATTCAGGTCAGCGACGGCATGGCAACCAAGTGGGGCGCAAGCCGCCAGATGTGTGATGAGTACGCACTGCGTTCTCAGGAGCGTCTGCAGGCTGCCTACGCTTCCGGTATCACCGGCAGCGAAATCATTCCGTACATCAAGCCGGCAACCAAGAAGTCCCCGGAAGTTGTTGTCGACAAGGACGAGTTCCCCCGTCCCGGCACCGAGCTTTCCGGCCTTTCCAAGCTGAGACCGGTTCTCGATGGCGGCGTCACCACCGCCGGCAATGCATCCGGCCGCAATGACGGCGCTGCTTTTGTCCTGATGATGAGCGCAGACAAGGCCAAGGAGCTGGGTTACAACCCGATTGCTCGCTGGGTCATGGGCGCTGATATTGGCGTTGAGCCGCGTTACATGGGCATTGGCCCGGCATTCTCGAGCCTGAAGGCGCTGAAGTTGGCCGGTCTTACCATGGACGATCTGGGCGTTTTCGAGTGCAACGAGGCATTTGCTGCACAGAACCTTGCCGTCATCGCTGAAATTGAGAAGCAGACCGGCAAGACGGTCGATCAGAGCATCTGGAACCCGAACGGCGGCGCAATCTCCATTGGCCACCCGAACGGCGCTTCCGGCGCGCGTATCGGCTGGTTCGCAATGAAGCAGATTGAGAAGACTGGTGCAAAGTACGGCCTGTTCTCCGCATGCTGCGGCGGCGGTCACGGTACTACCACCATCATCGAAAATCTGAGACGCTAAGAGAGGAGGACACGAATATGCAAGAACGTGAAGTAGTGATTGTTGACGGTGTAAGATCCGCCTTTGGTAAGCTCGGCGGCGGCCTGCGCGACTTTGCAGCCTCTGAAATTGGCGGCAATGTCATTCGGCCTCTCGTTGAGAAAACTGGCATCCGTGAGCGTGCCTTCGTCGATACTGTTGTTGCCGGCAATGCGCACGGCGACTCCAAGACCCAGGCAATCGCCCGTTATGCCTGCCTGTGCTCCGGCCTGCCCTTTGAAACTGCCGCAACCTTCTGCGAAATGCAGTGCGGCTCTGCAATCGAGGCGCTGAACCAGGCTGCATGGAAAATCAAGATGGGCATGTCCGACATCGCCATCTGCGGCGGCATGGAGTGCCACTCCACTGTCCCGGCTTATGTTTCCACCATCACGCCGCCCTACAAGGAGCTGGCGCCGCAGGTCTATGAAAAGGGCCTGACGCCGAACCCGGAGCGTGATATTTCCATGATCTCCATCAGCGACAAGATTGCACGCGAGTGGAATCTGTCCCGTACCCAGTGCGATGAGTTTGCACTGCGTTCTCAGGAGCGTCTGGCTGCGGCATACGCACCGGGCGGCGTGCTGGGCGGCGAAATTGTCCCCATCACCATCCCGGCCACCAGAAAGACCCCGGAAATCCAGATCACCAAGGACGAGTTCCCCCGTCCCGGTACGGATATGGCAGGTCTTTCCAAGCTGAGACCGATCAACGCGGACGGCGTCACCACCGCCGGCAACTCCTCCGGCCTGAACGACGGCGCAGCATTTCTGCTGATTATGACCGCCGAAAAGGCCAAGGAACTGGGCTATACCCCGTATGCCCGCTGGGTCAGCTGCGCACATGTCGGCTACCGTGAAGATCTGATGGGCATTGCCCCGTGCTACTCCAACCTGAAGGCTATCGCGCATGCAGGTCTGACCGTCAAGGACGTGGATGTGTTCGAGTGCAACGAAGCGTTCGCTGCGCAGAACCTGGGCGTCATCAGCCAGATGGAGAAGGAGTCCGGCTTCCAGATCAATCAGGCAAACTGGAACCCGAACGGCGGCGCAATTGCCATCGGCCATCCGAACGGCGCTTCCGGCGCGCGTATTTCCATCTTTGCCATGCGTCAGCTGGAAAAGACCGGCGGCAAGTATGGCATCATCTCCTCCTGCTGCGGCGGCGGTCTTGGTGCAACAACGCTGATCGAAAACCTGCGCCGCTAAGTTCGGCAGCAGTTTTGTCTGCACGGCATTCCTGCCATGCACCGAAATTCAAAACGCGGCGGCATAGCAAAGCTATGCCGCCGCGTTTTTTCATCCGGAAAGGAGGTTCTATGATCATTGAAACAAAGCGCCTGCTGCTCCGCCCATGGCAATGCAGCGACGCAGAAAGTCTTTATTTGTTTGCACAAGATCCGCGCGTCGGCCCAATCGCCGGCTGGCCCGTCCATACCGACGTCGAAAACAGCCGCCAAATCATTCAGGATGTGCTTTCCGGCGCGCAAACCTACGCCGTCACGCTACAAGGCGACAACCGCGCCATCGGCAGCATCGGTCTGATGATCGGCGCCGAAAGCAATTTATCCCTACCGGAGCGGGAATGTGAAATTGGCTACTGGATTGGCGTTCCCTTCTGGGGCTGCGGCTATATCCCCGAGGCGGTAATCGCTCTGCTTCACCTTGCCTTTGAGCAGCTGTCCATAGAAAAGGTCTGGTGCAGCTATTTTGACGGCAACGAGCAGTCAAAACGCGTGCAGGAAAAATGTGGCTTCGTGTACCATCACACGAACTGGGATCGGGACTGGCCTCCTCTGCAAGGAAGGCGCACAGAGCATGTAACCTGCATGACAAAATCGCGGTGGGCGTTACAGCAAGCAAAGGCGTAAGCCGGTTTCATGACGCAAAAATATGGCAGCATCCGATGGATGCTGCCATATTTTTTTACATGTTCGGGCCAATGCGCAGCATGCACATCTGATAATACCCGTTAATCTCATTTTTGGTGCGGTATTCTCCGTTGACCGTCTGCATGATGCCCTCATACATCGCATCTTCCAAACGCTGGCACTCCGCCTCACTGTTGTCATCGAGCAGTGTGCCGCAGTTCAGGTCAATCCAGCCCGGTTTCTTAGCTGCCAGACGATTATTGGAGGACAGGCGATACAGCGGGCCGCCAAAACCGGCCGGCGTGCCGCGTCCGGTGGTAAAGACCGTCAAAACAGCACCGGCTGCAATCTGCGCAGTGATGCCGGTAAGGTCGTTGCCGGGGCCATCTACCAGAATGAAGCCCTTCTGCGTGGCGCGGTCACCATACTGCACACACTCATAAACCGCGCACTTGCCGCCCTTCTGGATGCAGCCAAGGGACTTGTCCTCAATGGTAGACAGGCCGCCCGCCTTGTTTCCCTGGGTCGGATTGGCGTTCATCTTGATGCCATAGCCTTCATAGTAGTCCAGGTTTCGGTTGATCATATCCACAATATCCTGGAACACCTTTTCATTGATTGCGCGGTTCATCAGCAGGTGCTCGCCGCCGATCATCTCCGCCACTTCGGTCATGTTGACCGTCGCGCCTTCGCTGACCAGTCTGCCGCAAACGCGGCCAAGAATCTTATTTGCGGTTACGCCCGAGAAGCCGTCGGAACCACCGCAGTTCATGGCAATGTGCAGCTTATCCATGTTAACCGCTTCGCGGCGATCTTTGGAGATTTCTGCCATCAGTTCGTCACACATCTGCATGGCTTCCGCAATCTCATCATCTGCATCCTGCAGGCAGAGTTTGCGGGTGCGGCTCTCCAGGAAATCGCCACCCATGTACTTTTTCATCTGCGTGAGGTCGTTCACCTCACAGCCGCAGCTGATAATGAGCACGCCGCCAAAATTGCCGTTCAGCATGAATGAAGCAAGCGTCTTAGAGGTCATCTCAAGATCGGCGCCGGTCTGGCTGCAGCCATACGGATGGGTCAGCGCCAGCACACCGTCGAAATTGGCATTCGCCGGGTATTTTTCTGAGATCACGCGCGCGATTTTCTCCAGCGGGCCATTGGCGCAGAACACGCTCGGGACAATCAGCAGATAGTTGCGGCAACCAACCGCGCCGTTGGCGCGCGCATAGCCCTGAAAGGTCTTGTCGGACGCACCGCGCAGCGCAGTATTATCAGGGTCATAATTGTAAGTATAGTGCTTGCGCTCGCCACAGGCAGAAACGAGATTATGGTCGTGAATATAGCCGCCGACCGGTACATCTTCCGTCGCAGTGCCAATGGCGTTGCCATACTTCAGAACAGCTTCCCCCTTCTTGATTGCTTCGACCACCAGCTTATGGCCATTGGGAATGTCCTGCAGCACCTTGACTGTTTTGCCGTCGACTGCAACGGTTTCGCCTGCCTTCAGATCGCGGAGGGCCACCGCGACGCTGTCCTGCGGATAGATTTTGATAATATCCATTTTTCATTCTCCTATCATTTTACTGTTGTTTTCTTGTATCCCAGCATACAAGAAAAATAGATCTTAACACACCCCTCCTGTAAAATGAGCGCAAGAGGGGTGTGATCAAGTATGTTGGGGTAATTACTGTTCCCTACGAGCCATAAAGGTTTCGTAGGCAGCAACAGACGCACCAATTGCACCAACTGCCTGGCAGTTTGGCGCAGCGGTGACCGGCGAACTCAGCTCATTGCTGAGGCAGCGAACCATATCGGCATTGAGCGCAACACCGCCTGTCATCACGACAGTGGGTTCCACGCCAACGCGATTGCACATACCGGCAACGCGCTTGGAAACGGAAACGTGTGCGCCGCGCGCCACGTTTGCGGGAGTTTCACCGGTTGCCAGCTGAGAAATAACCTCGCTCTCAGCAAACACCGTGCAGACGCTGCTGATCGAAACCGTTTTGTCCGATTTCTGTGCCAGATCGGACAGGTCGCCCAAACCGCAGCCCAGCACGCGTGCCATAACCTCCAAAAAGCGGCCTGTACCGGCAGCGCACTTCTCGTTCATGCCAAAGTTAATCATCTCGCCTTTTTCATTCAGCTTAATGACTTTTGCATCCTGACCGCCAATATCAACGATTGTCCGTGCGCCCGGAATCAGATACGCCACGCCCTTTGCATGGCAGGTCAATTCAGTGATCTGCTTGTCGGCGTCCTTGTAGGTCACACGGCCATATCCGGTAACAACCGAGAACTGGACGTCTTCCTTGGTGATGCCAGCCTTCAAAAAAGCCTGCTCCAAGGCAGAATGCACGCCGTCAGTACCAGTGCCTTTGTTGACGACCGCTGTCGCAACAAGTTCCTTCTTGTCGTTCATCAGCGCGACTTTAGACGAAGAGGAACCGATATCAATACCCAAAAACATAATGTGTACTCCTTAAGTACGCTTAGAATTGCTCGGCAAAAGCCTGAATACGCGTACGAATCTGCTCAAACGAATCAATCATCTGGTCAACTTCCAGATAAAGATGCGGCACGCCTGCATCGTCCAGTTCCTTCTTGTAGATCGGATAATCAAACTCTTCCGGATCGCAGAACTTCATCATAAAGACGACAACAGCCTTGGCGCTGCGCGCCTTGCACATCTCGATCATCATTTCGCCGCGCTGTTTGTCCGGCTCATAGAGGAAGCAGTCGCCGCGCTGGTCAGCCATACGCAGTGCCATCTTCTCCCAGACGGAGCCCTTGATGTCACGGCCCGGCGTTCTCCACAGACGGGATTCCTGTGCCAGATCGTCACCGACAATTGCAATGTTATTTTCCTTAAAGATGTTCAGAACCTCATTCGGCTCGGACAGCAGGCCGGTCGCAATGACACGAATGCCATCAAACTTCTCCGGCGCCTGTGCCTTCAGGCCGGCAGTGATTGCCTTAATCTTCTCTTTATAGACTGCCTTATCCATGAAGAAGCCAGCCTTGATGACCAGGTGACGGGTATATGCATCCATGGTGATCGGATAATTGACGCAGGTCGCATCAAAATCGCGCATTGCTGCACGGTAATCCTCATACATCTCGTAGGCATTTTCAACGTCACGATCCATGACCATACGGCCTTCGAGCTTTTCAAGGGCATGACGCACGCGCTTGAACTCCGCCTTCATGTACTCAATGCCCTCTTCGCTCTTGCGCTGCTGGGCATACACAACCGGGATAATCGGAACCTGCGGAACGGCAATCTTCCAGTCCTCGCAGACGCACTTCAGCGTATCGCACATGGCGTTCATAACGATACCGGACAGGAAGTTGTAAGTGCCCTTCATGCCATACTCCAGGTTGGCACGCATAATGGTGCAGCAGAAGCTCTGCATATAGGTGTCGCAAAGCTTCAGATCCGTCTTGCCGCCCCACATGCCGACCGGCAGATAGTTGCAAGCATAGATAATCTCTTCCGGGATATGAAGCGGGAAACAGCCGATGGCCTTCTTGCCCGTATCTTCCATAGACTTTTTAATCGTCTTTGCCGGTGTTTCAGCAGCGGCGACGAGCTCAGCAATCAATTCTTTATAGTCAGACATTTTCATTACCTCCCTGCGGCCTTTCTCTTGTCCATCATTTCGACAAGGCCCTGAACGCGGGTCTCATACTGCGCTTCGGAGAAGCTGCGCGGATCCGTCTGGTCACCATCAAACATGGTGGTCGGGATGCCGGTCATAGCTTCGACGCGGCGGCGCACTTCGTACTGACGGAAGTCCATCAGCTTGCAGCTGCGGTTGGAATGATACAGAACGCCGTCCAGATTGAACTGGTCAACGAGTTTCTTCAGGTAATCAGTGCCAAAGTCCAGGTTCCGGTTTGCATAGTTCACCGTGTACGCACGAGCCATGCCGGTCAGGTCATTGGTTTCATAGCGGACATTCCAGGATTCCGGATAAGTAGAGGTCACCATGTTGATGCCGTACTTCTTCAGAGTCTTGAAGGTGGTGGACAGATGCGGCCAGCAGGCAATGCCGTCCCACATGATGCGGTACTTCTCCTCTGCGGAGCTCCAAGGGCCAAGGCCAGCTTCCTTCTTTGCCAGCAACTCTTCGTACCACAGCTTGAACAGCTTATGGCCGTCGGCGTTGCCGCGCATGCAGACCATGATTGCCATATAGTTGAACATGTCGAAGCCGTTAAGCGGCGACGGCGTAAACTGTGCAAGATCCGTTGCAGCCTTCCACCACTGGCAGGTGGCGTTGGACAGCTTCATGACTTCGCCAAGCTTGTCAAAGTCAAATCTCTTGCCGCTGAAGTCTTCCAGCTGCTTGATTGCGGATTCAAACTGGCCGCGCAGATACTCGACCGCATGATCCGGGACTTCATAAGTATGGTTGAACGGGGTGTCAATAAAGACCAGCGGGACACGCAGCTTTTTTGCCAGATTCTCCCACCACTTCATGACCGTCGTGCAAATGTTGGCACTGCAAAGGACGACATCCGGCAGCGGAATATCCTGTGCTTCCGCGTGGGGAATATCCGTGTATGCCATGTTGATGCGTGCGTAAGAGCAAATATCGGCAGAATAGCCGATGCCCTCCGCGTGATCGATGAACTTCATCGCTTCCTTCCGTGCGCCGATGGCCGCCGCATGGTTTTCCGGATAAACAACGTGCATGTCCAGTGTTTCAAACAATTCCTGCGGGCTAATGGATACGGCCCAGGCAACAGGCTTTCCTTCTGCCTTTGCCTGCAGCGCACCATCGTAGTGCTTTGCTGTAAGCTCGTTCAGAAACTGTTTAGAAGTCAGTTTTGTCTCTTCCAAAAATCTCCACTCCTTGCTATTTTCGGTCATTAAAATGGCCGCTTAATGACAATTAAATTATATCCCACAAACAATACGATTGCAAGTGTTCTATGCACAAAATCAAGGAAAAGACCCGGACAACTTGTAAACGATTGGTGTTTTTGTAAAATCACCATTCGATACATTCTGTCCGGGTCTTAATTTCATGGTACAGCAGTCAGCAAATACGCCTTATCTGCCCATCCAGCCGCCGTCAACGGTCACGACGACGCCATTTACATAGTCCGAAGCATGCGAGCTGAGGAAAATGAGCGCACCGACAAGATCCTCCGGCGTACCAAGACGCTTGGCAGGAATGCGGTCCATCAGGGTCTTCAGGCGTGCTTCATCTGCTTTCAGCGCGGCAATATTGTCCGTATCCATGTAGCCGGGAGCAATGGCATTGACATTAACGCCAACACTCGCAAGCTCATTGGAGAAGGCCATGGTCATCTGCTTGATGCCGCCCTTTGCAGCTGCATAAGCAGGAACCGTAAAACCACCCTGATAGCTGAGCAGAGATGCTGTGTTCACAATTTTGCCGTAACCCTTTTTTGCCATAATCTGGCCAGCAAGCTGCGCCAAAATAAAGGCGGAAGTGAGGTTTACGTTCAAAACCTTGTTCCATTCCTCAATCGGGAATTCCAGGCACGGATACCGCACCTGCATGCCGGCATTATTCACCATAATGTCAATGTCATGATCCAGATACTGCATTGCTTCGTCGAACGCAGCCGCCACAGCAGCATTGTCCTTAAAGTTCGCCATCACCGGATAAACCGGACACTCTGCGGTGGTCATTTCATTTGCAACGGCAACAACTTTTTCGTTGGTACCCATGATCACCAGCGTAACACCGGCATCGTGCAGCGCCTGTGCCATAGCCTTACCAAGGCCGCGGCTGGCGCCGGTCACGATGGCTTTTTTACCGGACACATCAAAAAGATTATTCATAAATCCTCCAATATGTTATGCTGCTGCTTTCGTCATCATGTTCGGCAGCGTCATAACCAGCGGTTCACAATACGTTGTGATCAGCAGTGCACACAGTAGTACTAGAATGAATGGTATAATCTTTTTACTCAAATCAACAAATCTGACGTCTGCCATGCCGGAGGCAACAAACAGGTTGACGCCAACAGGCGGCGTAATGAAGCCGATTGCCAGGTTAACAACCATGATCAGGCCGAAATGAATCGGCGACCAGCCACAGGCAACTGCAACTGGGCACAGAATCGGCGCGATAACGATAATTGCAGCAATCGTATCCATCAACATACCGACAATCAGCAGCACGCCGTTAATGACCAGCAGGATGATTATGCCGTTATCACTGATCGAAGTGATGCCATTGGCCACAACAGTCGGAATCTGTGCCAGAGAGATAACCTTGGCAAGAACCGTACCGGTGCAGCACGGCAGCAAAATGTTGCCGTTGGTGATAGAGGATGTAATAAATGCCTTGTATGTTCTCTTGATGTCCAGCTCACGATAGATGAACATACCAACGATGAAGCCATAGACGTCAGCAACAACGGCTGCTTCGGTCGGGGTAAAGAAGCCGCCATAAATACCGCCCAGAATGATAACCGGGCAGCCCAACGCCCAAATGCCCTTTACAAAGGTGGTGCCAACGCGCTTGATCGAGAAGCCGTGGGCAGAGCCTTTGTAGCCGTGCTTAATGCAGACAAACTCGTTGAGTGCGATCAGGCACAGTGCAAATGCAAGCGCCGGACCGAAACCAGCGACAAACAGCTGGCCAACGGAGGTGTCGGTAGACGTACCATAAACAACCATCGGGATAGACGGCGGAACGATAACGCCCAAGCAGCCAGAAGCGGCAATCAGAGCGGTAGCGTACAGCTTGTCGTATCCACGCTCCACCATGGAAGGCAGGCAGATGGCGCCGATTGCTGCAACCGTAGCCGGAGCGGAACCGGAGATTGCGCCAAAGAACGCACAAGCAGCGATACAGACAATGCCAAGGCCGCCCGGCAGCCAGCCAAGCAGAGAATCGCAGAAATCGATCAGTCGCTTGGAAAGACCGCCGCCTTCCATGAGTGAGCCAGCCAAGATGAAGAACGGAATGGCCATCAGCGGGAAGGAGTCCAGTGCAGACATCAGCCACGGGCCAATGGTTGAGAGCGTCTGGGTGCTATAGAATACGTAGTAAATTGTCAGTGACAAGCCGATGGAAATACCAATCGGAATAGTCAGGAAAATGAAAACAAAGAAAAGGCCAAAAATAATCAGAGCGGCCATCGATGCAGAACCCATATCTTATGCCTCCTCTTTCTTTAAGCCTTTGGAAGCTTTGTATTCGAGGATCAACTTGATCGTGTCCTCAATCAGGCGAACGGCAACAAAGATGCCGCCAACCACAAGCGCAGCGTAGACAATACCCATCGGCATCATCATAGCCGGCGATTTCTGATTGTAAGTAAACGAAACACGAATAATCTGATCCCATTCAAGCTTAATAATCACCAGGTCAAAGATAAAGAAGCCCACATTCGAAATCAGGTCAAAAATGAGCTTGCCAATGCCTTCGTGGAAGATAGCAGTCAGCAGCTCAACCTTAATATGGGATCTTTCTTTGACCGAAAGCGAAATGCCCAGCCAGGAAGTCCAAATAAACAGATAACGTGCAGCCTCTTCTGTCCAAGAGAGGTTGCCGCCAGTCCAGCGCATAACCAGCTGCCAGACAAGGCAAAGAAGCATAGACAGGAATGTGATAAAGCAGAGAACTTTCTCGCAATTATCATCAATCAGTTTTACAATTTTCATGATAACGGACCCTAACCTTTCTCGTAGGTTCGAAATCAGGGCAAATGCCCTGAAGCAACTACTGCGGTTATCCGCAGTAGTTCGCAATAGTGGGATAACCCCGGAAGTACAGTCCCGGGGTTATCCCGCCAAAAGCTACAACTCAAGAAATTGCGAATCTGTTAAGTTGCGAGAAATTAGGCGTTTGCCTTTGCCTCTTCAACAGATGCCTGGAAGTCTTCCCAAGTGATGGTGGACTTCACGTTGGCCTTGAACCAATCCTCGAAGCCAGCAACGGATGCCTTGAAAGCAGCGCGCTCGTCGTCAGAGAGGTTGTAAAGGGTAACACCGTTGTCCTTGATTGCCTGAATATTGTCAGCTTCCTGAGCAGCTGCATACTCATGCTGTGCAACCTCGGTCTCTTCGCCAACTTCAATGATCAGGTTACGAGTTGCCTCATTCAGACCATTCATGAACTCGTTGGAGATGAAGAAAGCGGTGAAGTCAAAGGTGTGGGACAGATCGGTGAAGTACTTCTGTACTTCGTAGAACTTGGTGGAAACGAAGATGGAGTAGGGGTTATCCTGGCCATCAACGGTGCCCTGCTGCAGAGCGGTGTAGAGCTCGGAGTATGCCATCGGGGTAGCGGAAGCGCCCATCTCGGTGAACATCTCAATGTAAGCCGGGGAGTCCATAACGCGGATCTTCAGGCCAGCCATGTCAGCCGGAGAAGTGACTTCCTTCTTGCCATTGGACAGCATACGAATGCCGTTCTCGAACCAGCTCAGCATATAGACGCCAGCCTGATCGGAAACTTCCTGCTTCAGCTGAGCAGCAACATCGGTCTTGGTCCATGCGTAGGCTTCTTCACGGCTGTTGAAGGTGAACGGAACAGCAGTGTACTGAACATCCGGGCAGTAGGAAGCGAAGGAAGACAGGGTGCACTCACCAGCCTGAACAGAGCCAGCCTGAACGGACTCAATGCAAGCAGTGCCGGTGCCAAAGGTGGAGTTCAGATAAACTTCAACCTGAACAGCGCCGTTGGAGCGAGCCTCGAGCTCTTTCTCAAAGCAGTTCATAACGCCCATTGCGATGGGGTTGGAATCGGAAGTGGTGCCGTTGAAGTTGATGGTGACGTTGTCATACTCAACTGCGGCGTCGCCTGCTGGTGCTGCGGTGTTGTTGTCAGCCGCCGGGGTGGTGGTGGTGGTGTTGCCTGCCGGGGTGGTGGTGCTGGTGTCTGCCGGCTTGCTGCTGCCGCATGCGGTCAGCGCGAAAACCAGAACAACAACCAGAACCAGAGCTACGACCTTCTTAAACTCTTTCATTGTTTGTTTCCTCCATACAATTGTTTTTATTTACTCTTAAAATCGCCTGATAGAGCGATTCAGGAGTCACATCAAATGGCATCTTCTTCGAATTCGGATAAGTGCAGGTGGCCTCTGCCAGCTCATAGAGCTTCTTCTCATCCGCTTCAATGCCGAGATCCTTTAGGCTTGTGGGCAGTCCGCATTCCTTGTAGAATGTGATCACTTCTCCCCATTCGCGTTCGTCTGTTTTGCCTGCATGCAGATATTCCGCAGCAAGCTGCACCAGAACGCCAACGGCGACCGCCTCACCATGCATGACCGGGAACGGATCCCACACTTTGGTCATGCCGCTGTAAAATGCATGGGCAATTGCACAGCCATTGTTCTCGAAGCCCAAGCCGCTCAGAAAAATATTGGCTTCCGTGATCATATCGACCGCTTCGGACCACTGCTTTTTCTGAACCGATTCAACCGCCGCCTTGCCATACTGCAGCAGCAGCTTGTTGCACAGCTCCGCCATTGCATAATCTGCTTCGTTCCGCTTGCCGCCGGTGAAGTTGTCCACGCCGGAGCGCTTGCAGGCTCTCGCTTCATAATAGGTGGCAAATGCATCGCCAAGACCCGCCTTCAGCAGGCGAACCGGCGCTTCGGTGATAATCTGCGTATCGACCAAAACGACATTCGGATTGTGCTTCATCTTCTTTGAAACAACAAACGCACCGTTTTCATCATAAACAACAGACATTGCACTGCAGGGCGCATCGGAGGCTGCCGCGGTCGGAACAATGACGTCGGCAATACCGGCAAGATCGGCAGCGTATTTTGTGGTGTCGATCACCTTGCCGCCGCCCAAACCAACAATGCAGCAGCAGTGCAGCTCAGCTGCGATTTTTGCAATTCTTTCAGCTTCTGCCGCAGTCGATTCACCGCCGAAAATTTCAACGTGATACGAGGTTCCGGCAAAGCCCTGTGCAATTTTATCTTTTGTCAGTCCAAAAACGATTTGGTCGGTCAGAACCAGAAAGTGGTTGCCGAGGAAGCCGATATAATCAGAAATCTTCAGCAGCAGGTCCTTACCCTGAATGTACTTGCTTGGAGCAGCAAAGGTTTTAATCTCAGGCATCGTAAAGATGACCCCTTTCGCAGAATAAATTATTTGCCGATATAGTTCGGCTTGCGTTTTTCAACGAAAGCACGCATGCCCTCTTTTTGATCCTGAGAAAGGAACAGGTTCGCCCATGCATCCGCCTCATAATCAATACCCGCATCGATCGTCTGCATCGCAAGGCCGGCCTTAATGGTCTGCTTGGCAGACTGCACGGCCACCGGCGCGCGCAGGGAAAGCTTGGTTGCCCACTTGATGGACTCTTCCCACAGATCTTCTTTGGGAACAATACGGTTCACAAGGCCCAACTGCAGCGCCTCGGGACCCTTGACTTTTTTGCCGAAGAGAATCAGTTCCATGGCTTGAGAATACCCAATCAGGCGCGGCAGGCGAATAGTACCGCCGGCGCCCGGGAAAATACCCAGATTCGTTTCCACCAGTCCCATCTGCGCCTCTTCCGATGCAATGCGGAAATCACAGGTGAGCGCCAGCTCGAGGCCGCCGCCGAAGCAGTAGCCGCCAACGGAAGCGATGGTCGGAATCTTGAGATCCATCAGTTTTTTATAGGTTGGGCTGAAGGAAAACTTACGTGCGCCCTCGGGGTCGCATTCCACCATACCCTTGATGTCGGCGCCGGCCGCAAAGTTGTCGGTGCCGCCGATGAGCAGTACCCGCACTTCGGGATCTGCCGCAATCTTGTCAAGCTCTGCATCCATTGCGTCAACGATTTCGCGGCTGAGTGCATTGAGTGCTTCCGGCCGGTTAATCTGCAGAACGCCCACATGGTCGAGCTTCTTATAAATCAGCTGATCCAAAGCAATCCCTCCGATTACTTGCAGAACGGAGCGGACATGCCGATGACCTTGCCGTTCTCGTCCCAGTCATAGTAGCCGCTGCCGGTCTTTTTGCCGTAATGGCCGGCGTCAACCAGACGCTGCATGTCGGCAGACGGGCGGAAACGGTCGCCATATGCCTCGAACAGGATCTTGTCAACGGTGACATCGAGCGACAGGCTCAAGGTGTCAAGCAGCTTGAAAATGCCCTGCGGATGGCCAAGACCATACAGGCAAATCTTATCAACGTCCTCCACGCTGCACACGCCCTCTTCAACCAGACGGCATGCTTCCAGGTAGAAGCAGTGGAACAGGCGGTTCAGGCCAAAGCCGACAACGTCCTTGCACTTGACCGGCTCTTTGCCGATTGCGGTAAGTACGTCCTTGACTGCCTCGGTCACTTCATCAACCGTGTTCACCGCCGGGATAACCTCAACCAGCTTCATGATGCTTGCCGGGCTGTTGAAGTGCGTGCCCAAAAAGCGCGGTGCGCGCGCTTTGCTGACGGCAGTGGCCAGCTTTGTAATAGAGATGGAAGAAGTGTTGGATGCAAGAATGGTGGTTTCTTTGCAGGCCTCATCCAATCTTCTGAAAATATCGGATTTAACTTCAAATACTTCCAGCGCAGCTTCGACAATCAAGTCACAGTCTGCATATGCTGCAACGCTGTCTGCGGTGCAGGTCGGGATGATATTGTTCATGGTGGCAGTCATCTGCTCCTGCGTCATCTTGCCCTTGGCAACGCGCTTTGCGAGAACGCCTTCCAGACGCTTTTTGCCATTTTCGGCAAATTCCATTTTAATGTCGCCCAAAACGGTTTCATGACCGGCCTGTGCAAAGCACAGTGCGATTTCCGCACCCATCATGCCAGCGCCAACAACGCCGAACTTCTTCATTTCCATTTCAAAAGACCTCCCAAAAGTTAAGAGCATTTGCTGTGCAGGCCGCGCAAATTTATCGTTTTCAGCTGCTTGTCAATGGCCTTTCCAAGGCAGCTTATGCCAGTATTTCACAGATTGTATACTGGTATCCGAGTCCACCGCGTTGCCCCGCACTTCTACAGTTGCGATTATACCACGATTCTGATTAAATGGAACTGTTTTTATATTGCACACCCTATTTTTGTTTCTTTTCACGAACTATGTTTGAAAAGTTTGTAAATTTTTACTATTGCATTTTTCGTTAATAATTTAACTATTATGAAATTTTGCATGAAATACCAAAAATAATTTGTGAGGATGCTACAAAGTGCCGCAAGATTCGATTCAAAATCAAGTCTTGCGGCACTTTTCGCCACATGTTTTACTAATTTTATATGGTATTCGTCCGCTCCAGGTCAACCTGCAGTGTATCGTCACGCACTGTCACAAGCAGCTTGCTCTCCGGCAAAATATCTCCGCCAATGATTTTGCGTGCCAGCAGGGTTTCCACGGTGTGCTGCAAATATCTGCGCAGCGGGCGCGCGCCGTACAGCGGATCATACGCAGCGGCAATCACATACTGTTTGGCCTGCTCGGACAAGCGCACGCTGATCTGCTTCTCGGACAGTCTGCGGTTCAGCTTTTCCATCTGGAGATCAATGATGCCCGTGATATTTTCGCGGGTCAGCGGTTTATAGAAAATAATTTCGTCCAGCCGATTCAAAAATTCCGGGCGGAACTGGGTCTTCAGCAGAGTTTCCACCTGTTTTCTGGCCTGATCGGTGATTTCGCCGTTGTCCCCGATTCCCTCAAGCAAATACTGCGAGCCAAGATTCGAAGTCAAAATGATGATGGTATTGCTGAAGTCCACGACTCTGCCCTGGGAATCCGTAATGTGTCCGTCATCGAGCACCTGCAGCAATGTGTTGAACACGTCCGGGTGCGCCTTTTCCACCTCGTCAAACAGCACCACAGAATACGGCTTTCTGCGCACCGCCTCGGTCAGCTGGCCGCCCTCCTCATAGCCCACATATCCGGGAGGCGCGCCGATCAGGCGCGATACGGAAAATTTCTCCATATACTCCGACATATCCAGCCGGATCATGTTGCGCTCATCGTCAAACAGCGCCTCGGACAGCGTTTTTGCCAACTCCGTTTTGCCGACGCCGGTCGGCCCCAAAAACAGGAAGCTGCCGATGGGACGCCCCGGATCCTGAATCCCGGCACGCGAGCGCAGGATGGCCTCGGTTACGCGCTGCACGGCCTCATCCTGCCCGATGACGCGCTGATGCAGCCGTTCGGCCAGGTGCAGCAATTTTTCCCGCTCTCCCTGCACCAGCCGGCTCACCGGGATGCCGGTCCATCGCTCAATGATCTTCGCAATCTCGTTTTCCGTCACCTTGTTGCGCAAAAGGCTCTGCTCCGCGCCGGTCTGCGCCAGACGCTCCGCCTGCTCCAGCTGCTTTTTCAGTTCCGGCATG
>JAQUZL010000026.1 GCA_028691385.1 Oscillospiraceae bacterium
CGCATTTTATCCAGACACTTAAATACCGATACATTGCTGTCTGTTGTAATGGGATTCTCAAGCATAATATCTGAAATTTTAATATATTCAGGGGAAGCCCAAATTCGATTCTTCCCAACAAAGTCGGATACAAATTCATCTGCCGGATTTTTCAAAACATTTTCCGGTGTGTCGTACTGAAGAATCCTGCCATCGCGCATGATACAAATCATATCAGCAATTTTGATTGCTTCATCCATATCATGCGTTACAAACACAATCGTCTTTTTCAATTTCGACTGTAGGTTGACCAATTCATCCTGCAAATCGGATCTGGTAATTGGATCCAGTGCTGAAAATGGTTCATCCATTAAGATCACATCGGGGTCAGTCGCAAAAGCCCGGGCAACCCCAATCCGTTGTTGCTGCCCGCCGCTTAGCTCTGTTGGATAACGATTTAAGTATTCTTTGCTGTCCAAACCGACAATTTGCATTAATCGTTCTGTGTTTTTCTCCAAGTCCTGCGCGTTCGTTTTTTGTATCCGCGGAATCAACTCAATGTTCTCCCGAACGGTCATATGGGGAAACAACCCTGTCTGCTGAATGACATAACCAATATTCCTTCGAAGCAGCACCTCATCAATGGTACAAATGTCCTTTCCCTTCAAATAGATCGAGCCGCTTGTAGGCTTTACCAATCGGTTGATCATTTTTAGCATCGTCGTTTTGCCGCAGCCACTTTCTCCGATAATTGCGACAAGATGACTTTTTGCGACATGAAAGGTAACATCAGTTAGTACATTCTTGCTTTTATAGCTTTTACAAATTGCGTTGAACGCAATCATATTCATCCCTCCTACCATCTGGTTGCGGTTTCAGGCACGGCCGCCGGATGTGCCTTTTGCCAGCTCAAAGCTGGAGCTGTTACAATGAGCGCGTTCGAACCGGCAACCCGCCTTCTTTTCTGGCCTGCTTTGCGCGCACAACTGCGTGAAAGCCTTTTATTTCGGGGGCTTGATATTCTAGTCTGCAGACGCCCATTGAAGTAACAACTTTATATTACATTAAAAGTTGGTGAATTGTCAAGCGGTATTCAGCGTATGCGTTCGGCGTTTCCCCTAAGATTTCGATTCATCATTACCAAAACCGCCCGATTGGAGATTCTGATTTACAGAATCTGCAATCGGGCGGTTTGCGAATTGTGTATGTGAAATTTAGAATATGTCTTTGCTTTCGGCGGTTGGATACAGAAAATCTTTTACCTGCTGTGAGGTGTCATCCTGTGGTAAAAAATAGAGGACATCGTGCTCAAATAGTGTCACATAGGGTCCCGGCGACTTCAGAATCACGCCTTGCCTATCCACAGCAAGTACGGTTGCGCCGGTATGCTGCCAAAACTGAATTTCAGCAATACATTTATTAAGATATACGCACTGCTTGTTGATTTCAATTTTATAGGGCATAAACGGATTCATGGAGCGCAGCTGCTGTGATGCGTCAATCAAATCCGATAATTGTTTACTCAACACCTGCAAGTCTTCCTGCTGCTGGGTGATGCTATTTAACAGGTTATCTTTTATTTTATCAAAGGTCTTTCTTTTTTGAAATTGCTTCACATAACTCGTAGCGTGTTTCTGCGACAAAATGGTTACGCCGCTGCCTTTTTCGGATGAAACAATCCCTAAATCGCACAACACGCAAATGGCGCGTCGCGCTGTTTCAGGCGACACTTTATATTGACTTGCGATGGCAGAACGGGCATATATTTTTGCGCCTTCCTGATATTCTTCGCAAGCAATTCTGGCTGCTAATTCAAGGGCAATTTGTTGATAACGAGGAATATCATCCTCATACTTCACTTGATTTTCCATCGGTTAACCTCTTTCTTAAAACGCGATCGAATCATCCAGCCAAAGCGTTTCTTGTATTCCCGGCGATCAACCGGAAACGCCGCATCGTCCTTCCGCTTTTCTGTACAGACGTTGATGACCCCCATATCCTTACAGGCAAGGTGTAGCAGTTCAAAATAGATGGGTTCTTTCGCCACGGAATTCACCGCAGATAACACCTCGTCTGCGTACTGCCGCTCCTGCCGTCTGCAATCCAAACCTGATATGCCGTGGACATCCGCGGTCACCTCATCGCGGCGTCGGACTTCATGATAAGGATCATTATAAATTAGTCCTCAAAAAATTGCAAGACTTTGCGAGGCTGGGAAACGCTCCCTGCCCTTGCGGGCAGGGAGCGTTTCGCTTGTATTGACGGCGGACTTTCGCCCACTGCCAACACGAACAGCGGGCGCGCGATCGGTGACGGCCTTTGGCCGGGGTCAGATCAGAGAATATACATGGGCATGCGCTGCAACATAAATCGTTTTTCCGGTAAATTCGCTGACGTTGATCGTGAAGGTGTAGGACGTGAAATAATCTGCGGGATTGGTAACCGTGTGGTGATACGGGAACAAGCCGGGGGCGCTGTGGGTGGGCGGCACGTCGCCGAGGTAGAGATGCACTTCATCCATCGTGTAGGGGGCGACGGTGGAGATCGTCACGAGCAGATTGCTGCCGGAGCGAACCATTGCAACGGAACCAATGTCGGTATGATCATGGCCAAGGCCGAGATCGACCGTTTTGCTTGGTTCTCTTGCGCCAATGGAGGTGTATTGCGCGTTGCCGGTGCCAAAATCAGTGCCGACCGACCATGCAGAACCGGCTTCTGTCGGCTCTGTGGAGGTGGTTGTGGAGGTGGTTGTGGTGGAGGTGGTTGTGGTGCTGATGGTCAAAACGTCCTCCAGCTTGAACTCCAGCAGCATTTCCTTTTTGATGATGTCGCGCAGCGTCTGATCCACGGAATGATTGACCTGCAGCAGTTCGTCAAGCGTTGGCGCGGGATCAAGCCGCGTCTGCCCCTCAATAGTGCCAAGCACATATTGGAGCTTTTCCGCTTCCGCGTTAATGAGGTGCGCAAGCCCCAGCTCCTCAAAGGCCACGGAGGCAAGCAGAAGATTCACCGAATCCTCGATGGAAATACTCACAGACGCATCCACGTCTGGAATGTTGGGAAAAGACATAGAACTCTCCTTTCAAAGTGGGTCCGTTTCATTCTATTTCGACACTGCCGCAGTTGTGCACGCACAAGCGGCGGACTTGCACAATACAATGAATGGAGAGGCTTTTTGATACCGAACCCAGGAAAGGAGACCTCAATGTCATTTCCAACCATACCGGATGTGAATCCGGCGATATCGTTGAATTTTTGCGATGCGGTCAATCTGCTTTTGACCTCCATCGCGATGGAGGAGATCAGCCTGTCAAAGCTGATGGACGCCGAACGCGAGAAAATGCAGTCGGTGCTGTCCTGCTGCACCTGCCGGGAAACGGCGCTTTGCGATCTGATGCGGGTGAATCGAAGCGCGGACGACATGCTGAAAACAATGGCAAAGCTGGAGATGCTGCTGCAGTTTAAGCTGCAGGACGTCCGCGCGCTGCTGCCCCGCAGCGCCGACTGCCCCTGCCAATGCGAGATGGATTCGTGCCGGCCAAGCCCGCCAAGCAGGTGTGAATACTGCCTGATGGGGACGGGGATGGGACGCATAGAAGGCGCATGCGCGCCGTGTTCCGGCGCCTGCGCCGCACTTTACGCATTTGTGCCCTGCCGGGACAGTCCACGCCGCACCATCCGGTATGCCGTGGGGGACGGGGCGCTGCAGTTTTGCGCGTCGGGACGCGGCGTGGAAGCGCGCTGTCAGGGCGGGGACGCGCCTGCGCTGCTGGTATGCGGAACCGGTCAGTTAACCCGAATTTGCCATGAGGGCACAGCGCTGGTCGGCGCGGCAGCTTTTACGCTGACGGTGCAAAGCGCGCCGTGCGGATCGCTGGCATTTCGGATGCAGCTGACCGCATGCGCCGGTTCGCGCTTGATACATGACAGTGGCTTGGTCAGCGTCTGCGGCGCAGAATCGGATTTGCGCATGGCGTGTAACACGGAAAAATAAAATGGGCGAAACCTGCAAATACTGTAGCCATGATGACAACAAATGAAGGATTCCGGGAAACCGAACGCTGCCTGATGCAAGAGGCGCAGCCGTCTGCTTGCCTGCGTGTGCTGGCCGGGCAGGCGTGGCCGCGCATTCCCGCGATGCAGGCGCTGCTCGATGAGCAAACAACCGCACAATCGCCCGTGCACCACCCGGAGGGCAGCGTGTGGGAGCACACGCTGCTGGTCGTGGACGAGGCGGCGAAGAAAAAGCAATATAGCGCCGACGCGCGCGCGTTTATGTGGGCGGCGCTGCTCCACGACATTGGAAAACCGGCCACCACCCGCGTGCGAAAAGGACGCATCACGGCCTATGACCACGACAAGGTCGGCGCGGAAATGGCAGCGGCGCTGCTGACCGCGCTAGGCGCAGATGCGGCCTTCGCAAAAAAAACCGCGGCGCTGGTGCGCTATCACATGCAGCTGCTGTATCTGGAAAAAAATCTGCCGTTTCAAGACCTTTCCGGCATGAAACGGCAGACTGATTGGATGGACATTGCGCTGCTGGGGTATTGCGACCGCGTTGGCAGACTGGGCGCGGATGCGGACGCGGCGCGCGCGGCGGTCTGCCGGTTTTTGCAGCGGTGCGGCGCGGACGCCCGGCTGCCGTGGTAAAAAAGCAGCGCGGCTGAGAGGGCTTTTATGCGTTGGCCCGGAAGCAACGCTCCAAGGTGCGGTAGAGCACGTCCGTGTCAATCGGCTTGGAAATATGGCCGTTCATGCCGCTGCTGAGCGCGTTGTTCACATCTTCGGTAAAGGCATTGGCGGTCATGGCAAAAATGGGGATGGTGGCGGCCTGCGGATGGGCGGAGCTGCGGATGGCCGCAGTTGCTTCATAGCCGTCCATGACCGGCATTTGAATATCCATCAAAATGGCGTCGTAGGTGCCGGGGGCGGAGGCGGCAAACTTTTTGCAGGCGATTTCGCCGTTTTCGGCGGGGTCGATCTCCAAATGGGTCATGCCCAGCAGCTCCGTCGCGATCTCCATGTTGAGCGCGTTGTCCTCGGCCAGCAGAACGCGTTTGCCGGTAAAATCAAATTGCGCGGCGTCCGCGCCGGTGGTTTTATATTTGCCGCCGCTTAAGGTCATCAGCACGTCAAACACGGTGGACTGAAACAGCGGCTTCGTCACAAAGATGTTCGCGCCGGCCGCCTTGGCCTCGTCTGCAACCTCGGAAAGATCATAGGCGGACACGATGATGATGAGGGTGTCCGCGTCATACAGCTGCCGAATCCGTCTTGTGACGTCAATTCCGCTTGCCCCGGGCATTTTCCAGTCCACAAAGCACACGTCATACCCGACGCCCTTGGCGTGGGCGGCTTCCAGCATCTCAATGGCCTGTTCGCCGGAGGCGGCGGCTTCATGGGCGATGCCGATGCGCGAAAGCACAACGGCGGTATATTCGCGGGTGTTTTCATCATCGTCCACCACCAGAGCCTTAATGGAACGGAACTTCTCGGCCGAATTTTGGGAGCTTTCGGCGCTGACGCCGAAGGGGAGATTCACGGTGAAGGTTGTCCCCACGCCCTTTTCCGACTGCACCTGAATGGTGCCATGCATCATTTCCACCAAATTTTTGGTGATGGAAAGTCCCAGACCGCTGCCGCCGTGCTTTTGCGCGGTTGCTGCGCTTTCCTGCTCGAAGGGCTTGAAGATTCGGCTGAGCATATCCGCGTCCATGCCGCATCCGGTATCGGACACCTTGAACTCAAAGTATACCTTGTCGTTGCTCGTGGAGCGCTGGGTGACGGAAAGCTCCATACTACCGCCGGTCGGGGTGAATTTGAGCGAGTTGGACAGCAGATTCAAAATGATCTGGTTCAGCCGCAGACTGTCGCCCACCAGCACCTCTTCAGTCACACCGGACAGCAGAATATTAAACCGGATGCCCTTGGCGCGGCTTTGGCTATAGTACACAGAGGAAATTGCGGTAATCAGTTCCTTGAAATCGAAGGGATTGTTCGCCAGATGCAGCTTGTCGCTTTCAATGGCGGACATATCGAGCACGTCGTTGATGATGTTCAGCAGCACCTTGGAGGACGTGTCGATTTTATTCAGGTATTCCGTGGTTTTGCTCGGATCGCCGACTTTGTTTTTGGCCAGCGCCGTCATGCCCACAATTGCGTTCATGGGCGTTCGGATTTCATGACTCATCCGCGCAAGGAACTGGCTCTTGGCCGCATTTGCCTGCTCCGCCTGCCGCACTGCGCTGGTCAGGAGGCGGTTGCTCTGTTCCACCTTTTTCAGATTCCTTTGACGGCTGAGCAGAATGTGCACGAACAGGCCAAAGCACAGGAAAATCAGCACTGCAATCACGGCGAACGGAATCCGAAACTTGTAAAGCACATCCTGCGTTGTCAGGTGATAGGGCTTTCCCGTGGTGTATTTTGCGATGATTTGAGAAGTTTCATCCTCGCTGATCTGCGCGATGCTCTTGTTGATGACCGAAATCAGCAGCGGATCGGAAAGCAGCGCATCCGGCTGCCCGTTTTCGTCAAGCAGCGTAACCACGCTCAGGCACAGCTGATCGCTCAGCCCCTCCACCGGGAACGCGGACAGCGGCTCATACTGCGGTTTTGACAGCAGATACGTCACAACATATTGGTTTTGCATGGCAAGATCCGCACTGCCGTCCAGCACGGCGCGGAAGCTGTCCTCCACAGAGTCATACGGCACAATTTTGAAATTGGGGTATTTCGTCTGCAAAAAGGCCTCCACACTGCCCGAGCCGGTGGCCATGGCCACGGTATAGTGCGCGTCCTTATCGAAGACAGAAGTGTTTTTCCCCACAAATACCTTTTGCGCGCTCAAATAGGGAAGCGAAAGATTCATGCCCTTTGAGTTCAAATTAATGGCGTTGTATTCCACGCTGGAAATCAGTCCGATGCGGTTTCGGGTGAGATCGTCATAGTGCACGGTTCCGGTGGGCAGCGCAACATAGTGGAACTGCAGGCCGCTGATCTGGGAAACCCGATCCAAAATGGCGCGCGTCATGCCGGAAAATTCGCCTGTGGTGCGGTCGGTATAGGAAACCGGATCCTGCGAGGAAACGTATCCGAGGTTGACCTGCCCCAGCTGCCGAATATAGGCCTGCTCCGCCGGGCTGAACACCTGAGAGGTCTGCACGTCGCTGAAGTACTTTTGATCCAGCGCCAGCTCGTAATACCGGTTGTTTTCGTGAATATGCTGCTGCGCGGCGTCGATTCCGGCCTTGATGCTCGGGTCATTCGGATTGCACGCAAAATACATATCCGTGGGCGTCAGACGCGCAATCACCTGATAATCGGCGGTATACCGAATGGTGCCCATCATCAGCGCGTCCACTTCGCCCGCGTCGAGCGCGGCGCGTGCTTCCTGATCGGTCTGATACTGGGTCATGGTGATCGCAATGTGCTTGCTGTCCATATAGTCCTGGCAAAGCTGGACATATGCCGAGCCTGCGATGCCGCCGACCCGCAAGCCGGAAAAGCTTTCAAAATCCTGATAGGCATAGCGCTTGTCGTCTGCGAGTACGCACAGCAGCGCGCCGTTTTCGCCCATCGGACTGTCTGAAAAGTCATACAACGCGTCGCGGCCGGGCGCTTTCTGCGTGCCGACGACAATGTCGACGTCGCCCGTGTGAAGGCACGCCAGCGCCTCGCTGAAGGACATGTCGATGTAGTCATAGGTCCACCCGGTATCGTCGGCAATGTCCGATAAGTATTCTGCGGCAAAGCCGCTCACTGCGCCGTCCGGCTCACGCTCTAGAAAGTTCGGATAGTTCATCACGGCAACCCGAACTGTTTTTGCTTCCGCTGCCTGCGCAGTGACGCAGCAGCTCAAGCCCATTATGAGGGATAAGAGGGCGCAAAGCACCCTGCGAAACCGTTTCATAACGTCGCTCCTTCCCGAAATCAAATCAAAAGCATCCTGTTGCGGCTTGCGGGCATTGCCTGCAAGCCGCTGCTTTTTTATTATGTTACCGCGAAAAACGGCACAAGTCAATCTGATTGCGATGGTTTGCGACGAATGGTTACAGTAAAAAGAGCGCCGTCAAGCTCAGCGCAAGAATGTGGGCGGGGTAAAAAAGATACCCAAAAGACCGGAACGCGCGGTCGGATGCGCCGGTCAGTGCCTTTTTGCCGTTGTACATCCAAATGAACAGCAGACTGAGCAGCGCAAGCCCCTGCTCGGGAAATTCAAACCCGTTTGCCAGAAGGATGACCTTGCCGCCCAGAAGCACCCAGTTGATGAACCAAAGCCCCAAAAATTGCACGGCCATTTCCAGATACCGCCGGGGCATCCATTTTGCAATATAAAACAGCAGTACCGTGAGCACGCCAAAGCCGGTGTAATCCACAAAGCAGAGCGTTCCGGCCACGACGCTTGCCACGCAAATGACGCCGACCAAAAGCGCGCGTACCACCACCGGCGCGCGCAGCGCGCGCACCTTGTCCAGCAGCGCCAAGCCCAGCACCGCGAGGACAAAGGTGAACATCACATTCTGGTGGAACGGCCCAATGATTGCGCCGCCCATCATGAGGTTATAGGGGATTTCGGAGATCAGCGCAAACACAAACAGGTGCAGCAGGTATTTCTTTTTGCTCGCTGTATGGGTGTAGCCCTCGGCAATCTGAAACGCGAAGATGGGGAACGCAATTCTTCCGATTTGCGTCATCCAGGTATATCCCGCGACGTGCACCACCGTCATGTAGGCGTGGTCGAACAGCATAAAGAGCATGGCAAATCCCTTGAGCCACTCCCGGCTGAAAATCTGATACCAACGTGGTTTTGCGGCTGTCATGACAGCATCCATGGCCACTTCAAATCCTTTCCAGAGTACAAATATTTGCGCAAAATGTATGCGCTATGAACATAAGACGAAATAAACCTCAAAATAGTTTCAAGATTTTCAAAAATCAAATAAATGGGGCGGATACGACAAGTTGTGCCACCCTTGGCGGCAGCGGCATAAGATACGTAGGGAGCATTCCCCCAATGCTTTGGTAAGAGGTGAACCCATTGATGCACGAGCACAATTACAAAAAATTGAACCGGGAAGAAATCTTCGCGGTACTGCGGCAAGCGCCGTATTGCAGGCTTGCAGTCGCGGAAAACGATCAGCCGTATCTTGTTCCCATGCAATATCGCTGGAAATACGAAAACGGACGGCTGTGGTTTTTACTCTACAGCGCAGAGCGCGGAGAAAAGATGCGCTGCATGCATCGCAACAACAAGGTCGCATTGGAGTTCGAGGTGCTGCGAGAGTATACCATTGATACGGTTGTGGCAAAGGGGCGCATTGTGCGCTTTGCCAAAGATACGTGCTGCTGCGCAGACTCGGTGGTCGCCATTGAGATTCTGGCAACGACAATCTCCGGCTGCGCCTATCAAAAATGCGCCAAGCCAAGATAAGGAGGACGGGGCATGGAATATCAGACGACCGGGAGCACAGGCGGCCAGAACAGTCAGCCGCAACCCGGCATGCATAGTGTGAACGCCGGCGCGCCGGATTATCGAACCATCATCCGTGCGCAGGCAAACGACGCAAAGTGGGGAAATCCCACGCGTCACGAGAACTTTCCACTCACAAAATTTGAATAGCAGGAGGACGCTATGAGTATTTTTGATTCCTATCCGAACGATAACCGCTGCGGCGGCCGCGGGTATATCCTTTCCGGCAGCTGCGGCCATGCGCCGCATGACCCGTGCGGGGAAGGCTGCGCAGACCATTGCTGCGCGCGCCACAATCCCTGTGAAAACGCTTGCTGCCATGTGCCACACGAACCGTGTGAAAATGAAACCTGCTGCCCCTGCCGCCCGGAGCCGGACTGCCCGCCGCCCGCGCCTACTTTGCTGCACGGCGTGCAGCTGCAGCTGAAAAGCGGCACTTCGGTCGCCGCCAACGCGCCGGTGCTGTTTGACGCCGTGGTGCGCGATTGCAGCAACGCCATCGCCTATGAACCGGACACCGGCGAGGTGCACATCAACCGTCCCGGCAACTATTATGTTTCCTGGTCGGTCAATCTCCATGAAACCACCGCCGGGAAGCGCGCCTTTGCGCTGACGCTGAACGGGACAAAGGTCGCCACTGTGGATGCGTGGCTCGAACGCGGCCAGATTTGCGGCGCGGCGCTGGTCACCGTGACGGGACGCAGCGTGGTGCAGCTGGTAAACGCCGCGACCGGCGCGGCAAAATATGACACAGACACCACAATTTTGGCAAACCTTGTGATTGTGCAGGCCGGATAACCGTGCAAAAGCCGCGAGAAGCAGTTCTCGCGGCTTTTATAGGCCGTATTTTGTTTTGACCCGGGTAAGCTTGTCCAGCACCGGCCTTCCCGCCAGCAGTACAAAGCCGAAGGTGGCCGCCCCGTGGACAAGATCCATGGGAAGCCCCGCAAGGCAGGACGCGGCAAGCATCGCGCCGGTGGGCGCACCTTGGAACAGCAGTACCGACGCGGCGTTCATCATGCCGCCATAGAGCGCGACCGCCGCAATCGCGCCATAGAGCGCCAAACGCGCCACATGCGGCGGCCTGCGGAAAAAGAGCAAGCCGGATAAAAAACCGACAAGCCCGGCCGCTGCCATCTGGTAAGGCGTCCAGACGCCCTGCCCAAAGAGCAGGTTGGACAGCAGCATGGTCACTGCGCCCACCAAAAAACCGCTCTCAGCGCCCAGCGCCGCGCCGGTGAGGGTGACGAGCGCCAGCACCGGTTTGACCTGCGGCAGCATGAAAAATGCGGTGCGGCCAGCCACGCCGATGGCGCACAGCACCGCCAAAAGCACCAACTGCCGCGCGCCCGCGCGCCGCGATTCCAGACGCGCGGCGATGGGCGCCATGCACTCCAGTGCGAGAAGCAGGGAAATAAAATAGTATTTTCGGCCATGCAGCACAGCCCCGCCCAACCACAGCGTGGCGGCCATGCCCAGCAGCCACGCAAGGGTCAAAAGCAAACGCCGTCTGCCTGCGGGCGCGTCGGTTCGGCCACGCGGCGGCGTATCCGGCAGGTCGTCGGGTAAGGAACGCGGCGGGTCATCAGGGGAGAAATCCGGCGGGTCATCGGGCGGGGAAATTGGTGGCGTGGGCGCTGCCCCGCAGGCAAAGATCACATCTGCCGGAGTGACGGCGTTGGGCACGTAAGCGCGCGCCATGCGCGCGGCTGCGGTGGTGTAATAGCAGTTGCCGGAAAAGAATGCCCGGGGCGCGTCTTGGGCGGCAATGCCGCCGTCAAAGAGCAGCGCGCAGGCGCTGGCGGCTTCGGCGCAGAACGTGACGTCGTGGCTCACCAGCGCCACGGCTGCGCCCGCGCGACAGAGCGTGCGCAGTATTTCGGCAAGCGCGGCCTTGAACGCGGCGTCGCAGCCCTTGGTTGGCTCGTCGAGAAGCAGCAGCTCCGGTTTTGTGAGCAGCAGCTTGCCCAGCGCGGCGCGCTGCCGCTCGCCGCCGGACAGGTCGAAGGGATGCCGGCGCAGCAACGGCTCGAGTTTACATAATGCAATCACATCCGCCAGCGCCGCCGTGTCTGCGGATACCTGCCGCAAATCCTCCAGCACGGTCTTTCCGGTGAACAGCGCGCCCACCTCCTGTGGCAGCATGGCTGTGCGGACAGGCCGCGTCACCTTGCCGCGATAGGGCGTTTCAAGGCCTGCCAGCAGGCGCAGCACGGTGGTTTTGCCCGCGCCGTTGCCGCCTAAGATGGCCAGCAGCTCCCCACGATGCACGCAAAGCGTCGCGCCGCGCAAAATGTCCGGCTGGTTGGCGTCATAGCGAAACCAGACCGCGTCCAGCGCGGCAATGCGGTCGCCGCAGGGCGCGGCCTGCACATCCGCCAGCGGGCGGACAGGCCTGCCGCGCAGCCATCTGCGGCCATCGGCGATGGTGACAGGCAGCGGCGCGTCCGGCGCGACGGCGTCGGCAATGACCATGGGCGCGGGCATTTCCGCCATCATGGCGCGGCCATGCAGCGCGCGTCCGAAATCCTCGGGCGCGCTGCATGCGACGAGCTTGCCGCGCTCAAGCAGCGCGGCGCGATCTGCCATGGGCAGCACGGCGTCCAAATTGTGCTCGGAAATTACAATGGTCGCGCCAAGCTCCCGGTGAATCCGCGCCACGGTTTCCAAAAAGCGGGTGGCGGCAATGGGGTCGAGCTGGCTGGTCGGCTCGTCCAGCAGCAAAACTTCCGGCTGCATTACCATCACCGCTGCCAGATTCACCAGCTGCTTTTGGCCGCCGGATAAGCTGGCGGTGTCCCGGTGAAACCAGCGCTCGATGCCGAAAAACGCGGCCATTTCCGCAATGCGCCGATGGATTACGTCAGGCGGCATGCCCAGACTCTCCGGGCCGAAGGCCAGCTCGTGCCAGACCTTGTCGGTGACGATTTGGTCGTCCGGCGACTGTAGCACCATGCCGATGCGCCCGGCGGCCGCGTCCGGCGGCAGCTGGGACAGGTCGGCTTCGCCCAGTAAAATCCGGCCGCTTTTCCGGCCGTGGGGCGCAAGTGCGGGCTTTAATTGGCGCAAAAGGGTTGTTTTTCCGCTGCCGGACGCGCCGCACAGCACAAAAAATTCGCCCGGCGCAATAGTGAGCGAGAGATCCCAGAGCGCGCAGCCGTCCGCGCCGGGGTAGGCGAAGCTCAGATGTTCGATCGTAAGCGCTTCCAAGCGCGCGCCTCCTTCCAGTCCAGCAGCCCGGGCAGCGCGCCCAGCAGCGCATAGGCTGCGGCCAGCGTTGCGGTGTAAAGGCCGCCTGCGCCGCCGATGGTGGGGTAGAAATGCCAGCGCAGCGCGCCCTGCGCCGCGCCGCACAGCAGATAACCGGCCGCCGCCGCGATAATGGCGGTGAGCGCCGCATCGCGCCGGTCAAACCGGCAGGGCAAATACCGTGTGCGCCGGGCAAGGCCATAGCCCCGGCTTTTCATGGAATCCGCCGTGGTGATGGCGGATTCCATCGACCAGGTGAGCAGGATGGAAACGGCCTGCGCGGCGGATTGCAGCGGGCGCAAATGGGGCTGCAGCGCCCGCTGCGCCTGCCGGATCGCGCGCAGCCGCGCGCCAAGGCGCGGCACAAAGCCCAGTGCCATGCTGAGCAGCAGTCCAAGCGTCGGCGCGCGGCGGCCAAAAAGCGCGGTGAGCTTGTCGGCGGTCAAAATGCGATTCATCGCGGCGCACCAGCCGATGGCAGCGGCCATCATCGCGGCGGCGGCAAGGCCAAAGGCAATCGCCTCGGCAGTGAGGGCGTTGCCGCTGGGGAAATAGGCCAGCACGGTAAGCCCGGCATGGCTGAACAGCGGGTTGATGAGCGCCGTTGTCAGCAGCACCGGCAGCAGCCACAGATGTGGCCGCGCGCCAAGATGCGCGGCATAGCAGCCGGCGCAGACCAGCGAGATGGCAAGGCACACCGGGTGGAGCAGAAACATGGTGAAGCCCAGCATGCAGGCAAAATAAAGAAAATTGACCGCCGGGTGACACCGGGAAAACGCGCTGTCCATGGCGGCGCTCCTTTCTTATTGGGATAGGCCTGCGCCCAAGCTGCAGGTGTAGGACCAGACGATGCGGTCGCCGGGGCTGACCGCGCAGCTGCTTGCGCCGACGCTTTGGCTGACGCCATTGACGGTGTAGACCCAGCCGGACGTTTCACCGGCGTCAAATTCATAGAGATTGCCAATGCCCTCCAGATAATAGCTGCCGTAGAGCGGGGTGTAGCTGTATTCCAGCTGCACGCCTGCGGCATTTGCCGCCGCGCAGAGCACGTCAAAGACGGTTTCGCCGCCAGTAAGTGGCACGGTGGTGGCGGCAAGCAGCTGTCCGCTGTCCGGCACAAGGGTGCGCTTTTCCTCGGGCAGCGCTTCCGGGTTGGCCAGCACCGCGCTGCATTCAATGGTGATGGTGCACGCTGACTGCACCTCCGGCGACGGAAGCGCCTGCGTGGGCGGCGAAACCGGCACTGCGGCATCTGCCGTCTGGGGCGCGCCGGGCGCGGGGGTGGAGACGGCGTCCTGCTGCGCGGCAGGCGCTTCCGGCGCTGCGGGGGTGGGCGTTTCCGCCGCGCTGGGCGGGGCTGCGGGCGTCACTTCCGGGGGAACGTCGGCCACATCGGCAGCAGTGGAAGTGCCCGCGGGCGCGGTCTGCGCAGGCGGGTCACCTTGCAAAAAAAACGCGCCGGTCAGCAGCGCCAGAGCGGCCAGCAGTGCAATCAGTTTTCCCAGGTTTTTACGCAGCCAGTCCATGCGGAATCCCCAATCGTTTGAAAATGAGCGCGCGCGTGGCGCGCAAAATTGCCGCGTCCCGGAAAGACGGCACATCGGTCATGTCATAAAGGGCGCACTGCCCCGCAGCGGCGCGGGAAAGTGCGGCGTTTGCCAGCGCCGCCTGTTCGCTTGCCATGCGGTTTTGCGCGCCGCCGAGAATATGGGCGTAGCCGCTGCCTGTGGCAAAGGCCGCCAGCGCGTCTGCGGCGGTGTGGCCGTTTTGCACAAAGCGCGCATCGTCCGGCGAAATGCCAAGGCTGCAAAGCGCCAAAATCACTTGGGCGGTACTCTCACAGGTTTCCGCGCCAAAGCTGGAAAAGCCGCCGCTTGGCTCTTGCAGCGCGGACAGCTGCAAGAGCGCCGCCTGCACGCAGGCGGCAACCTCTACGCGGCTCTGGTAGGGTGCGAGCGCCGAGAGCGCCATGGCGGTGACGTCGGGATCGGGTGATTGTCCGGTCAGGCAGAAGCCGCCCGATGGCAGGGCGCGGGAGAGAAGGAAGCGGATATAATCCTCCCGCGCAGCGCAGGCATACTGCCCGCTGTCGACGGCGAGCAGCGCATAGATTGCGCCGTTCAGCCCCTGCTGCACCACCGCGCCATAGTCCGCCAGCGGCGCGGTGAGATCAAAACCCGCAAAGCGTCGGGCGTCACGGCCGATGGCCGTGAGCGCCAGCACCACCCGGGAATATTCGGTATACCGGCGCGTGGAGAGCACGCCGCCGCACGATTCCAGCTGCGCGGCAAGGTCTGCGGCATAGGCCTGCGCCGCGTCGCCTGCTCCATCTGCCCGGGCAAGGGCGATGAGCGCCCATTCCCCGCCATAGTGGGATGCGTTTTCGGAAAACGTATCATCGGCCGCGTGCGCGACAGGGCACAGCAGCGCCAGCATCACAAGCAGCGCCAGCGCGCTGCGCAATCGGTTCATATCTGCGGCTCCGCCGACTTATTTGGTCGGGAAGCGCTGCAGCATGACGGCAATCTCCGCGCGGCTGGCCTGCGCGGCGCTTTTGAGCGCCGTACCGCTCAAAATACCACTGGAAACACACCACGCCATGGCCTCCTTGGCATAGTCCGGCACCTGCGCGGCGTCGGAAAATGCGGAAAGATCGCCCCGCGCGGCCGTGTCCAGCCCCAGAACGCCCGCCGCGCGATAGAGCATCACGCACAGCTGCGCGCGGCTGATCGGCGCGTTGGGGGCAAAGCGGCCGTCACCCATGCCGGTGACGATGCCCTTGCCGGACGCCCAAGCGACGGCGCTTTCATACCACGCTCCTGCCGGGACGTCGGAAAAGTCGGCGCTGCCGGCAGTGGTGGCTGCGCCGCAAAGCCGCTGCAAAATCGTTGCCGCCATGGCGCGGCTCATGGACTGATCGGGCGCGAAGGTACCGTCCGGGAAGCCGGTCATCAGCGCGTTCTGCGCGGCCCAAACAGCGGCGCTTTCATACCATGCGCCTGCCGGAACGTCGGAAAAGCTGGGCACAGATGGCTGAGGCTCCGGCGTGGGATCGACCGGGGGAACGACGCTGGGCGAGGAGTCACCGTCGTCCTCGCGCGCCGCCACGTGAACCGTGCAGACGGTGGGAACCACGATCACGCCGTCTGTTTCGGAAACGGACACGACGGTGTAGACGCCCTCGTCGTCAAAGCGCACGCGCAGCTTGCCCTTTTCGTCGGTGCGGCCAAGCGCGGCGCCGTCTGTGGTGGATAAAAGCACGTCTTGGGCGGCACTGCCTTTGCCCGTCCAGCTGCTCGAAAGCAGCGTCATGGTGAAGGAATTGCCGGCGGTGGCGTCATAGTCCGTGCGGAGAAAGTAGGTATAGAGATCGGAGTAGCCGTTGGGCGAATATTTGCCGGAGTAAGCGCCGGTTTCCGGGTCATAGACGCCGATGTCCTGATAGATGAACGCGGTGAGACTGTCGCCGTCGGAGATCTGCTCATGAAGGTCGGTTGTCACCACCGCGTCATTGAGGTAGTAGCCAAAGTCGAAGCTGACGTCGCCCCAGAGCATGAAGATGGACTGGCCATAGCTGCCGGTCACGGATGCATAGCCCTCGACCGCGCCGCCGTCATAGTACTGCTCGTGCAGGCTGTAAAGCGCGTCGTCGATGGTGTAGTGGCCGTCCTCGTCGGCGTCGGACACTTCGATGGGCACGCGGGCAAGCAGCGTGCCGTCCTTGCCGCTAACTAGACTGCCGGCGTCCGAAAGGGTCAGATAGACGGTGGGATTGCCGGACTGCGCCAGTGCGGTGGGCATGACGGCGAGCACGAGGCTCACCGCCAAAAGCAGGGAAAGTATTCTTTTTTTCATTTTTTTCGCTCCTATCATTCTGCTTCGGGTGCAAAAAACGCCCGTTTGCCGGGCGGCAAACAGACGTATCCCCTTGGGGCAACGCAGTTTCCGGTTCCGGCAGAAACCACGGCATGGGCTTAGGCGACCTGACTTATTCCGCCGTGGCGGACTTCACAGTGACCGACTCGCGGGGCTTTGCACCCCATTCTCCCCGCTGCGTGACGCAGCAAACCCTGCCGTATTTTTCATTCGCTCAAACCATACCACAAATGCCGCAAAAAGTAAAGAATCGCCCGCCACCCATACAGGCGGCGGGCAAAAAATTATTGACACTTGGCTTGCAGCACGTCCCACTGATGATCGACATAACGCTGCGCGTCGGCAATCATCCACTCGTTGCCGGGCTGGAACATGTGCTTGAACCGACCCTGCAAACGCAAAAAGTCCTCCACCGGGAGCTTGCTGCGGGGGATATAGTTCAGCTTCCACACGCCGTCTACGACCTCGTACAGCGGCCACACGCAGGTTTCCACGGCCAGACGGCAGATTTCTGCCATGTCCTCCTCGGGATAGCCCCAGCCGCGCGGGCAGGGAGCCAGCACGTTGAGAAAGCACGGCCCCTTGGTATAGATGGCCTTGCGGGACTTTTCGTGCAGGTCGCGGAAGTTGGAAACGAAGGTGGTCTGCGCGGCGTAGGGCACGCCGTGGGCGGCGATGATCTCGGTGAGATTTTTCTTGTACTGGCGCTTGCCCGGCTCGACAGTGCCAACCGGGGTGGTGGTGGCGCTGGCAAAGCGCGGCGTGGCGCTCGAGCGCTGGATGCCGGTGTTCATATAGGCCTCGTTGTCATAGCAGACATAGACCATGTCGTGGCCGCGCTCCATCGCGCCGGACAGGCTCTGGAAGCCGATGTCATAGGTGCCGCCGTCGCCGCCGAAGGTGATGAACTTGAAATTGTCGGTAATTTTCCCCTTGCGCTGGAGCACGTTGTAGGCTGCTTCCACGCCGCCGCAGGTGGCCGCCGCGTTTTCAAACGCGCAGTGAATATAGCTGTCCGTCCACGCGGTATAGGGGTAGAGGAACGTGGAAACCTCCACGCAGCCGGTGGCGTTGGTGATGACGGCCTTGTCGGCGGGATCGAGCGCGCGCAGCACGCCGCGAATGGCGACGCCTGCGCCGCAGCCTGCGCACAGGCGATGCCCGCCCACAAACCGCTCGGGCTTTTGAAGCTCCTGTTTGAGATTATATGCCATGTTACTGTACCTCCCGCTGACCCATATGGGTGTAACGCGCGCCCGGCTCGCCGGTGCTTGCCATGTGGAACAGGCGGTCATAGACCCGCGCCATGTCCTCCACGCGGACGTCGCGGCCGCCAAGGCCATAGACGATGTTGACCATCATCGGGCGATTGGGCAGACTGTAGCATGCGGCGCAGGCGTCGGCGAAAACCGGGCCGCCGTTGTCGGAGAACGCTTCGGATTTGTCCATGACGGCTACGGCCTTCTTGCCTGCCAGCACGGCGGCCAGCTC
>JAQUZL010000027.1 GCA_028691385.1 Oscillospiraceae bacterium
TGCTGCTGGCAGTCTGTTCGGCGTCGCGCAGCAGATCGGCGGCTTTGCGCTGCGCCTGCGCGACCAATTCCTCCGCTGTGCGCTGCGCGGCAACCAGTGTCTTTTTCATGCTGTCTTCCTGATTGCGATATTCCTCCAGCTTGTCCACGAGAACCTTCATTTTGCTTTTCAAAACAGAGTTTTCTTTGTACAGGGTAATATAATCATCAATCAGCGGCTCGAGAAATTCGTCAACAGACTCCATATCATAACCGCCAAAGACAGCTTTGGCGAAGGTACGTTCCTGCACTTCCTGCGGTGTGAACATGATGTATCCTCCTTGACGCGTTTACAGATAAAGGCCGTTGTTCTCCAGTTCGTCGATCAGATCGCCAACGATGTCAACGTTATACGGTGTGATGATATAGGTGGAAACGGCCACTTTTTTGATTTTTCCATCGAGGGCATAGGCGCAGCCGGACAAAAAGTCCACTAGGCGGCGGGCAACTTCCTTGTTGGTCTGCTCGAGATTCAGCACGACCGCGCAGCGCTCGCGCAGATGCTCGGCAATCTCCGACACATTGTCAAACCGATCCGGCTTCACCAGCACAACCTGCAGCTGGGTGGTGGTGTTGATGTTGACCACCTTGTTTTTCCGATCGCTGGAACTGGTGAAACTGGTATCGTCAAATGCGGAGACCGGCTTGCTGGGCTTGGCGGCTGGTTTCTGTTCCGGCTCGTCGAAATCATCAAAATCGTCGGCGCCATCATCATCGTAAGGCTTAATCAGCTTTTTCATTTCATCCATAAATCCCATTTATAAATCCTCCAGAACACATTTCGTGTATGTCAGTTGTTATAATTGCGCGCACCGAAAATAGCGGTGCCAACGCGCACCATCGTGCTGCCTGCGGCTATGGCGTCGGCAAAATCCCCGCTCATGCCCATAGACAGGCAGTCTATACGGGTATTATCGTATTTTTTTGCGCGCATGTCAACATAAAGCGCATGCATTTCTTCAAAATATCGCAGGTTATCCCCCGAATTTTCACTAACTGGAGGAATTGCCATAAATCCCCGCAGGAAAAGGGCAGGATATGCAGTCATGGCCGCTGCGGCGTCTTTTGCGGCGGCTGCGCTGAAGCCGGATTTGCTCTGCTCGGAAGCAATATTGACCTCCAGAAGAATGTCCTGCCGGATGCCGCGCGCAGCGGCAAGCTGGGCAATCAGCTCCAGCAGCGCCAGATTATCAACCGATTGAATGCAATCGGCAACGCCCACCACCTGCCGCGCTTTGTTTTTTTGCAGATGGCCGATGAAGTGCAGCGGACGCCCTACGTAGGCGCCCAGCGCGTGCTTTTGCGTCAGCTCCTGCACACGGTTTTCACCGCAGCAGTCCACGCCTGCGGCGATAGCAGCGCGCACGGCGTCGGCATCGTTCATTTTGGTTGCGGCACAGAGCTGAATCTCGGCCGGGTCGCGCCCGGCGCGAATGGCGGCGTCGGCCATTTGCTGCTTGATTCGCTTTACATTTTCTGCGATGGTATCCATATTAGTATACGACCTTTCCGTCATAAAGATCTGTGGCGTTGATGAGAATTTCATCTCCGGGCCAGAGGTTTTTGGTACTGCTTTTATCCTGTGCGACAATATAGGCGTCGTCGGTTTCATACAAAATGGTGATGGGCTTCCACTTGGCGGTGGAGGCCTCCTTGATATAGACGCCGCTTGCATCGTCAGCGATGCGCACCGCCAGCTTTGGCACGCGCAGACCGCTGTACGAATGAAACACAATGCTGGCGCTCACCTTGCGCATGGAGGTAGTCTGGGACAGATAGTTGTCACAGGAGAGCACAACGATGCATTTTCCATTTTCGGCGTCGGAGATGCGCGTGATCTGCATGGGAATCTCCTGCGTCATGCCCTGCGCAAAGGCGACGGACACGGTGCTGCGCCCCAGCAGCTCCGAGGCATACGCCTGCGGCACGGCGGTGACGTAATACCACGTCTTATCGTAGATCAGCTTGCCGAAATTGACCGTGGGAACCGGTCCGGCGCGGTCAGAAAGCGCATCAAACGCAGATACCGTGAGAAGGCTCAGGCCTGACACGGTGAGCACTGATTCGTAACCGTCCACATTGCCGGAAAAATAGCCGCTGCGATCCGCCGTGATGACGCCCACGGAGCTCGATGCAGTGCGCTGCAGCGCGGAAAGATCCGCTGCGGCAGCGGCGATCTCCTCAGGCAGAGAGGCGTCGCTGCCGGCGTCGGTATAGCGGCTGACAACAAGCGCCTTGAGAGAATCCGTGAGACTGGCGGCGGCATTCATATCCCGCCGGCTCACATGGATGGAAAGCTGTGAAAACTGGTCGCACAGCTGCGCGTCGGCGGAAACGGCGTCCGACGCGGTGGAAGCGTCCGTGTTGAGCGCAATCAGCTGCGCAAGCTTGGCTTCCAGCGACAGAACCTGCTCATGGTGCTGCTGGGCTTCGGCATCGGTATAACCGCTGGCAATGACCTGCCCAACGCCCACCTTGTCGCCCTCGGAACGGGTTGGGATGGTGATGGGGAAGCGCGAGGCCAAAACGGATTCATTGCGCACGAAGTAGCCGGAGGACACATAGGTCTCTCCGGCTTCATACGCGACTGCGGTGGCGGTAAGCATGGAGTTATTCTGGAGGGACCGGTACGCGGTGACGCCAAAAAAAATACAGACGGCCAGCAATAAGACAATCACGGCGATTCTTCCGAATGTTCGGCTTTTCATAAGTCCCTCCCTTGCGTCACACTCCGCCGCTATGCTGCACGCCGGTCGGCGTGATGGTGGAGATGGCATGCTTATAGATGTAGTGCTGCTTTCCCTCGGCCTCGAGTTTTAGCATAAAGCTGTCGAACGATGCAATTGTGCCGCGCAGCTGAAAACCATTCATCAGAAACACCGTAACCGGCGTCCGGGCCTTGCGCGCCTCGTTCAAAAAGACATCCTGCAAATTTACGTTTTTATCCATGAGTATTACTCCTTTTTCTATCGTAATACTCATATTCTACTACCAGCTTTTGTCGAAAAAAGGAATATGCCGTCGCGCGCTTTGCAAAATCTCGTCATTTTCTGTTTCCGGCCTGCGAATGAGCCAGTGTATGGCCTGATTGCGCCGAAACCAGGTACGCTGGCGCTTGGCATAGCGCCGGGTGGCCAGCTTGATGGCCTCGGCGGCCTGCTCTGCGCTGCACCGGCCGCCAAGCGCCGCGACCATCTCGCGGTAGCCGATGGCCTGCATGGCGGTGGCCGAGTCCGGCACGCCGCGCGCAAGCAGCGCGCGCACCTCTTCGGCAAGGCCTGCGGCAAGCATCTGCTCCACCCGCAGGTCGATCCGGGCGTAGAGATCGGCGCGATCCGCGAAGTCAAGCCCCAGCCATACGGGCGCGTGCTTTGGCGGTATCCGCTGTGTTTGCCGATCGTGCGCCGTGATGGAAATGCCGGTTTCTTCATAGACCTCGCAGGCGCGCAGAATCCGCTTGCGATCGGACGGATGCAGCCGCGCGGCGGCGTCCGGGTCAAAGCCGGCAAGATACGAAAGCATGGCCTGCATGCCCTCGGCGTCCGCGCGCTGCTCGAGCGCCTGCCGTCTGCCGGTTTGGGGATAGGGCGCAAAGCTGCGCCCGGCAATCAGGCTGTCCACATAAAGCCCTGTGCCGCCCACAATGACGCAGGTTTTGCCGCGGGCAAGAATGTCCTGCAGAATCGGCTCCGCCTGGGCAACATAGCGCCCCACGGAATAGTCGTCCGCCGGATCGATGCAGCTTATCATGTGGTGCGGGATTCCCTGCATCTCGTCCGGCGTAGGCTTTGCGGTGCCGATGTCCATGTCGCGATAGAGCTGCATGGAGTCACAGGAGAGCACCTCGCCGTCCAATCGTTTACATAATTCAATTGCCAGCCCGGTCTTTCCGGATGCGGTCGGGCCGACCACACAGATCAGTTTTTCCATTTAGACCCTCTTGAACTGCTTTTCCAGCTCCCGCCGGGTCAGCACAATGCAGACCGGACGGCCGTGGGGGCAGTATTTAATATCGTCGCGGAGCAGCACCTCGCGCACCAGCGCCTCGCGCTCCACAGGTGAGGTATGCCAGCCGCCCTTGATCGCGGCTTTGCAGGCAATGGTATGCAGCACGTTGTCGCGCAGCGCCATGGGGTCGGGATGGCGGTTGGCGCGGAACAGCTCCGCCATCGCCGCAAGCGAATCCTCGGCGTCGTCCGCGTCAATGTCCGACGGAACCTGACGGATGAGCACGCTGCCGCCGCCAAAATCCTCCAGCTCATAGCCATAGTCGCGCAGCAGCGCGGCGTTTTGCAGCAGCAGCGCCGCGTCCTCCCGATCAAAATTGGCGGAAATCGGCGTGATGAGCAGCTGTGACATGATGGTGTGCTTCTGCGCCTTCAGCTTTTCAAAGAGCACACGCTCATGCGCTGCATGCTTGTCGATGAGAAAGACCTCATCGCCCTGCTCGGCAATGATATAGGTGTTCAACATTTCGCCGATGACGTGAAAGGCAATCTGCTGCATGGGCAGCGCTTCCTGCACTGGCGGCTCATCAGGAAGCGGCGCCGGCGGCGTGGCTTTCTGCGTGGGAAGCGGAATGACCGGCGCTACGGGCGCGGAAGGACGGGGCGCGGCGATGGGCGAGGCCACCTCCGGCGGCCGTGATTCCGATGCGGCGGGCACAGCGGTGGTAAAGCCGGTCTGCGCCTTGGGAAAAACAGCGCCCAGCGCGCCCTGCGGCAGCGCCGCCTTGGGCACGGCGGCAACGGTTTCGGCGAAGCTGCGGAAATCGGCGGCGTCCATCGTCTTGTAAAAATCAGCCTTTCGTTGCGGCGCGCCAATCGGCGCGACATGCAGCGCGGCCTCCGGTCGAGGCGCTTGGTTCAGCACAGCCAGCACGCCATAGTGCACGGTATCGAACACGGCGCGCTCGGCCAGAAATTTGACCTCGGTTTTGGCCGGATGCACATTGACGTCCACCGCTTCCGGCTGCACGGCAATGCACAGCACGCAGGCGGGAAAGCGCCCGACCATGATCTGGTTTTTGTAGGCGTCCTCCACGGCGGAAATCAGCGATTTGGATTTGATGTAGCGTCCATTGACAAAAAAGTGCTCATAGGCGTGACTGCCGCGCGTGGCGGTCGGCTTGGTCACAAAGCCGGTCACGTGCACATTCTCCCAGGTGTTGTCCACCGGAATCATTTCCATGGCAGTCTGGCGGCCAAGAATGGCATAGATGGCGCTGAGCAGCTTGCCGTCGCCGGGGGTAGACATGGCCTCTTCGCCGTCGCGCAGAAAGCGGAAGGCGACCTCCGGGTGCGCCAGCGCCTGCCGCTGCACCACGGCAAAGACATTTGCGCCCTCGGCAGTGTCACGCTTGAGAAACTTCATGCGGGCGGGGGTGTTGTAAAACAGGTTGCGCACAATGACGGTGGTGCCGTCCGGGCAGCCGGCCGGCTCGCGCTCGGTGACCACACCGGCATCCAGATGCAGAGAAACGCCCGCATCTGCGCCGCATTCTCGGGTCATCAGATCGATGCGGGACACCGAGCAGATGGCAGCCAGCGCTTCGCCGCGAAAGCCCAGCGTATGAATGGCGGCAAGATCGTCCGCACTGCGGATTTTACTGGTGGCGTGGCGCAAAAACGCCGTTTCGGCATCCTCCGGCGACATGCCGCAGCCGTTGTCTGTGACGCGAATAAAGGTGATGCCGCCGTTTTGAATCTCGACAGTCAGACTGGTTGCGCCGGCGTCGATGGCGTTTTCCGTCAGCTCCTTGACAACGGAGCCGGGACGCTCAACCACTTCGCCCGCGGCGATCAGATCCGCCACATGGGTGGACAATTGATGAATTTTTGGCATATTTTTGCCTCCCGGTCAAAACAGATGCAAGCCGAGTGATACGGCGTTGATGGCGGCGTGAACCAGAAACGGCGCCCAGATGTTGCCGGCTTTTTCATAGGTCCAGCCCAGCGCGATCCCGGCGGGAATATAGCCGATGGCGCAAAACAGCAGGGTTTGCACGGACACCATTCCGGCGTAGCTCCACAGCGCAATCGCGCCGTAGACCAGAATGGAGAGCACATAGGCAAGGTATCGGTAGCGGCGCGCGATCGTGCCGAACAGCAGGCCGCGCACCAAAAGCTCTTCAGTCAGCGGCGCAAGCAGCACCGCAAAAACGACGCTTGCGCCATAGTGAATCTGCGAAAGGCTTTGCACTGCGGCATTGGCTGGGTTTTCCAACGTCGGCGCGAGGTAGGAGAGCACAAAATTCAGCGCCCAGTTGGCGGCGAAATAAAACACAAAGCCAAGAATGGCGGCTTGCACAAACGCCCAAAAGTTCCCGGCAATATTGCCCAGTGAGCGGAACAAAAACCGGTGAAAGATCACAATCGTTATAACAAAGTTGCAGATGGCGCAGGTGAGCGTCAGCTGCGCAGCGGTCAGTGAAACCGCCAGCAGGTTCAGAAGCAGCGGAAGCACCAGCTGCAGCAGGACGATGTAGAACGGAAAATAGATCCAGCCAAGCACCTGCTCCGGGATGTTCATGGCGGCCCCAAGGCCGTGACTTCTGCGCATCGGCGCGCCCTCCTTACAGCATCTTTTTCAGCTCGTAGAGTATGTTCATGGCCTCGATGGGCGTGAGGGTTTCAATGGTAATGGATTCCAGCTTTTGGTGCAGCAGCGCGTCATTCATGCTGGCAAGGGACACCTGATCGTCTATCGTCTGCGCGGGCGCAGCGGCCGAGGCAGGCACGCTTCCGGACTCCAGCTCCTCCAGTATCTGCCGAGCGCGGGTGATGACCCGGTCAGGCAGTCCGGCGAGCTTGGCCACCTCCACGCCAAAGGACTGGTCTGCGCCGCCGGGAACGATTTTGCGCAGAAAAATGATGCCCTCCCGGCGCTTTTTGACCGATACATTGAAGTTCTTGACACGTTCGAGCTCCTGCTCCATGACGGTCAGCTCATGGTAGTGGGTGGCAAACAGCGTCTTTGCGCCCAGTCGGCGCGGGTCTGCGATGTACTCCAATACCGCCTTGGCGATGGCCATGCCGTCGAAGGTGGAGGTGCCGCGGCCAATCTCATCGAGAATCAGCAGCGAGTCCTTGGTGGCATTTTTGAGAATTTCCGCCACCTCTGCCATTTCCACCATAAAGGTGGATTGTCCCGACGAAAGATCGTCCGACGCGCCGATGCGGGTGAAAATCCGGTCAACCACGCCGATGCGCGCTTCCCGGGCGGGGACAAACGAGCCGATCTGCGCCATCAGCGCAATGAGTGCCACCTGCCGCATATAGGTGGATTTACCGGCCATATTGGGACCAGTGATAATGGAAACTTGATGCCCCGGCGTGCCCAGCGTGGTATCGTTCGGCACAAAGAGCGCGTCCTTCAGCACCCGCTCCACCACCGGATGACGGCCGTCCACGATGTTCAGTTCGCCCGACAGATCAACCTCCGGGCGGCAGTAATTCTGACGCACCGCCACAAAAGCGAAGCTTGCCAGCACGTCGGCCACCGCCACAGCCTGCGCGGTGGCAAGAGCCCGCTGCGACGCCGCTGCAAGCGACAGGCGCAGTTCGGTGAACAGGTCGTATTCCAGCGCCACAATGCGATCCTTGGCGGTGAGAATGGTGTTTTCCAGCTCTTTTAGCTCCTGGGTGATATAGCGCTCGCCATTCACCAGCGTCTGCTTGCGGATATAGGTTTCCGGCACCTGTCCCTTGAAGGCCTTGGACACCTCAATATAATAGCCGAACACGCGGGTATAGCCCACCTTCAGGCTCTTGATGCCGGTCTTTTCCCGCTCGCTGGCTTCCACAGAGGCCAGCATACCCTTGCCGCCGGACATCACATCATGCAGGCGGTCGACCTCGGCGTGATAGCCGGGGCGAATCATGCCGCCCTCGCGGACGGTAAAGGGCGGCTCGTCCACAATGGCGCGGTCGATGTGCGACTTGAGATCGTCCAGTGGATCAAGCGCCGCCTCCAGTGCGCGCAGCAGCGGTGCGTCCAGCCTGCCAAGCGCGGCCTTAATTTCCGGCAGTCGCGCGCAGCCTGCGCTCAGCGCAACAAGATCGCGGCAGTTGGCGGTGCCGGTGGAGATGCGCGCGATGACACGCTCAAGATCGGACACGTCACGCAGCATGAGAATCAGCTCTTCGCGCTCCATGGTTTTGCGAACCAGCTCGTCCACTGCGCCCAGTCGGCGGCCGATGGCAGCGGGCTGCAGCAGCGGCTTTTCCAGCCAAGAACGCAGCATCCGCGCGCCCATGGCGGTTTTTGTCTGGTCAAGCACCCACAACAGACTGCCGCGCTTTTCCTTGGCACGCATGGTTTCCGTCAGCTCCAAATTGCGTCGGGCGGTGAGATCCAGCGCCATGAAGCGGCCGGAGGTGTAAAATTCCAAGCCATGAATATGCGTTAAATCATTTTTTTCCAAATCGCGCAGCGCGCGCAGCAGCGCGCCGACGGCCGAAAGCGCGGCGTCGTTGCCCGCAAGACCCAATTCCTCCGGCGATTTTCCAAACTGCGCCGTGACAAGCGCCCGGCAGGCGTCAAGCGCAAACAGCGCATCTTCGCCGCGGTCGATGCAGGCGCCAAACCGGTCGGTCAGCGCCGAAAGCAGCGCCGGGGCGTCCTTTGCCTCGCCGCCCAGCAGCGCCTCGGTGGGCGCAAAACGCCCCATTTCATTGATAACCGATTCCAGCGCGCCGCTGCCATCCATGACTGTGGCAAAGCACGCGCCGGTGGAAACATCGCAAAAGCCAAGCCCCCACGCGCCGCCTTGGGCATAGGCGCAGGCAAAATAGTTGTTTTTTCCCTCGTCCAGCATGGAGCTTTCCGTAACCGTGCCGGGGGTGACAATGCGGATGATGTCGCGCTTCACAAGCCCTTTGGCCAGCGCAGGATCTTCCATCTGCTCGCAGATGGCGACCTTATAGCCCTTGGCGACCAGCCGGGCAACATAGCCCTCAGAGGAATGGAACGGCACGCCGCACATGGGAATTTTATCCTCGTCCGCCTTGTCCTTGGCGTGATCGCGCGAGGTCAGCGTGAGATCCAGCTCGCGCGACGCGGTTTTGGCGTCCTCGCCAAACATCTCATAGAAATCGCCAAGACGGAAAAACAGCAGGCAGTCCGGATTTTGCTGCTTAATTTGCAAATATTGCTGCATCATGGGCGTGAGTTCCTGCATAAAGGTTTCCTCTTTCTGCGTTTTATTCGGCCACCGTGCCGAGCAGCGACCAGGTGTTGGCGTCGGTAATGAAAATGCTGCAGTATTCGCCAATCAGCGCGTCCTCGCCGGGCAGGCGCACAAGGCGGCCACCCGCTGTGCGCGCGGTGAGCAGCTCACCGTCGCGGCCGTCAATCAGGCAGCGCAGGGTTTTGCCCACGTCCTGCCGACGCAGCGCGGCGGAAATTTCGTTTTGCCGGGCAACCAGCCGGTCAAAGTTTTGCTGTTTTTCCTCCTTGGAAACGGGGTCGGGCATCGTGGCGGCCGGGGTGCCGCTGCGCGGAGAAAAGAGAAAGGTGAACAGTGCGTCATAGCGCACTGCTTCCATCAGCTTGAGCGTATCTTCAAACTCTGCGGTGGTTTCGCCGGGAAAGCCCACAATGACGTCGGAGGTGAGCACCAAATCCGGCATCACGCTGCGAGCATAATCCACCAGCGCGCGATACTGCGCGGCGGTATAGCCGCGATTCATGGCGGCAAGCACCCGGTCGTTGCCGGACTGAAAGGGCAGATGAATATGCTTTGCAATTTTCTCGTGGGACGCCATCACGTCAAAGAGCTTTCTTGTGGCGTCCTTGGGGTGACTGGTCATGAAGCGGACAAGAAAATCGCCGGGCAGCTCGGCTACCTGCGCAAGCAGATCCGAAAAGTCGATGGGCGCGTCCAGCCCCTTGCCGTAGGAGTTGACGTTTTGCCCCAAAAGGGTAATGTCGCGGCAGCCGCCGGAAATCAGCGCGCGCACCTCCGCGAGGATGTCCTCCGGACGGCGGCTGCGCTCCCGGCCACGGACATAGGGCACGATGCAGTACGAGCAGAAATTGTTGCAGCCGTACATGACCGACACCCACGCTTTTTTCGGATTGTCGCGCAGCTGCGCAATGCCCTCGGCGATCGAACCGGGTACATCCTCGGTGACAAAGCTGCGCGCGCCGCCGCTGAGGATACCGTAGAGCTGCTCGGGAAACGCCCACAGATGGTGCGGTGAGAACACGCCGTCCACATGGCGATAGCTGGTGCGAATGCGTTCCACCACGTGCGGCTCGCCCATCATGCAGCCGCAGAGGAAAATCTTCTGTTCCGGATGGCGGCGCTTGACGTGCACCAGCGCGCCCACATTGCCAAGTACGCGCTGCTCGGCGTGCTCGCGGATGGCGCAGGTGTTGATGACGACTAGCTCCGCGCCCTCGGCGGAGGGAAGAAAGCCGTAGCCTGCCTGCGCGAGCATCCCGCGGATGCGCTCGGAGTCGGCTTCATTTTGCTGGCAGCCGTAGGTGTCCACAAATGCGGCAGGCGTGACGCCGCGCGATTGCCAGTATTGGCGAATAAGGGCCAGAAAGCTTTGCTGGCGCGCCAGCGCGGCTTCGGAAATGACAGTCGTTTTTTGCTCCAATTGGGTACCTCCGAACAGAATAATTTCATCACAAATCCATAATAATATGCCATCGGCGCATCCTGCGCCGCGGCTTAAAATTTCAAGCGCTTTGGCGCGGAGCGCCAAAATGCGCATATAATAACGACTTTGTCGTTTATATCATGATTTCATCATGATATAATAGCCATCGGCGCATCCTGCGCCGCGGCGTAAAAGTTCAAGCGCTTTGGCGCAGAGCGCCAAAATGCGCATATAATAACGACTTTGTCGTTTATATCATGATTTCATCATGATATAATAGCCATCGGCGCATCCTGCGCCGCGGCTTAAAATCTCAAGCGCTTTGGCGCGGAGCGCCAAAATGCGCATATAATAACGACTTTGTCGTTATTATATCAGCTTTGCCAACTTGTTTCAAGGAAAAATCCCGTACTGCCGGTGGTCGGCAGTACGGGATTGATTAGAGAATGGACTTGCCGATGCGCGGATGCGCCACGCCCAGCGCATGCAGAACCGTTGCGCCGATGTTGGCAAAGGTGTCCTGCGTGCCGGCATTGCGCGCGGCGATGTCCTTGTGCCACAAAAGTGCCGGGATATACTCGCGCGTGTGGTCGGTGCCGAGATAGGTGGGATCGCAGCCATGGTCGGCGGTGATGATGAGCAGGCCGTTTTCACGCGCCAGCGCGTCCATGATCCCCGGCAGCGCGCGGTCAACCTCCTCCAGTCCGGCAGCATAGCCGTCCGGATTGCGGCGATGCCCCCAAAGCTGGTCAAAGTCCAGAATGTTGCAGAACGTAAAACCGTCATTTTCTTTTGCGGCGGCCAGCGCCCGCTGCAGCCCGTCAGCGTCACTTTTGGTCTTAACGGTATCGTCAAAGCCGCGACCGACAAAAATATCATAGGGCTTTCCGATAGAGTGCACCGGCACGCCCGCTTCATGCAGCGTTTCGGCAAAGGTCTTGACCGGCGGCAAGGTGGCGTAGTCATGGCGATTTGCGGTGCGGATGTACTGCCCCGGCGTGCCGATGTACGGCCGAGCAATGACGCGCCCCATGCCGATGTGCAGATCGTCAAACATCTGCCGGGCAATGGCGCAAAGCTCGTAAAGTCGGGGGACGGGGATAATCTCCTCGTGGGCTGCAATCTGGAACACGCTGTCGGCCGAGGTATAGATGATGGGCCATCCGGTTTTGCGCTGCTGCTCGCCCAGCTCCTCGATGATTTTTGTGCCGGATTCGGCGCGGTTGCCAAGGATGCCGCCCACGCCGGTGCGGCGGATAAATTCGTCAATGATCTCCGGCGGGAAGCCGTCGGGGTAAACGTTAAACGGCCGCTCGGTGATGACGCCCATGATTTCCCAGTGACCGACAATGGAATCCTTGCCGCGGGACATGGACGCGCAGCGGCAGTAGACCGCTTCGGGCGTTTCTCCACGAGAAAACTGGGTCATGCCATCCATGGAGCAAAGGCCAAGCTTGCGCAGATTGGGAATTTGCAGATCGGGATGGGTCTGTAAAACGTGGGGGACGGTGGCCGCGCCTGCGGAATTGTATTCGGCGGCGTCCGGCAATGCGCCAACGCCGACAGAGTCAAGGAGCAACATCAAAACCTTTTGAAACTGCATGAAAAAATCCCTCCTGTTTCAGATTGCGGCGCGCAGCAGCCCGGTGCAGAAATGCGCCGCATCGGTAGATTGCGTTCATTATAGCGCGCAGCGCGAAAAAACACAAATAGGAAAATGTTCACAAACTGTTTTCCATTTGCTTTGCCGGGCGTCGTTGCAAACCATTTTCCAATATGGTAAACTGAAACAGAATTCGAAAAAGGAGCATACACATGCAGAGCAATATACAGCCGGACTATTCCGGAAAGCGCGCCATAACCGCGCGCAGCAAACGGCAGATCATTGTTTTGGCGGTGCTGTTGGCTGCGGTGATCGTGGCAGGCGTGGCGGCAATTGTCAGGCGCGCGCCCGCGCAGGCGCCCGGCAGCGACACCGTGGTGGCGACCTGCGCAGATCGGCAGATCACGAACCGGGCGTTCGCCTACTATTTTTGGACGGAATATTTTTACATTTTGAACAACGCGTCCAACGTGCCGGAGGGACTCTCAAACCTTTCCTCGCAGAGGTATGACGAAACCAGAACCTGGCAGGATTATGTCATGGAGCAGGCTTCGGACACCCTGTCCCAGACGCTGGCGCTGGTCGCGCGCGCGCAGCAGGAAGGCTTTTCGCTGCCGCAATCCAGGCAGCAGGAGCTGGACGCGCTGCCGGAAACACTGGCGGAAAATGCCGCGCAGTATGGCTTCACTGACGAGGCCGGCAACGCCGATGTGGATGGGTATCTCGCCGAGAGCTTCGGCGCGGGCGCTACGCAGGCGACGTTTTTGCAGTATATGACCGACGCGTATCTGGCCGCTGCGTACTCTGATGCGCTGTTTTACAGCGCGGCGTTTTCCGAAGCGGAAGTGGAGGCCTATTATGACAGCTTTGCGGCAGATTATGAAAGCGACGGCGTGGAGAAAACGGACACCTATCTCGCATCCGTCTATGATCTTTGCCTGACTGTGACGGGCAGCGAAGAAGCGGCCTATGCTGCGGCCGAGCAGGAGGCCGCGCGGCTTTTGCAAAGCTGGGACGGCAGCGCGGAGGGCTTTGCCGCACTGGAAAACGACGCTGCGCTGCAAGCGGCGTTTGCGCGCTATCCCGATCTGCACGCGGGGCAGCTGGACGCCGCGCTGGACGCTTGGATTTTTGACGCGGCGCGCGCGCCCGGCGACACGGCGGTGCTGCGCGCGGCAGACGGCGTGCATTTGCTCTACTTCGTGGGTGGCAGCGACCATCCGCAATGGTATGAGCGGGCGCTGTCGGATTTGCGCTATGAGAACTATATCAGTGCGCTGCGCGAGATGGTGGAGGGCAGCGGTTTTACCTTTGACAGCAATCAGTTGGCGCTGTATCAGCCGGGCAATTTCACCATTGAAAATCAGGGGGCGAAGCCATGAAAAAGATGCTGCTGTTTGTCAATCCGAACGCAGGCAGAGATGCGCTGCACAACAACCTGCTGGAGCTGATCCGCACCTTTACCGTGGGCGGGTACGATGTGACCGTGCGCCCGACGCTCAAGGCAAAGGACATCACCGAGCAGCTGCTGCTGCGCGGCGAAGACTTTGACTGCGTGGTATCCTGCGGCGGCGACGGCACGCTCAATGAAACCGTGTCGGGGCTTGTGCAGCTGAAGCGCCAACCGCTGTTCGGCTATCTGCCGGCCGGAACGGTCAATGATTTTGCTCATTCGCTGGGCATTTCGAGAAAACTTTCCACAGCGGCAAGGGACATCGTGAGCGGCGCTGCGTTTGAGTGCGACGTGGGTACCTTTAATGACCGGTATTTTGCCTATGTGGCGGCGTTCGGCGCGTTTACGGCGGTCGCCTACGAAACGCCGCATGAAGAAAAGCAGGTGCTTGGCAGAACCGCCTATATCCTCAACGGCATCCGCAGCCTTACGGAGATTCGTCCCTATCATGTCCGCGTGGAGCATGACGGCATTGTGTCAGATGAAAATTTGCTGCTTGGCATGGTGACCAACACCGTCAGCGTTGGCGGCTTTAAGGCGTCGATGATCAGCGATTCCATTCAGCTCGACGATGGCCTGTTTGAGGTCGTACTGGTGCGAAGCATCAATTCGCTGCTGGATTTCAACACCCTGACGGCGTCCTTGATTGCGCAGGATCTTTCGGGCGAGCACTTCAGCATCTTTACCACCGGACATTTGAAGCTGACCTTTGACGAGGATGTGCCATGGACGCTGGACGGCGAGGCCGGCGGCGGCGGCCGGACGTTTGAAATCAGCAATCGCCGCAGGGCGTACCGCATTCTTGTGCCGAAAAAATCAGCAAAGGACGCCAACGGCTTATGACGGCGTAAGCCCCGGCGGACGCCTGCGCGAAATAGGTATTCCATGTGGAGCGGACGGCGTTGCGGCGCTGCCCGCTCTTTTTTGCCAGTGCCGCCGGCGTCGAGGCTGTTGCTAAATTTTTTTATTATTTTTGAGATAAAACGGCGGGTCAATCCGTATATCAGGCAGCGCGCGCAAAATCCGCCCAAAGATAACCCTTTGGCGGAAAACCTGCTGTTGAAAACAAGATCGGGGCGGGTTTGGAAAAATAGATTGAACATAGAGGTGGTTCCATTGCTGCTGTTAACCATGTTGGAAAACGAGGAAGACAAGCGGAAGTTTTTGATCGTTCATCGTGCATATGAGAACAAGCTGTACCGAATTGCAATGTGTATTCTGCACTCCCATGCACTGGCAGAGGACGCCGTGCAGCAGAGCTGGCTGCAGGTCATTCAACATTTTGAAAAAATCCAGCAGCTTCCGTGGGATACGCTGGAGGGCTATCTGGTGGTCATTGTAAAAAACGCGTCACGGACGCTGCTGAAAAAGGAGAAGCATGCCGACCCATTTCCGGAGAATTGGGACGTGCCTGCGCCGCAATCCGCCGAAACGGATGAAACAAAGCGTCTGGTGGAAATCATCCGCGCAATGCCGGAAAAATACCGCGAGATTTTGGAGCTGCGCTTTGTTCTGGAATACAGCCAGCAGGAAATCGCGCAGAGAACCGGCATGAATCCGTCCACGGTTTCAACCCGGATTTCCAGAGGGCGGCAGCTGCTGATTCAAACATTACGGGCGGAGGGCTATTACAATGAATGAGGCACTGTTTGACGCAAAACTGAAACAAGCGTTCCTACAGGCGGCGGAGGCGGAGTTTGCCGCACCACTGGCCGCACCGGCAGCGGAACCGGCATGGTCGCTGCCATATCGGCGGCGGCGGGAAAAAATGCTGGAAGATCCAAACCGGTGGTATCACAAGCAAGCGCGTCCTGTCTGGAAAAAGATGCTGCAACAGGCGGCCTGTCTGCTGCTGGCAGCGTCGGTGACGTTTGGCGCCCTGCTGGCGGCCAGTCCGACCGTTCGGGCAGCCGTGCGGAGCTGGCTGCGGGAGTTTACGGGTACTGCTGTGGTCTATCGGGGCGAGGATGCGCCGAAGCCCGTTGCGACGCTGCCGGAGGAAGCCCCTGCGCCAAAACCGCATCCGGCGGAGGAGAAAACCGAGACACCGGACGCGCGCCCGACGGAACAGCCGGACGCGCCGCAGAGCAGCGCTGAAGCCGCGCAGACTGCCGAGGCCGGGCAGACAATTGCAGAGCCCGCTGCGGATGAAACCACCGTCCGGGTCTTTTCGGGGGAAAATGATTCCTTGGATATTCCCGTGACAAACAGCGCAGCGCAGGTTGCCGCCGCCCCGGCATGGCTGCCAACCTGGCTGCCGGACGGCTGGAAATTAAAGCAATTCAGTCACAATGCACGCTGCGTGTACACCGATCAATACGGCGGCACACTGGAATTCACCTGTTCCCAGTCTGCACAGGACAGCCTCATCATCGCGGGACTCACCGAGGACAAGCTGCAACGCGTCACAGTCAACGGCGTAGGTGCAGATTATTATGAAAGCGACGGGTGTACCTATCTTTTTTGGGAAGATATGGACAGCTTTTTCTCACTGCAAAGCGGTTCATATGGGAGTCTGGATCAAGCGAATCTCATCAAAATTGCCCAAAGCGTCAAGGAATTGGACGCCGTGCCGGCCTATACGCTGAACTGGACGCCGACAGGCAGCCGCATGGTGAATCGGTGTGAGGTTCCGGCGGGCGGCATGAAAGAATTTGTGGATGGCGATAACTGGTATTTCTGGTTCACCTACGCAGCCGACAGCGCCGGCGAACTGTATGCGCAGGGCAGCACGCCGACGCGCGTGACGGTGGGCGACTGTGAGGGTGTCTACTGGGCTGCGCCAAAGAAACGCGACGCGACCTATGGCGGCGCAGTAACCGTGATCTGCGACGATGGCAGCGAGGAAACCCGCCATCTGGCCAGCGGGGGGCAGGTTTCCACGCTGATCTGGACCAACAAGGCCGGTGTGACATTCAGCATCCGGGGTGCGTTTGACAAGGAAACTCTCATTTCCATGGCCGGGAGCGTGGCCGCAGCCACGTAAGACGCGTACCGGCAAAGATAAATATGGGAAGGCCGCATGAAGATGGTTCTTCATGCGGCCTTCCTGTTATTTCGGCGCAAGCTGCGGCGCTTGCAAAAAAGTGGATTACATCAAACGCCGTCCGGAAGCCAAGCGGAGTCCATCAGGCCGATGAGCTGATCATAGGGGATGGTGAACTCGAGAATACCGGCGGCAAACGGCGCAATCAGATACTGACCGGCAACCAGAACAAGTCCTGTATCGGAGAAATACCAGGTGTCCTCGGAGATGACCTGATCAAGCGCGTCGGTATAGCCGTCAAAGAGCATGCCCTCGTACGCCGGGCTGGCGGTGATTTCTTTGAGCTGATCGGTGAGATAGGCGCGGAAGGTTTCCGTATCCTCGCACAGATCGGACAGCGTCAGCCGCGCGCCGGTTTGCGCGTCATAGTTGGCGCAGAGCTTGGCGGTGTTGCCGTGCGCGCCGCCGGTATAGGAGAAATCCTCATACAACACGCTGACGACGCGCTGGTCGACGCGGCCAAGGGAGATTTGCCGACGATACTGATAAGCGCTCCAACTGTCTGCGAAGCCGCCGGATACCCGGCTCTTGTAATCCTCGGTCGCCGTTTGCTGCATCGCGTCGTAGGTGCTCTCCTGCTGGATATAATCACTGAACAGATCACTGTTGATGACGTTTGCGGCGTCCGGATTGGCCAGTGTCAGCTGCAAAAGCATGCTGCCCCAATCCAGCATGGGAACGCCGTCAAGCGTGTCTGTGCGGGAATGATGGGTGAAGGTGGTGGAATAGTCCGGCATTTCCGTGGAAATGGAGATGCCCAGAGCCTGCAGGGCGCTGTTCAGCGCAGCGCTTTGTTCGGATGCGCGCAGCGTCAGATAACGCCAGCCGTCAGACCCATCTTCCAAATCCAGAGAGATCGTATAATAGCCGTCTGCCTGACGAAACCAGGGCGACAGGCATAGGTTGCCGGCCTGCAGATCGGTTTTTGCAGTGTCGAGCAGCATGCTGCAGGTGGATAGATCCGAATAGTTCCGGTCAGTGACGGGGACTGGGGCGACAGACTGATCCTCCTCGTACTGATTCGCACTGTACCAGACGCTGGCGTAGGACTTGTCGGCGGGTAAAATATCCGCAAGGGAGTCGGACAGTG
>JAQUZL010000028.1 GCA_028691385.1 Oscillospiraceae bacterium
ACGGCGGACTCATCGGCGGCGCTGCGCTCGACCCGGAAAAGTTTGTCAACATCATCAAGGCGGCCAATCAGCCATCCGCCAAGGAATAACAATTATAAGGAGAAACGAGAATGAAAGATTATCTTGAGATTATTGACGTCTATGCCCGTCAGGTGCTGGACTCCCGCGGCAACCCCACCGTCGAGGTGGAGGTCACGCTGGACGACGGCACGATGGGTCGCGCCATTGTTCCTTCCGGCGCTTCCACCGGCATCTATGAGGCCTGCGAGCTGCGCGACGGCGGCGAGGAGTATCAGGGCAAAGCCGTCACCAAGGCCGTGACCAATGTGAACACCGAGCTTGCCGATCTTGTCATCGGCATGAACGCGCTGGATCAGGTTTCCATCGACCGCGCCATGATCGAGCTGGACGGCACCGAGAACAAGGCGCGTCTGGGCGCAAACGCCATTCTGGGCGTGTCGCTGGCCGTGGCGCGCGCGGCGGCGGATTGCCTTGGCATGCCGCTTTATCAGTATCTGGGCGGCGTCAACGCCAAAACCCTGCCGGTGCCGATGATGAACATCCTCAACGGCGGCGCCCATGCCAGCAACAATGTGGACATTCAGGAATTTATGATTATGCCGGTGGGCGCGCCCACCTTCGCCGAGGGTCTGCGCTGGGCGAGCGAAGTGTTCCATGTGCTGAAAAACGTGCTCAAGCAGAACGGCACGCCGGCCGCCGGCGTTGGCGACGAGGGCGGCTATGCGCCGAACCTGCGCCATGACGAGGACGCGCTGAAGGTCATTGTGCAGGCCATCGAGCAGGCCGGCTACAAACCCTATGACGACTTTATGATTGCCATCGACGCCGCTGTTTCCGACTGGTATAACGCCGAAACCGGCTGCTATGACCTGCCCAAGGCCAACAAGACCATGACCCGCCAGCAGTTGGTGAACCTGTACAAGAAGTTTGTGGACAACTATCCCATCATCTCCATCGAGGACGGCATGGGCGAGAACGACTGGGAGGGCTGGGCGATGCTCACCAAGGCCGTGGGCGACCGCTGCCAGCTGGTGGGCGACGACCTGTTCGTCACCAATGTGGAACGCGTGAAAATCGGCATTGAGAAGAAGGTCTGCAATTCCGTTCTCATCAAGGTCAACCAGATCGGCACCCTGACCGAAACGCTGGACACCATCCAGATGGCCAACCGCGCGGGCTATACCGCCATCGTGTCCCACCGCTCCGGCGAAACCGAGGACACCACCATCGCCGATCTTGTGGTCGGCGTGAACGCCGGGCAGATCAAGACCGGCGCGCCCAGCCGCACCGATCGCGTTGCCAAATATAACCAGCTGCTGCGCATTGAGGACGAGCTGGACGAGAGCGGCCGTTATCTGGGCAAGGCTGCGTTTTTCAACTTAAAGTAACAGTTTATTCACGCTTTTTCTGCCAATTCTGGTATAATTGTCTTGTTGCCCGCGAAGCCGGGTCAATCTGACATTATCGCGCATCCGCCAGATGCGCCGAAGTCCGGGTCGTGCCCTTGGCGGCAGCGCGACCCTGTGGGATACGCCACACGACTCGAAAGGGGCTGGCCAACGTGAATATCATGTTTTTTCTGACGCCGAAGGCCGTCTGCACCTGCGTGCGCGACGACTATACCGTGCGGCAGGCTGTGGAGAAGATGGAAAAGACGACTTATACCTCGCTTCCCATTATTTCTCGCTGCGGAAAATATCGGGGAACCCTCACAGAGGGCGACCTTTTGTGGGCACTGAAAAATCTGTGCAATATGGATATGCGGGAGGCGGAGAACCGGAACATCATGGAGATTGTCCATCGGTGCGACAACGCCCCGGTTTCGGCGGACACCAATATTGAGGATTTGCTCTGCAAGGCCAAGGATCAAAACTTTGTGCCGGTCATCGACGATAAAAAGGATTTTATCGGTCTGGTGGCGCGCAAAGCCATTGTGCAGTATTTTATCGACCACTGCCTCGGCGATTTGCAGCAGCGCGAAGCATAACGAAAAAGCCCGGCAAGGCGCGCCTTGCCGGGCTTTTTGCGCGCTATCGCGCGCGGTGCAGGCGCGCGCCCAGCGCCCATAGCGCATACATCAGCGGTACGCCCACAAGATACAGGGCAAGATACCCCACCAAATAGCCGTCCGCGCCCAGAAGCGCGGATACAAACACCAGCGGTGATCCGGCGGACGGGGTGTTCAGAAACAGATAATTGGCAGAAACCGCTTGGTCAAACCAATAAATCGGCGGCAGGATCACCGCCAAAAATAAAAATACCTTCCACATGCTGCGCGGATTTGGCCGGATTTTCCCGGCCGACACGGCCATCAGCGGATAACTCAGCAAAATCCCATGGCTGATAAAGCTGTTGACGCTGTAAAAGCACCCAATGGGATACCGCGTCCAATCGCAGAACAGCAGCGCCAGCGCCGCGCATGGCATGCAAAGTGTGCACAGCGTTTGCCCCACCCAGTCAATTTGGGTGAACGCGTCCAGACAGGTGAGAAACACTGCGACGCCGCACAGGTGCAGCGGCAGCTCATAGACTGTGAAATAGCCGCGTACGGCCAAAAAAAGCATGCGAAGGACTTCGCTCGCCAAAATCACCACGCCGAGCATGCGCAACAGTCGCCGCTGCCCCGGCACTTGCAGACGCCACATGAGATACCGGCCAAAGCAAGTCCACGCCAGCACCGCCGACAGCACCGCGATGTGCTGCATGGAAAACAGCTGCCACGCCTGCCCTGCCGGAAGCTCGGATTCGTAGAGCCAAAATGTCGCCATGGAATCACCTCTCCGTCTATTATAATAAAAATAGAAGGTTTTTCCATAATATTGCGACGAAAATGCGGCAAACTAACCCAAACTGGAAAAAGGGAGGCAACGGATGATGAATCGAACGGCAATGCGCGCGGTTTCGGCACTTCTGATTGCCGCGTTTGCCGCCGCTGCGCTGGGCGTAACGGCGATGGCTGCGGGCTATATCGGCGAGGACGCGGCGGCGGATGTGGTGATGAAGCATATGGGTCTGGAGCAGGGCGCGCTGGAGGATATGACCGTGCAGCTGCATGAGAGCAGCAAGCACCCACCGATTTATGAGGTGCAGTTTCTCGATGGCAAACTGCATGCGCGCTATCTGATCGACGCCAAAACCGGCGAAATTCTCTGCTATAAAGCTCAGCCGGACAGGCCAAAGGGCGAGAACGCCTAAGGGCGCGGCGATGGGCGCAAATCCATCCAAACAACGCAGCGCCCCCAAAACCAGCCGGTTTTGGGGGCGCTGCCGCAATCTGCAAGGGTTACTGCTGGGGCACGACCGCATAGAACACCAGATCTTCCGCGCCGGTGTTCATCAGGCTGTGGCGATGCCCCTTGGGGCAATAGGTGGCCTGCCCGGCGGCGATGGGGATCAAAACACCGTCGTCAAGCACTGTGCCGCTGCCGGATACGATGAAAATGACCTCGCAATTGTCCGTGTGGACGTGCTCGCCCACCGATGCGCCCGGCTCCAGCCGCGCGGCCATCACGCGGGCGAGTGCGTCGCCCGCCGCCTTCATGGCAATGGATTTTTCGCCGCCGCGCATATGCGCTGTGATCGTTTCTTCCAAATTCGGGAAATCAATTAACATGAAAAATCATCCTTTCTATGGAGCACGCCGCAAAGGACGTGCCGTAGGGCTTCTACCGTTTCGGCAAACGCATACGCACCCGCCTTTTGCAGCTCGTCCCGGCTTCCGAAGCCATAGAGCACACCGATGGCGGGAATGCCGGCGCTTTGCGCGCCCTCGCAGTCGAAGCGGCGGTCGCCCACCATGACCGCGTTTTCCGGGCAAAGGTCGGGATAGTGCGCGGCGATTTCCGCCAGCACCTGCGCCTTGCTTGTGCGCGTTTCGTCCATCGTGTTGCCGCAGACGAAGGAAAAATACTGCAGAATATCGAAGTGCGCCAAGATTTGCCGGGCGAATGGCTCCGGTTTGGATGTGGCCAGTACCACGCGCATGCCCGCTTGCGACAGGTCGCGCAGCAGCGCCCGGATGCCCGGATACAACGCGCACTGGAAAATGCCCTGTGCCGCGTAATAGGTGCGATAGTGCGCCAGCGCAGTGCGGGCGTCCTGCGGGGAAAGACCGTGGTAAGTTTCAAATGAATCGGGCAGCGGCGGGCCGATGTATTGCAGCATCACCGCGTCATCCGGCTCGGTGATGCCGAACTGTGCCAGCGCATACCGCGCGGCGGCCAAAATGCCGGGGGCAGAGTCGGTGATGGTGCCGTCAAGGTCAAACAAAACAAATGGATTCATAGATTGGTTCCGCGAAGTCCGCGCGGTCGGCAGGGGGTGAAAAGGCTTGTATATCATCTATTTTACCACCATTTTCGCCCTTTCTCAAGCGCATGCGCCGCATTTTCTGCTGCGGCATTTGAAAACCGGGGGTTGACAAGCGGATTCTGCCGCTCTATAATAAAGCCAAATTTCATAGACGTTTTCGGGGCGGGGTGCAATTCCCCACCGGCGGTAAAGCCCGCAAGCCTTTTGGCACGATCCGGTGTGATTCCGGGGCCGACAGTACAGTCTGGATGAGAGAAAACGAACTTACGCGAAGCGGCTGCTTCGCGTCGCTTTGCCGTATTGCGCCCCGACCATGTTTTCTTGGTCGGGGCGTTTTTGGCAGATAGGAGGGACTATGGACGAACAATGGATGCGCCGCGCCATCACGCTGGCCGCGCGGGGTTCGGGCTGGACCAGCCCGAACCCGCTGGTGGGCGCGGTCATCGTAAAAGACGGTCGGGTGCTGGCCGAGGGCTATCATCACCGCTGCGGCGCGCTGCACGCCGAGCGCGAAGCCATCGCCGCGCTGCAGGAATCCGCCGTGGGCGCAACGATCTATGTCACGCTGGAGCCGTGCTGTCACACCGGGCGTCAGCCGCCCTGCACCGACGCCATTTTGGCCACCGGCATCACCCGCGTGGTCATCGGCTCGCGCGATCCGAATCCCCTTGTGGCGGGCAAGGGCGCGGCGATGCTGCGCAGCCATGGCGTCACCGTGGCGGAGGATTTTCTCCGCGCGGAATGCGACGCGCTGAATCCGGTATTTTTTCACTATATCACCACCAAGACCCCCTACGTCGTCATGAAATATGCCATGACCGCCGACGGCAAGATTGCCACGCGGACCGGCGCGTCGGCTTGGGTTACGGGCGAGGCGGCACGCGGTCACGTGCAGACCCTGCGCGGCCGCTATCGGGGCATCATGGTGGGCATCGGCACGGTGCTTGCGGACGACCCGCTGCTCACCTGTCGTCTGGCGCTTTGCCGGACGCCCACGCGCATCGTCTGCGATTCCGACCTGCGCATCGCCATGGACTGCCGATTGGTGCAGACCGCGCGGGACGTGCCCACCATTGTGGCCTGTGCGCGGGAAACGGAAAAGGCCGCGCAATTGCGCGCGGCGGGCGTCACCGTTTTGTGCCTGCCGGGAAAAGACGGCCGGGTGGATCTCAATGCACTGATGGCGGCGCTGGGACAGATGGAAATCGACAGTATCCTGCTTGAGGGCGGCGCGGCGCTCAGCGCTGCCGCGCTGGCGGCGGGCATTGTGAAAAAAGTCTGCTGCTACATTGCCCCGAAGATCTTCGGCGGCGCGGCCGCACCGTCGCCGGTTGCGGGACTGGGCGCCGAAACGCCTGCCAAGGCCATGCTGCTTTCGCAGCCGAAAATCACGCCAATCGGCAGCGACGTGCTGCTGGAATACGAGGTGGAATGAATGTTTACCGGAATTGTGGAAGAAATCGGCACGATCGAGCGCGTGATCTCCGGCGCGGGCAGCGGCGAGATCGCCATTCGCGCCAAAACCGTCCTCGCGGGCACGAGGCTCGGCGACTCCATCGCCGTGAACGGCGTGTGCCTGACTGTGACGCGGCTGACGGATACCGGCTTCACCGCCGACGTCATGCCCGAAACCCTGCGCCGGTCGAATCTTGGCGGCCTTGGCCGCGGCGCGCCGGTGAATCTGGAGCGCGCCATGGCTGCGGATGGCCGCTTCGGCGGGCATATCGTATCCGGCCACATCGACGGCGTCGGCGCGATTGCCGCGCGCCGCAGCGAGGGCAACGCCGTGTGGATCACCGTTTCCGCGCCGTCGGAGCTGCTCCGCCTGATCGTGGAAAAAGGGTCGATCGCCATCGACGGCATCTCGCTCACGGTGGCTGCGTTGACCGAAACCACGTTTTCCGTGTCCGTCATCCCCCATACCGGCGCGGAAACCACCCTGCTTGGCCGCCGCACCGGCGAACTGGTCAATTTGGAAACCGATCTGATCGGCAAATATGTTCAGCGGCTGATGCAGCCGCAGCAGGCGCGCGAAAGCCGCCTGAGTGAAGCGTTCCTCCGGGAATACGGATTTTGAGAAAGGATACTACCATGGAATTTGCAACCATTGAACAGGCGCTGGAGGATCTTCGCGCCGGAAAAATCATTCTCTGCATCGACGACCCCGACCGCGAAAACGAGGGCGACATGATCTGCGCGGCGGAATTTGCGACCCAGGAAAACATCAACTTCATGGCCTGCCACGCCAAGGGTCTGGTGTGCATGCCCATGTCCGATGCGCTGGCGCACCGGCTGGGGCTTGGCCAGATGGTCACCGAGAACACCGAGCGGCAGGGCACTGCGTTCACCGTGTCCATCGACTATGTGGACACCGAAACCGGCATTTCCGCGCTGGAGCGCTCCATCACGGCCATGGCCGCCGTGAAAGACGGCGCGCAGCCCGCCGACTTCCGCCGTCCGGGACACATGTTCCCGCTGGTTTCCCGCGCGGGCGGCGTGCTGGCGCGCAACGGCCACACCGAAGCCACGGTGGATTTGTGCCGACTTGCCGGACTGAAGGAGTGCGGCCTTTGCTGCGAGATCATGCGCGACGACGGCACCATGATGCGCACCACCGAGCTGCTGGAAAACGCCCAGAAGTGGGGCTTGCATGTGGTGTCCATCAAGGCGCTGCAGGATTATTGCCGCCTGCATGAAAAGCACGTGGTGCGCGAATCCGAGGTCAAGCTGCCCACCAAGTTCGGCGAGTTTCGCCTGTTCGGCTACACCAACGACCTCACCGGCGAGAGCCATCTGGCGCTGGTGAAGGGCGAGATTGGCGACGGCAAGGGCGTTTTGTGCCGCGTCCACTCCGAGTGCCTGACCGGCGACGTGTTCGGCTCGAAGCGCTGCGACTGCGGCCTGCAGCTGGAAACCGCGATGAAAACCATTGAAAAAGAGGGGCGCGGTGTGGTACTGTATATGCGGCAGGAGGGTCGGGGCATCGGCCTGATCAACAAGCTCAAGGCCTATAAGCTGCAGGAGGAGGGCTATGACACCGTGGAAGCCAACCTGAAGCTGGGCTTCGCCGCTGACCTGCGGGAATACTGGATCGGCGCGCAGATTCTGCGGGACTTGGGCGTGAAGGAGCTGCGCCTGCTCACCAACAATCCCGACAAGGTCTATGGGTTGAGCGGCTTCGGCATCGAGATCACCGCGCGGCTGCCCCTTGAGATCGAGCCGCAGAAGTTCGATGCGTTTTATCTGAAAACCAAGCAGGACAAGATGGGTCACGTGTTTACCCACAAGCTGTGAAACAGGAGGAATAATATGAAAATTCTGGAAGGTAACGTCGTTGCCCGGGAGGGCATGCGAGTCGGCATCATCGCCGCCCGATTCAACTCGTTTATTGTGCAAAAGCTGCTCGACGGCGCGGTGGACGGCTTGGTTCGTCACGGCGTGAACGATGACAATATCACCGCCGCCTGGGTGCCGGGCGCGTTTGAAATTCCCACCATGGCCAAGGCTATGGCGGACTCCGGCGCTTATGACGCCATCATCTGCGTGGGCGCGGTCATCCGCGGCTCCACCAGCCACTATGATTTGGTGGCAGGCGAGGTGACCAAGGGCATCGCGCAGGTGGGGCTGCACGCCGGCATTCCGGTGCTGTTCGGCGTGATTACCACCGAGAACATCGAGCAGGCCATCGAGCGCGCCGGCTCTAAGGCGGGCAACAAGGGCTATGACTGCGCGTTGAGCGCCATCGAAATGGTCAATCTGATGGGGCAGCTATGAGCATCCGGACACTCATGTTTGATTTTGACGGCACGCTGCATCAGACCATGCTGATCTATCAGGAGGCCTTTGCCGAGGTGTGCCGGTGGGTGCGCGAGAACGGCACGCCCACGCGGGACTATCCGCCCGAGGAGATCACCCAGTTTCTGGGGGTCAATCTCGATGAGATGTGGCGCAAATTTCAGCCTACCTTCACAAAGGAGCAGCGCTGGGCGGGCGCAAAGCAGCTGGGAACGTATCTGGACAAGCGCCTTTGCACCGGGCAGGCGCAGCTGTATCCCGGAACGGAGCAGGCGCTGAGCGCGCTCAAGGAGGAAGGCTACAATCTGGTGCTGCTGAGCAACTGCCGCATCGACTATTACCAGACCGCGCGCAAGCGCTTCCAAATGGATCGGTGGTTTTCCGCCTATTATTGCAGCGAGGCCTACGACGGCATCCCCAAGCAGGAGATTTTCCGCGCCATCGCCGCCGAGCAGCCGGGCGCGTTTGTCATGATCGGCGACCGCGCGGGTGACCTCAAGGTGAGCGAGGTTCACGGCCTGAAGAGCATTGGCTGCCTGTACGGCTATGGCAGCCGCGAGGAGCTGAAATCGGCAACCGTGTTTGCCGATTCCGTGTCCGACATTCCCGCGCTGTGCCGAAAGTTGGAGCAGATGTAAACAACACGCCCGCGCGGCTCGGCCGCGCGGGCGTGTTGTCCGTCCGTGTGCGGAAAGAATCGCTCCTCCCGGCCTGTCATTCAGGGCGAAGCGAAAAATCTTCCCCTGTACCGCCTGTCAATGACAACGGACCGATTCAGGGCGCCTATTTTGTGCGGGGATAGGGCGCTTTTTCTTCGGTCAAATCCAGCAGATAGTCAATGCTGGTTTTGTGGATTTGTGACAGCTGTTTTAGGATGGTGATGGGGATATTGATTTTCCCCAGTTCATAATCCGAGTACGTCGTCTGCGCAATATGCAGCAGCTCGGCCATTTCCTTTTGGGATAAATCCAGATCTTCTCTCAAATTACGAATGCGCTCGTGCATAAAACCACCTCGAGTGCATTTAATCATAACGGAAATAACGGTATTGCATTTTAACGGTATTTCCGTTATATTCATAGGATGAGGTGATTGCATTGGATTTATACGGCGACGAGCGCGCTGCGCGCCCGTCTGATTCAGCCTGTTATCAGGCACTTTTGGCCATCAAGGCGGCGCTCAATGACGACACGCTGCAAGATGACGCCTGTTTTCAAAAAATTGAAGAAATCGTCTGTATTTTTGAAGCGCTGGGCAGCAACGGCGGCGCGCGGCACGATTTCGGATGAAAACACGCCCGCGCGGCCGAGCCGCGCGGGCGTGTTTTACATGGTCGGCGCTTCGACCAGGGATTTCATCTTCTCATAGGCCTCCGGCAGGCGGCGGCGAATGGACAGCGGCGCTTGCTCGGGCGTGACAAAGCAGTGGGTCGAGCGACCGGTGACGGCCACGCGGCCGTCCAAAAAGCGGATTTCGTACTCATAAACCATGCGAACGCCGGTAAACTGCACCAAACGGCAGGTGACGTCCACATCGTCATCATAGCGCACCGAGATCAGATATTTTGCGGAAATGTCCACCACCGGGATAACAACCCCCGTTTTTTCCATCTCGCGGTAGTTATAGCCGATTTGGGTCATCCAGTCCAGACGCGCTTCCTCAAACCAGCGGATATAGTTGGAGTGGTGGATGATGGCCATCTGGTCGGTTTCATAATAATAGGCATGGCGGCGATAAGGCACATATTCCATGCTAAGACCTCCCTTAACTGCGGCGAAGCAGGCCGTTTTTGAGATCCTCGGCCGCCTGCTGCTTGATTTTGAAGTGCTGCTTTTTTCCCGTGGCAGTCATGGGAAGCGCTTCCACGAACCGATAATAGCGCGGACGCTTGTACGGACTCAACACGGGGCTATGGTTGCAAAAATCAATCATTTCCGCAACGGTGATGGTGGGATCGCTCGGAATGATGTACGCCGCGACGGCCTGTCCGCGGGTTTTGTCCGGCACGGCGGTGACGATGCACTCGCGCACCTTGGGGTGGCTGTTCAGCACCTCCTCGATCTGCGCGGGGAAGATGTTTTCGCCGGAGCAGATGATCATGTCATCGCTGCGGCCGCAGACGGTGATGAACTGGTTGTCGTCCCACGTGGCAAGGTCGCCGGTATAGAGCCAGCCCTGATAGAACTTTTGATGGGTCATTTCCTCGTTATGATAGTAGGAGCAGGCGGACTTGGATGGCGACTTGATGATGATTTGGCCCACCGTTTGGCTGTCCTCGGGGACAAGCTCCTCCGGCTCGGCGCGGCGATCGTTGAACACGCGCACCACGCGCACCTCGTCGTCGGTGCAGGCGCGCCCGGCCGAGCCTGCCATTTCCGGCAGCTCATAGGGGCGCAGAAAGGTGTTCCAAAAGGTTTCCGTGGTGCCATAGCCATTGAACAGGTTGGGCGTGAGCACCTGATGAAACCGGTTGCAGGCCGCTTCTTCCAGCGGCGCGCCCATGGTGACGATACCGCGCAGGCAGGAAAGGTCATAGCCGCGCCTTTCCTGCGTGTTTGCCAGCATGCTTAGCACCGCCGGCACGCCGATGAGAAAGGTGACCTTGTATTTTTCGGTATATTCCAGACACAATCTGGGGTTGAACGACCGCAGAATGACCACCTCGCCGCCGGCATAGAACGTGGGGGTCAGGCCGCCGGCGTGCAGGCCGCCGCGATGAAACCACGGGGTCATATTCATGGTGCGGTCGGTGGAATTAAGGGGAAAATTCATCATCACATCGTGCGCCGAGAGCACCTCGTTCACGTTGTTCAGCGGCACGCCCTTGGGCAGCGACGTGGTGCCGGAGGTATAAAGCCGCGTCACCTCGTCATAGATGTGGGGCGTGTGCGCCATCTGCACAGGGCCGTCCGGCGCGGCGGCGAGATAGTCGGAAAACAGCGTGACGCCCGGCGCGGGCGGCGCGTCGTCCGCGCCCGCCACCATCAGAACCCGCTTTGGCCGGTAAGCGCTCAAGCGCAGCGCCGCTTCCGCCGTGGCGCGGAATTCCGCGTCGAACACAAAGACCTTGGGGTGGTTGTGCTCGAGAATCTTGGCGGTTTCGACGGGGGCGAGATTGAAGTTCGCCGGGGAATTAATGGCGCCCAGCTTTTGCGGCGCGATATAGCAAAACGCGAACGCCGGTGAGTTGGGCAGCTGGTACATGACCACGTCGCTGCGGGTTACGCCGTCGCGTTGCAGGGCGTTTGCCAGCCGGTCACAGACCGCGTTCAGCGCTTCGTAGCTCCAGCTGCGGCCGGTGGCGGGGTCAAACAGCGCGGTTTTGTCGCCAAAGCGGCGCACATTACGCGCAAAGCCGCCAAGCCAGGTGAACTGCGTTTCGAACACCTCGCGAAACATGGTGATGTCATAGGTGAAATCCATAAGAAGCGATCCTCCCGTTACTTTGCCTCCCGGAGCGCAACACGGCGGATCTTACCGCTGATGGTTCTCGGCATTTCGGAAACAAAGTCATATTGCTTTGGCCGCTTATAGGACGCGGCCTCGGTGGACATAAATTTTTTCAGTGCCATCTCGGTGGCGCGGGTTGGCTCGTACCCCTCGCTGAGCACGATGGTGGCGCGGATGGCCTGTCCGCGGTCGAGATCCGGCACGCCCGTGACGGCGCACTCGAACACTGCCGGGTGGCGCAGCAGCACCGTTTCCACCTCGGAGGGGCTGATCCGGTAGCCGCTGGATTTGATCACGTCGTCGGTGCGGCTGATATACCAATAATAACCGTCTTCGTCCATCCGCGCAATATCGCGGGTGTGATAGACGCCGCCGCGCCAGACGGTATCCAGCGCCTCGTCGTCGCCGCAGTAGCCCATAAAGACGCCGTTTTGGCGGCGGTCGCCATTTTTCGGGATGACCACGATCTCGCCCTCGTCGCCGGGGCCGCCATAGGCGCCGTCGGGCTTCAGCAGGCGAATGTCATACAGCGGCGAGGGCTTTCCAAGGCTGCCCTGCCGGGGCGGCATGCCCACCAAATTGCCGGTGAGCAGCGTGGTTTCGGTCTGGCCGTAGCCCTCGTGCAGGGCAAGGCCGGTCTGCTCGGTAAACAGCTTTGCGATAGAGCCATCCAGCGTTTCCCCGGCGGTCACGGCATAGCACACGCTTTTGAACGATTCCGGGTCGATGCCGCGCTTGACCAGATAGTTATAGACCGTGGGCGGCGCGCAGAACGTGTCCACGTGATACCGGCGGATGATGTCCATCAGCTTGCGCGGGCTGAACTGGTCATAGTCATAGACCATGACCGCCGCGCCGCACAGCCACTGCCCATAGATTTTGCCCCAGGACGCCTTGCCCCAGCCGGTGTCGGAAATGCTCAGATGCAGGCCGTCATCCACCACATTCTGCCAGTGCTTTGCGGTGATGATATGGCACAGCGGATAGGTGAAATCGTGGAGCACCGCCTTGGGATGGCCGGTAGTGCCGGAGGTGAAATAGAGCATCATGGGGTCGGTGGCGAGGGTCTGGACGCGGGAAAACGCCGCCGGGGACTTCTCGACGGCGCGGTCGAGGTCGATATAGCCCTCACGCTTGCCGCGCACAATCAGCTTGGTGCGCAGCGTGGGGCAAACGCACGCGTCGAGCGCGTCGGCGGTGGGGCCGTCGCTTGTGACGATGACCGTGTTCACGCCCACCGCATTGATGCGGTACTGCAGATCGTCGGTGGTCAGCATGTGGGTGGCGGGAATGGCCACCGCGCCCAGCTTGTGCAGCGCCAGCAGAATATACCAGTACTGATAGTGGCGCTTGAGCATCAGCAGCACCCGGTCGCCCTTGCGCACGCCATAGGTGCGCAGGACGTTGGCGGTCTTGTTGCTCAGCTCGCTCAACTCCGAAAACGGGAAGATTCGGCCGCGGCCGGTGGGGTCGCACCAGACCAGCGCCCGGCGCTCCGGCTCCTCGGCGGCAATGGTATCGACCACATCGTAGGCAAAGTTGAAGTTTTCGGGGTAGTGCAGCCGGAAGTCGGTAACCGTACCGTTTTCGTCCAGCGTTTCATCGGCAAAGCGCTTGTAAAATTGCATAAAACGTCCTTTCCGCGCGCCTATTTGCAGGCGCCTATGATCACGCTGGAATTCTGCCCGCCAAAGCCGAAGGCATTGGACATGGCGGCAGAAATGGCCGCATGACGTGCTTGTTTTGGAATATAGTCCAGATCACAGCCGGCTCCCGGCGAATCAAGATTTTGAGTTGGCGGCAAAATGCCGGTTTCGATGGCTTTGACGCAGGCAATCAGCTCCGTGATGCCGCCCGCGCCCATCATATGGCCGGTTGCGCCCTTGGTGGAGCTGACCGGCGGCGGCGATGGAAACACCTGCCGGATGGCGAGCGTTTCCGCCACATCGCCCAAAAGCGTGCCGGTGCCATGGGCGTTGATATAGCCGACGTCGGCGGGGGAAAGCCTCGCGTCGGCCAGCGCCAGACGCATGCACGCCGCCGCGCCCTCGCCGGAGGGAAGGGGCGCTGTGACGTGGTGCGCGTCGGAATTGTTGCCGCAGCCCAGCACCGCGCCGTAAATCGGCGCGCCGCGCGCCCGCGCACCGGATTCGGTTTCCAGCAGCAGCGCGCCGCCGCCCTCGCCGATGACCATGCCGTCGCGCGCGGCGTCGAAGGGACGCGAGGCGCGCTGCGGGTCGTCGTTGCGCCGGGAGAGCGCCTGCGCGTTGGACAGAGAATAGAGCACCAGCGGGCACAGCACCGATTCCGCGCCGACGGCCAGCATCGCGTCGGCCTTGCCCGCGCGCAGCAGCAGGCACGCCATGCTCACCGCGTCGCCGCCGGAGGCGCAGGCGGTGCTCACGGTATAGTTTGGGCCGCGAATATCGTTGGCGATGGCGATCTGCGCGGCGGCGATGTTGCCGAGGATTTTCGGCACAAAGCGCGGGCCGACTTTTTTGTGACTGGCGCTGGTGAGCGCGTCCTGCGTGCCGGCGATGGTGGCGATGCCGTTCATGCCGGTGCCCATGACAATGCCGGTGCGGGCGGGGCAAAGCGCCGCGCCCGCGAGCGCCTCCTGCGCGGCCACAAAGGCGTACTGCATAAACGCGTCCGTTTCCCGAATCAGGTGCTTGGGCAGCAGCTTTGCCGGATTAAACGCGGGCACCTCGCCTGCAATCTGCACGGCCAGCGCCTGCGCGTCAAAGCGCGTGATGCGCCCCACGCCGCAGCGCCCGGCGATGAGATTTTCCCAATATTCCGCCACGCCGATGCCCAGCGGCGTCACCGCGCCCATGCCGGTGATGACGATGCGTTCCATAGCTGCCTCCTGTCATTCAAAAACGGAAGAATTTCGCAAGTATTATTTGCATTCCGAATAACCTTATGCTATACTTGAATTATAACAAGGACAAAATCATTCGTCAAGGGGGAATTTGGATGGAAACCATGCTCCTGCAATGTTTTCTGACGGTGGCAAAGACGCTGAACTTCTCGGAAGCGGCGCGGCGGTGTCATGTTTCGCAGCCCACCATCAGCCGTTATATCGGCGATTTGGAGAAAACCTACGGCACGGCGCTCTTTACCCGCACGCGGCGGGATGTGGAGCTGACGGCGGCCGGCAAGGCGCTGCTGCCCTACGCGGCGGAGATCACCGAGTCCCTCACCCGGGCGCAGGCGGTGCTCGACGCCATCGGCGCGGGCGGCGGGCGGCTGCGGGTGGCCTGCGACGCCACCTCCGGCGTGTTTCCCGCGCGGTGCTTGCAGCAGTTTGCCGCCCTGTGCCCGGAGGTGGCGGTGGAGCTTGCCATTGTGCCGGGCGGCGAGCAGGCGCGGGCACTGAAGGCGGCAGATTTTGATTTTTATTTTTTGCCCCGGGATCAGCTGCCCGACGGCGCGGGGCTGCAAACGCTGGTGACCCATCGGGACGCGCTCAGTCTGGTCACGGCCAAGGGCGCGGCGCCGGACGAGCCGGACATGACGGCGCTGGCGGGGGAAAAGCTCATTTTGCTCTCCGAGGAGGAAAGCCCCATCGTTTATATGGAGGTGCTGGATCTTCTGGGCGCGTTCCACATCACACCGCGCATCGCGGCGTGCCCCGGCTCGGTGCGCGCGGTGCTGCTGTCGGTGGGCGCGGGGCTGGGCGTTTCGATTTTGCCCACCATGGCGGTATCCGGCGTACTGCCGGAGCTGGTGGACACGCGCCCCATTGCGGAGCTGGACACCGAGATTGCCTACGCCATGGCGTGGCGCGCGCCGCTTTCCGGCCCTGCCGCCCAGCGATTTTTGGAGCTGGCGCAGAGCCTCGCCATCGGGGAAGCGCCCGCGCAGTTCTGACTTTGCGGCAGAACGCCTTCCTGCTACTGCAAAATGGGGTATCCGCATCCAGAATGGCACATAATTTCAGCAGAAAGCCCAAAAACGGTAGGATCAAAACAGAAACAGCCGACAGATGCGCAAGATGAGCGTCTGTCGGCTGTTTCCATGTATGGAAGAGGCACTTTGGGTCCTCAATCGTTTGACTATTTGGGGTCAATCCAAATCGTGCGTCGTATCCTCGGGCGCATCAGCGGCGTCAGGGACGTCGGTGTCATCAGGGCTGTCGGAGTCGTCGGAGTCGTCGGAGTCGTCGGAGTCGTCGGCGCTGCCGGAGTCGTCGGTGTTGTCGGTATCGTCAGAGTCGTCGGAGTCGTCGGTGCTGCCGGAGTCGTCGGTGTTGTCGGTATCGTCGGAGTCATCGGAGTCGTCGGAGTCATCGGAGTCATCGGAGCTGCCGGAGTCGTCGGAGTCATCGGAGTCATCGGAGTCGTCGGTATCGTCGGAGTCATCGGTGTCACTGGGGGCGTTGGTGTCGTCAGGGTCATCGGGGTGGGGGGGTCCGCCACGATCTGGTTCATTTTGAGGCAGCGGAGAGGCAGGCGGCCCCGTATGCACCGTTTCATTCACTTGAGGATCCTGCGTGAATGAGGTGCTTATCGTTGCTGTGATGCCTCTTTCCCGCAGAAGTGTGTCAATATCTGCGTATAAAAAGGTTTCTAACGTTTGCGCGTTTTTGCCAGAAACACGAAGTTTGATCAACTGATTTTCGGCGGTCAAAAAACCTTCCTCAATCATAGACAGCGTGAGGGATTCTACCGCCTTTTCGATATTCCAGCCCTTGTAGCTGCGCCCAACCAGAAAATCTGCAGCATCTTTGTTTTTGGGGGTGATTTCGAAAAGCGTCTGGGCACGAGTGACAGAGATTTCAAAAGAAGGATTTACACTATATTCAATAAAGCTGATGGGACTGGCATATTGAAAAACATAAGCACAACAACACAGCACAAGCATAGCCGCCACAGCGGAAGCATAGGTGATGACTTTACGAAATACGAGCAATGCGTTGTTTGCTTGCATTGTGATATCGTCGTGCTCGGTCATCTTTATAACAGGAATGGCACAAATGGTATCAAAATCAGGCTGCGGAAGCATGGAAACAGCGCGACACAGGGAAGCTTTTATTTTGTCCTCCATTCTTCAAATACCTCCTGTTCCAGCAAATGCTTTTTTAGCTTGCGAAGCGCTCTGTTGTATCTTGACAGAACCGTCGAAAGCGGCTGGTTCATGCTCAATGAAATCTCTTTGTGGGTAAGACCGGACACAAGATGCAAAAATATCACCTTGCGCTCCAGCTCGTTCAATATTTTGAGGGCTTCTGTCAGAACGATTCGATCTTCATAATCTGATACACAGGAAAAGATCCGATCATTTTCCAGATTGTATTCGTCAAAGGAAATCATTGCTGTTTGTCTTTTGCTGTTATAGCAGAGATTTCGCGCAATGGTGAAAAGCCATGCAAGAGGCTTTCCCTGAGGCTTATAAAGATGCGCGGCACTTCGAACTCGTACATAGGTATCCTGTACAATGTCACAGGTGGCATCCGGATTGCGCAGAATCGACAGCACAAAGGCATATACTGCCCGTTCGCTCTGCCGGTACAGCAATTCAAAGGCCTTGATATCGCCATTTCCGATCAGCGGAAACAGTGCCTCGTCGATGACGGGGCACTGTTCGGCAACTTGGTCGGTTGCTGTTACAACAGACAAAAATAATAGCATAGATCCTGTACTCCGTTCTTCAAAGCACTGTCCACCTTGTTTTTATATCATATCAGTCATCAATATTCGCGTCATCGGTGTCGTCAGCGTCGTCGGTATCGTCGGTGTCATCGTCGTGGTCGGTATCGTCGTCGTCCGCGTCATCGTGGTCATCGTGGTCGTCAGCGTCATCAGTGTCGTCGCGGTCGTCGTGGTCGTCAGCGTCGTCGGTATCGTCGTCGTCAGCGTCATCAGTGTCGTCGTGGTCATCAGCGTCGTCGTGGTCATCGGCGTCGTCAGCGCCATCAGTGTTGTCGTGGTCATCGTGGTCATCAAGGACATCTTCAAGGGC
>JAQUZL010000029.1 GCA_028691385.1 Oscillospiraceae bacterium
CGATAAATTCAGCCGTGCCTACGATGTGACCTTTACCGGCCGGGACAACACCATTCAGTATCCCTATCAGACCTCGTGGGGCGCGACGACGCGTCTGATTGGCGCAGTCATCATGACCCACGGCGACAACAACGGGCTGGTGCTGCCGCCGAAGATCGCGCCGATTCAGGTGATCGTGGTGCCGGTGGCGCAGCACAAGCAGGGCGTCATCGAAGCGGCGAGCGCACTTTGCGACCGCCTTAAGGCGGCCGGCCTGCGCGCGAAGATCGACGTCAGCGAAAACAGTCTTGGCTGGAAGTGCGCCGAGTATGAGATGAAGGGTGTTCCGCTGCGCGTGGAGATCGGCCCGAAGGATATGGCGCAGGAGCAGTGCGTCATGGTGCGCCGCGACAACGGCGAAAAGACCTTTGTGCCGCTGGCCGAGCTGGAGAATGTGGCGGCGCAGCTACTTGAGAACGTGCATCAGAATCTCTATGACCAGGCGGCAAAGAACCTGACCGAGCACACCTATGCCGCGTCTACACTGGAGCAGGCAAAGCAGCTGCAGCAGGAAAAGGGCGGCTTCATCAAGACCATGTGGTGCGGTGAGGAAGCGTGCGAGATCGCCATGAAGGAGCGCGCAGGGATGTCCTCCCGCTGCATTCCGCTTGAGCAGGAGAATCTCGGCGCGGTTTGCCCGATTTGCGGAAAACCGGCGAAGAAAATGATTTATTGGGGCGTCGCCTATTAAGCCGTGACGGAAAAGACGGAAACGCAAAAAAATCAGCAGAAAAATTATGAATAATTCCGCAATCCCCCTTGACATCAAGGGGGATTTCCTGTATCATAACTCAGGTATGTTTCCATTCGTGAACATATTTTGCGATGAACCGGGAGATTGCGGCCTCGGGCCGGTAACTCGCGGGGAGTATGTCCGGCAAATCTGCGGATTTGCACAATCGGGCGGCTGTGAGATGCTGTTAGCAGCGTATATCGCTGTGGGATGGCGGACGGCCGGCATTAGTCGGCCTTTTTCCATACCCGAAGAATGATATGCACGGATAAGCGTACAGCATTTCGGCCGTACCCAGAACAACGTACTGAGTACGAAATCAAGGAGGAAACCCATCATGGCAAAAGAAATGATCCGCATTCGCCTCAAGGCCTATGATCATCAGCTGATCGACCAGAGCGCGGAGAAAATCGTCGAAACCGCAAAGCGCAACGGCGCGACCGTGTCCGGTCCGATTCCGCTGCCGACCAAGAAGGAAATCATCACCATCCTGCGTGCTGTGCACAAATACAAGGACAGCCGCGAGCAGTTCGAGCGCCGCACCCACAAGCGCCTGATCGACATCCTGAACCCGAGCCAGAAAGTGGTCGAGGCGCTCATGAGCACCGAGCTGCCGGCCGGCGTCGAGATCGAGATCAAGCTGTAACACATCCACCCTATTATTGTCAGCACCCTTTATCCGCTATCTTGCGAGGCGGATGGGTCATGTCGGCAAACCAATACCGAACCCAACACGGCATGTTTCCCGACCAATAGCCTACAAGGAGGAACCATAAAAATGGAAAAAGCCATCATCGGCAAAAAAGTCGGTATGACGCAGATCTTCGATGAAGTTGGTCATATGATTCCGGTTACGGTCATTGAGGCCGGTCCGTGTGTCGTTGTCCAGAAGAAAACCGAAGAGAATGACGGATATACCGCAGTGCAGCTCGGCTATCAGGACACCAAAGAGTCCAAGCTGAGCAAACCGGAACTGGGTCACCAGAAGAAGGCCGGCACTGATCTGAAGAAGTTTTTGAAAGAATTCCGCCTGGCCGGCGCGGCCAACATGAATGTCGGCGACGAGGTCAAGGCAGACACGTTTGCGGCGGGCGACAAGGTCGACGTGACCGGCATCAGCAAGGGTCACGGCTATCAAGGCCCGGTCAAGCGCTGCGGCGGCCATCGTACCCCGATGACCCACGGCGGCGGCCCGGTTCATCGCCAGGCAGGCTCCATGGGCTCCAGCTCCACCCCGAGCCGGATCTTCAAGGGTCATCATGGCGCAGGCCAGATGGGCGTTGACCAGGTGACTGTGATGAACCTGGACATCGTCAAGGTCGATGCAGAGCTGAACATGATCGTTGTCCGCGGCGCCATTCCCGGCCCCAAGGGCGGCCTTGTGTCCATCAAGAACACTGCTAAGACCATTCGCGCGAAGAGCGTAGACGTCCGTATCAGCAACAACCCGCAGAAGGCTTCCGGTCGTAATCCGCAGAAGGCTTCCGCCAAAATCTAAGGAAGGAGAGTTTGAATCATGCCTAAAGCTTCTGTTTTTAACATGGCAGGCGAACAGGTCGGCGAGATCGAGCTTTCCGAAGCCATTTTCGGCATTGAGCCGAACGAGTCCGTCGTTCATGACGCAGTCAAGAATCACCTCGCAAACGCCCGTCAGGGCACCCAAAGCAGCCTGACCCGCAGCGAGGTTTCCGGCGGCGGCCGCAAGCCGTGGCGCCAGAAGGGCACCGGCCACGCACGTCAGGGTTCTACCCGTGCACCGCAGTGGACCCATGGCGGCATCGTCTTTGCGCCGAAGCCCCGTGATTACGGCTATGTCCTCAACAAGAAGGTCAAGCGTCTGGCACTGAAGAGCGCACTGAGCGCCAAGGCTGCCGCAGGCGAGATCCTTGTGATCGATGCCCTGAAAATGGACGAGGTTAAGACCAAGACCTTCGTTTCGTTCCTGTCCGCAGTCAAATGCGACAGCAAGACCATGGTTGTGACCGCTGAGCCGGATCAGACCATCGTCAAGAGCGCCCGCAACATTCCGGGCGTTACCACCACCTTTGCCAACCTGATCAACGTTTATGACATCCTGCATGCCAAGAACCTGGTCATTGACAAAGCTGCCCTTACCAAGATTGAGGAGGTGTTCGCATAATGGCTACTGCATATGACATCATTCTGAAGCCGATGATCACCGAACAGTCCATGGCTGGCGCAGAAGATAAGAAGTACGTTTTCCAGGTTGCCAAGACCGCGAACAAGGTTGAGATCGCAAAGGCTGTCGAAGAAATCTTCGGCGTAAAGGTCTGCAAGGTCAACACCGTGAACGTTCAGGGTAAGCTGAAGCGCTCCGGCCGCTATCCCGAGGGCCGCCGTGCAAGCATTAAGAAGGCAATCATTACGCTGACCGAAGACTCTAAGACCATTGAGTTCTTTGAAGGCGTCGTCTGATCCGGAAGTAAGGAGTGTAATGCAAAATGGCGATTAAATCTTTCAAGCCCTATACGCCGTCCCGCAGAAACATGACTGTTTCCGGCTTCGACGGTGTAGATAAGCAGGCTAAGCCTGAGCGCAGCCTTGTTGAGTCGGTCAAGAAAAATGCCGGCCGCAACAGCTATGGCTGCATTACCGTCCGTCATCGCGGCGGCGGCAACAAGCGCAAGTATCGTATCATCGATTTCAAGCGCGACAAAATGGATATGCCGGCAACTGTTGTGCGTATCGAGTACGACCCGAACCGCTCCGGCTACATTGCGCTGATCAAGTACGAGGATGAAACACTGGCTTACATCCTTGCACCGGTCGGCCTGAAGGCCGGCGATCAGGTGATCTCCTCTGCGGCTGCGGATATCAAGCCGGGCAACTGCCTGCCGATTTCCAACATCCCCGTTGGCACGATCATCTACAATATTGAGCTGAACCCGGGTCGCGGCGCCCAGCTGGTTCGCGCCGCAGGTGAGTCCGCTCAGCTGATGGCAAAAGAGGGCGATATGGCGCAGGTCAGACTGCCGTCCGGCGAAGTTCGCTATATCCGCACCATCTGCCGCGCCTGCATCGGTCAGGTCGGCAACATCGACCATGAGAACGTGAAGCTCGGCAAAGCCGGTCGCAAGCGTCACATGGGCTGGCGTCCGACGGTCCGCGGTTCTGTCATGAACCCGAATGACCATCCGCACGGCGGCGGCGAAGGTAAGAGCCCGGTTGGCCATGCAGGCCCGATGACCCCGTGGGGCAAGCCGGCTATGGGTCTTAAGACCCGTAAGACCAAGTGCAAGACCGAGAAGTTCATCGTCAAGCACAGAAATGTTAAGTAAGGAGGAACGGAAATGAGCAGAAGCATTAAAAAAGGCCCGTTCGCAGCACCGGAGCTTCTGAAGCGCGTCGATGCAATGAACGCAGCTAGCGAAAAGAAAGTGCTGAAGACCTGGTCCAGATCCTCCACCATTTTCCCGTCCTTTGTCGGCCATACCTTTGCCGTCCATGACGGCCGCAAGCATGTCCCGGTCTATGTGACTGAGGATATGGTTGGCCACAAGCTGGGTGAATTTGTTCCGACCAGAACATTCAGAGGCCATAACGGCTCCAAAACCACCAATTCGAAGTAAGGAGAGATGCAGAATATGGAAGCAACAGCACAACTGAACTATCTGCGAATCTCCCCGCGCAAGGTCAAGATCCTGTGCGATCTGATTCGTGGTAAAGATATCAAAACCGCAGCAGCAATTCTTTCTCAGGTCCCGAAGGCAGCTTCTGACCCCATGCTGAAGCTCCTGAAGAGCGCCATTGCCAATGCTGAGAACAATCACTCGATGGATGTTGAAAAGCTGTACGTTTCAAAAGCGGTTGCAGACCCCGGCCCGATCATCAAGCGCATGCGTCCGCGTGCACAGGGCAGAGCGTTCCGCATTAATAAGAGAACGACGCACATCACCATCGCTGTGAGCGAGAAAGCGTAAGGAGGCAAATATGGGACAGAAAGTTAATCCCCACGGCCTTCGCGTCGGCGTCATCAAGGACTGGGATTCCCGCTGGTACGCCTCTGACGAGAAGGTTGGCGATCTGATTGTTGAAGATTACAACATTCGTAAGTATCTGAAAAGCAACCTGTACTCCGCCGGTATCGCGAAAATCGAGATCGAGCGCAGCGCAGACAAGGTTCGCATCAATCTCCACGGCTCCCGTCCGGGCGTTGTCATCGGCAAGGGCGGCACGGAGATCGAAAAGCTGCGTGTGACCCTCGAGAAGAAGTTCGGCCGCTCCATCGCACTGAACATTGTCGAGATCCGCAGCCCGGACATGAATGCGCAGCTGGTCGCTGAAAACATTGCACAGCAGCTTGAGAAGCGTATTTCTCATCGCCGCGCAATGAAGAAGGCCATGCAGCAGTCCACGCGCCTTGGCGCAAAGGGCATTAAGGTTTCTTGCGCCGGCCGTCTGGGCGGTGCTGAAATTGCCCGTAGCGAAACCTATCACGAGGGCACGATTCCGCTGCAGACCCTGCGTGCGGATATCGACTATGGCTTCGCTGAGGCAGCCACGACCTACGGCCGCGTTGGCGTGAAGGTCTGGATTTACAAGGGCGAAGTTCTGAACGGTACCCTGCGTGCCAATACCCCGGAGCCGCCGGCACCGCGCCGCGACCGCCGTGATAACCGTGGCGACCGCAGAAATAGCCGTGGCCCGAGAAGCAACTACAATAACAATGATCGCGGTGGCAACCGTACAGGCGGCGGCTATAACAACCGTGGCAGGGAAGGGGGCGCTCGCTGATGCTCATGCCCAAGAGAACAAAGTACCGCAGAGTGCACAGAGGCCGTATGACCGGCACTGTTACCCGCGGTAACACGGTATCCTATGGCCAGTGGGGCATTCAGGCCTGCGAGCCGGCATGGATTACCAGCAACCAGATTGAGGCAGCGCGTGTTGCCATGACCCGCTACACCAAGCGTGGCGGCAAGGTCTGGATCAAAATTTTCCCGGATAAGCCTGTTTCCAAGAAAGCACTTGGCAGTCGTATGGGCTCCGGTAAAGGCGCACCCGAGTATTGGGTCGCAGTTGTTAAGACCGGAAAGGTCATGTTCGAGATTGGTGACGTTACGGAGGAGGTCGCCCAGGAGGCGCTCCGTCTTGCTATGCACAAACTGCCGATTAAGTGCAAGATTGTTGCAAAGGAAGAGACTGAGGATGGCGGTGAACAGTAAATGAAAGCAGTTGAAGTTCGCGAGATGACCACTGCCGAGCTGGAAGGTAAACTGATGCAGCTGAAAAAGGATCTGTTCTTCCTTCGGATGCAGCACGCAACCAACCAGCTTGATAATCCGATGCAGATTGTCAATGTAAAAAAAGACATTGCTCGTATTAAAACGATCCTGAAAGAAAAGGAAATGGCCTGAGGCCTGAGGAGGTAAGCGCAAGTGAGTGAAGAAACAAGAGCTTTCCGCAAAACCAGGGTTGGTCAGGTCGTCTCAAATAAGATGGACAAGACCATCGTGGTCAGCATTGCAGACAGCGTACAGCATAAGCTTTACAAAAAAATTATGAAGAGAACCACCAAGCTCAAGGCTCATGACGAGAACAACGAATGCAACATCGGCGACATCGTCAAGGTCATGGAGTGCCGTCCTCTGTCCAAGGACAAGAGATGGCGTTTGGTTGAAGTCCTTGAGAAAGCGAAGTAAGGAGGCAACAAAATATGATTCAGCAGGAAAGCTATCTGAAGGTTGCCGACAATTCCGGCGCCAAGGAAATTAAATGCATCCGTGTACTCGGTGGCTCCAAGCGTAAGTTTGGCAACATTGGTGACGTCATCGTCGCTTCTGTTCGTAAGGCACAGCCGGGCGGCACGGTGAAGAAGGGCGAAGTCGTCAAGGCTGTCGTCGTTCGCAGTGTTCGCGGCATTCGCCGTACAGACGGCACCTACGTTCGTTTTGACGAGAACGCTGCCGTTCTGATTAAAGATGACAAAACCCCCAGAGGTACCCGTATCTTTGGGCCGGTGGCCAGAGAGCTTCGTGACAATGATTTCATGAAGATCCTTTCCCTGGCTCCGGAAGTCATTTGAGGAGGGACCAGGATGAATATCAAAACGAATGATACCGTAGTTGTTCTGTCCGGCAAGGACAAGGGCAAGAAGGGCAAGATTCTCGCAGTGATGCCGACAACCGGCAAGCTCCTGGTCGAAGGCGTAAACGTTTGCGCACATCATGTGAAGCCGCGCCGTCAGGGCGAAGAGGGTGGCATTATCCGCAAGGAAACCCCCATCCGTGCTCCCAAGGTGATGCTCGTTTGCCCGAAGTGCAACAAGCCGACCCGTATCAGCTACAAGATGCTGGCCGACGGTGGCAAGAGCCGCGTCTGCAAAAAATGCGGCGAGACGATTTAAGTGAGGTGTGATTGATGGCAAGACTGAAAGAAATGTACAATGCCGAGATCGCGCCGGCACTGCTGAAGAAGTTTGAGTACAAGTCCGTTATGCAGATCCCGAAAGTCGATAAGGTGATCGTGAACTGCGCTTGCGGCGACGCAAAGGACAACAACAAGATTGTTGAGGCAATTGAGCGTGATCTGGCGACCATTACCGGTCAAAAGGTCATGATCTGCAAGGCTCGCAAGTCTGTTGCAAACTTCAAGGTTCGTGAAGGCCAGATCGTTGGCGCAAAGGTCACCCTGCGTGGCGACCGTATGTGGGAGTTCCTGGATCGTCTGTTCAACGTGGCACTGCCGCGTGTTCGTGACTTCCGCGGGATTAACCCCAACTCCTTTGACGGCCATGGCAACTATGCCTTCGGCATCAAAGAGCAGCTGATTTTCCCCGAAATCGATTACGATAAAATCGACGCCATTCGTGGTATGGATATTTGTATCTGCACCACGGCAAAGACGGATGAAGAGGCCAAGGCGCTTCTGAAGCTGGTCGGCGCCCCGTTTCAAGACTGATTGGAGGAAATGAAGAATGGCTAAGAAATCAATGATTCTTAAGCAGCAGGCGGAGCCGAAGTTTTCGAGCCGCCGCTATAATCGCTGCAAGATCTGCGGCCGTCCTCATGCGTACCTCCGGAACTACGGCGTTTGCCGTATTTGCTTCCGTGAGCTTGCATACAAGGGGCAGATTCCTGGCGTTAAGAAAGCCAGCTGGTAATGTAAAAGGTATCAGAAGTCAGGTGAACATGGGGCGGCCTCGCTGTCCGCATTCACCTGATACCCTGATATTATAACGGGTTTTCCCGTAACCTTATAAGGAGGTCAAACATCCATGCAAATTACTGATCCAGTTGCAGATATGCTGACGCGTATCCGCAACGCAAACACTGCAAAGCATGAAACTGTCGACGTGCCCGCTTCTAACCTGAAGAAGGCAATCGCACAGATCCTGCTTGAGGAAGGCTACATTAAGTCTTTCCAGATGGCGGAGGGCAATACCCAGGGCGTCATCCACATCTCACTGAAGTATCATGGCAACAAGGAAAAGGTCATCACCGGTCTTCGCCGCGTTTCCAAGCCGGGCCTGCGCGTTTACGCCGGCTCCGAGGAACTGCCGCAGGTTCTGAGAGGCCTTGGTATTGCCATTATTTCCACGTCCAAGGGCGTCATGACCGACAAGAAGGCTCGCGCTGAGCATGTTGGCGGTGAAGTCCTCGCGTTTGTCTGGTAAGGGAGGAGCAGAGTATGTCTAGAATTGGCAGAATGCCCATCGCGATTCCGGCCGGCGTTGAGGTTTCCATTGCTGAGGGCAATGTTGTGACGGTGAAGGGCCCGAAGGGTACCTTGATCAAGACAATGAACCCGGCAATGAACATCGCTGTTGATGGCAGCGAGATTCATGTGACGCGGCCGAACGATGAAAAGCTGAACCGCAGTCTGCACGGCCTGACCCGCACCCTGGTTCACAATATGGTTGTCGGCGTGACCGACGGCTTTACGAAGAAACTGGAAATCAACGGTGTTGGCTATCGTGCGCAGAAAACTGGCAAGCAGCTCGTCATGAGCCTCGGTTATTCTCATCCGGTTACGGTTGATGAAATTGAGGGTATCACCATTGAACTGATCGATCAGAACAAGATCACCATTCATGGCATTGACAAGCAGGCTGTTGGCCAGTTTGCAGCGGAAGTCCGCAGCAAGCGCCCGCCGGAGCCGTATAAGGGCAAGGGCATCAAGTATGCAAATGAAGTCATTCGCCGCAAGGTCGGTAAGACCGGCGGTAAGAAATAAGGAGGTGTACCGAACATGATTCACAAGCCTGATACGAAGGCGCAGCGTATGAAGCGCCATCTGAGAGTTCGCAGCAAGGTTTCCGGTACGCCCGAGAGACCTCGCCTGAACGTATTTCGTAGCAATGCTAATATCTACGCACAGATCATTGACGATGTCGCGGGTAAGACACTTGTTGCCGCTTCCACGCTTGAAAAAGGTTTTGAAGGCGCTACCGGCAATGCTGAGGCAGCAAAAAAGGTTGGCCAGATGATCGCCGAGCGTGCCAAGGCTCAGGGTATCGACACTGTTGTATTTGACCGTGGTGGCAACATCTATCATGGCCGCGTCGCAGCAGTTGCCGAAGGTGCCCGTGAAGCCGGACTCGAATTTTAAGCGGGAGGAGGAAACAACAAAATGGCTTACAATAGAGATAACAGAGGCAGAGACGACAACGCTTCCGAGTATATCGAAAAAGTTGTTTACCTGAACCGCGTTGCGAAGACCGTCAAGGGCGGCCGCATCATGAAGTTCGCTGCTCTGGTCGTCGTTGGCGACGGCAAGGGTACTGTCGGTTTTGGCCTGGGCAAGGCTGCGGAGGTTTCCGAAGCAATCTTGAAGGGCATTGCCGATGCAAAGAAGAACATGAAGAAGATCACCCTCTCCGGAACCACCATTCCGCATGAGGTCATCGGCGAATTTGGCGCCGGCCGCGTTCTGATGAAGCCGGCTTCCAAAGGTACCGGCGTTATTGCCGGTGGCGCGGTTCGTGCAGTCATGGAAGCGGTTGGCATTACCAACATCCGTACCAAGTGCCTGCGTTCCAATAACCCGCAGAACGTTGTCAAGGCAACGATGGCGGGTCTCGAAGCGCTGCGCGGTCCGGAGCAGGTTGCTGCTGTCCGCGGCCTGACCGTCGAGCAGATGAAAGGTTAAGGAGGCACATTACAATGGCGAATGTTAAGATCAAACTTGTCAAGAGCCTGAATGGCCGCCTTGAAAAGCACATTGCAACCGCAAAGTCCCTGGGACTGACGAAGATTGGCCGGGAAACCGTCCAGCCCGACAATCCCCAGACCCGCGGCAAGATTGCTCTCATCAGCTATCTTGTCAAGGTTACCGAGGAATAAGGAGGTGCCAGTGATGAATTTGAACGAATTGTCCCCTGTTGAAGGCTCCACCCAGATCGGCAAGCGCAAGGGCCGCGGTACCGGTACCGGCAACGGCAAGACCGCAGGCCGTGGCCATAAGGGTCAGAAAGCTCGTTCCGGCGGCAAGGTGCGCGCCCAGTTTGAAGGCGGCCAGATGCCGCTTGCGCGCCGCATCCCGAAACGCGGCTTCAACAACATCTTTGCAAAGCCCCTGACTGCAATTAACCTTGCAGCGCTGAATGCTTTTGAGGATGGCGCAGTGGTCGATCAGGAAGTGCTTTTGGAAAAGGGTGTTATTTCCAAGTGCGAATATGGTGTAAAGGTTCTCGGTAACGGAACCGTCACCAAAAAGGTCATCGTGAAAGCAGCAGCGTTCTCCGAATCTGCCAAGGAGAAAATCGTAGCGGCAGGTGGAAAGTACGAGGTGATCTGAGGTGTTTACCGTTGTTCGTAACGCCTGGAAGATCCCCGAACTGCGCAAAAAACTGCTTTTCACACTGTTTATTCTTTTGATTTACAGAGCTGGTAACGCAATCCCCGTACCGTATGTTGACGTGGCTGCACTGGGTCAGTACTTCCAGGAATCCCTGTCCAACACGGTGCTCGGCCTGTATAATGCAATGTCCGGTAACGCATTTTCGCGTGCAACGGTATTTGCACTTTCAATCCAGCCGTATATCAACGCATCCATCATCCTCCAGCTGCTCTGCATTGCAATTCCTGCACTTGAGCGCCTGTCCAAGGATGGCGGCGAAGAAGGCCGCCGCAAAATTGCTGCGATCACCCGTTACGCCACACTGGGTCTTGGCCTGCTGATGGGCGTTGCGTACACAGTCATGCTGCGGAACTACAACCTTCTCACCGAAAATGGATTTGTTTACTACGCTGTAATTGTTCTGACGTTCACTGCCGGCTCGGTGTTTTTGATGTGGTTGGGCGAACAGATTACGGAATTTGGTATCGGTAACGGTATCTCCATCATCCTGTTTGCTTCGATCATCTCTCGCGTGCCGTCGATGGTAAGCACCATGGTTACCAACCTCGTCAATGGCGGTATCGCCTGGTATGCGGCGCTGCTGGTCATCGTTGGTGCGCTGCTGCTCATTGCGCTGATCGTTTTCGTTACGGAAGCGGAGCGCAGACTGCCGGTTCAGTACGCCAAGCGCGTGGTTGGCCGGAAGATGTATGGCGGTCAGAGCACACACCTGCCGATCAAGGTCAATATGTCCGGCGTTCTGCATATCATTTTTGCCCAGTCCATTGCATCTCTGCCGGCCACGATTCTGGCCTTCTGCAATACCACGAACTGGGGCTCCTTTGGCAAATTTTTTGTCAAAGTCACCGAACCGACCGGCGCTGTTTATGCAGTGTTCTATTTCCTGCTGATCATCGCATTCAGCTACTTTTATGCAGCTGTGCAGTACAATCCGATCGAGATTGCAAATAACCTGAAGAAGAACGGTGGGTTTATTCCGGGCTTCCGTCCGGGACGGCCGACTGCCGATTTCATTCAGAAGGTTATTATGAAAATCACGCTCTTTGGCGCGCTTTATCTCGGTGTTGTGGCTGTCCTGCCGATCATTGTTTCCGGTATTTCCGGCCTGAGCTCGCTTTCTATTGGCGGTACCTCCATTATCATTGTGGTCGGTGTTGCATTGGAAACGACGAAGGCAATGGAAGCTCAGATGATGATGCGTCATTACAAGGGCTTCTTGGAGTAATCGGAGGCGATTAGGAAATGAAATTGATTCTTCTTGGCGCCCCTGGCGCCGGAAAAGGAACCCAGGCGGATATTATTTCTGAAAAACTGGGTATCCCAACGATCTCTACCGGCAATATTCTCAGAGAGGCCGTAAAAAATCAGACGCCCGTTGGCCTGCAGGCCAAGGCCTATATGGACAAGGGTGCACTGGTTCCGGATGACGTCATTGTTGGTATCGTCAAAGAGCGCGTTGCGAAGGACGATTGCAAAAATGGCTTCATTCTGGACGGTATGCCGAGAACGATTCCCCAGGCACAGGCTCTGGTGGATGCCGGCATCGAATTTGATCGCGTTGTTTCGCTTGAGATTGCCGATGATGTGATTGAAAGCCGCATGGTTGGGCGCCGTACGTGCCCCGGCTGCGGTGCAAGCTATCATATCACCGCGAATCCTCCCAAGCTTGAAGGCATTTGCGATGTCTGCGGTCAGGCACTGACCATCCGCAAGGATGACGCGCCGGAAACCGTGAAAAGCCGTCTAAGAACCTTCCATGCGGAAACAGAACCCCTGAAGGAGTTCTACTCGCAGCTGCACGAGTTGAAGATTATCAACGCGAACCAGCCGATCGAGGCCGCAACGAAGGATATTATGGCAGCTCTGGAGGCATAAGATGATCTCCGTTAAAATCGACCGTGAAATTGAGGTTATGCGGAAGGCAGGCCGGATTACCGCCGGCGCGCGAGCGCTGGCAGGATCCATGGTTCGCCCTGGCGTAACGACAAAGCAAATTGACAAAGCGGTTTACGATTTTATTGTATCCCACGGCGCGAAGCCGTCTTTCCTGCACTATGGTGGCTTTCCCGCCAGTGCCTGCATTTCGATCAATGATGTTGTGATCCATGGCATTCCGGATGACCGGGTGCTGAAAGAGGGCGACATTGTTTCCGTTGATGTTGGCGCACAGTGGAACGGCTATCATGGCGACTGCGCGGCAACCTTTGCCTGCGGCGAAATCTCTGAAGCAGCCAAGAAATTGATTGCTGTCACGGAGAAGAGCTTCTATGAAGGGCTGCAGTTCGTCAAACAGGGAGGACGTGTTTCCGACATCTCACATGCCGTTCAGGCATATGTTGAGAAGAACGGGTTTTCGGTTGTTCGCAGTTTCGTAGGTCACGGCGTTGGTGCGAATCTCCATGAAGATCCGGAAGTGCCGAACTTTGGTAGACCGGGAAGAGGCCCCCGTCTGTTGAAAGGTATGACCATTGCCATTGAACCGATGGTTTGCGCGGGTGCGTACGATGTGCGCGTTCTCAAGGACCAATGGACGACGGTGACCTGTGACGGCTCCCTTGCGGCACATTATGAAAACACTGTGCTGATAACAGAGGGCAAGCCGGAAATCCTCACTGTCGACGAGGGACTGTGATTATGGATATTTTCCCAGCGGACATTGTGATGTCCACGGCCGGACGGGATCAGGAACACCTGTTCTATGTTCTGGAGGTACAGGACGATTACGTTCTGTACGCCGATGGCCGCGGCAGAAAAATGGAGTCCCCGAAACGGAAAAAGATCAAGCATATCAAACAAGTCGCTCGTGTTGACACAAGAGTCGCTGAAAAGCTCCGAAAAGGAGAAAAAGTTCTCAACAGCGAGTTACGAAGGGATTTGGCCGATTTCGGTCAAAAGCTCATCAGACAGGACCAAGGGGGTTAAATTCTTGGCAAAAGATGACGTAATTGAGCTCGAGGGCATCGTTACGGATGCACTGCCGAATGCAATGTTCAGCGTCGACATCGGCAACGGACATACGATTCTGGCGCACATTTCCGGTAAGCTCCGGATGAACTATATTAAAATTCTTCCCGGTGATAAGGTGACAATTGAAATGTCGCCTTACGATCTGACGCGCGGAAGAATCACATGGAGAAGCAAATAGAGCACTACGCTCAATTGTGGAGGTATCACTATGAAGGTTAGACCGTCCGTGAAACCCATGTGCGAAAAATGCAAGGTCATTAAGCGCAAGGGTAGAGTCATGGTAATTTGCGAAAATCCCAAGCATAAGCAGAGACAAGGTTAAAGGAGGTGCAGGAACAAGAATGGCACGTATTTCCGGTATTGATTTGCCCCGTGATAAGCGAGTCGAAGTCGGCTTGACTTATATTTACGGCATTGGCAGAAGAAGTGCAAACGAGATTCTTAAGACGACTGGCATTGATCCCGACACACGCGTGAAGGATCTGACAGAAGATCAGGAAGCGCTCCTGCGTGAAGAGATTGACAAGACTTACACGATCGAAGGCGATCTTCGTCGTGAAGTTGCTCTGAACATTAAGCGTTTGACTGAAATCGGCTGCTATCGTGGCGTCCGCCACAGAAGAGGTTTGCCGGTGCATGGTCAGAACACAAAGAACAATGCACGCACGCGCAAGGGTCCGAAGAAGACCATTGCCAACAAGAAGAAGTAAGGAGGGATATGTAAATGGCTACTGCAAAGAATACAAAGAAGGCAGTGAAGAAACGCCGCGACCGTAAGGTTGTTGAGAAGGGCGCCGCGCATATCCGCTCCTCTTTCAACAACACCATGGTTACCATCACCGATACCGAAGGCAATGCTCTGTCCTGGGCATCCTCCGGCAACCTCGGATTTCGTGGTTCCAAAAAGTCCACTCCGTTTGCCGCGCAGATGGCAGCTGAAACTGCCGCTAAGGCAGCAATGGAGTATGGTCTGAAGAGCGTTGAGGTCTATGTGAAAGGCCCCGGCCAGGGTCGTGAAGCCGCAATTCGCGCGCTGCAGTCTGCTGGTCTGGAAGTTAACATGATTAAGGACGTTACGCCGATTCCCCACAACGGCTGCCGTCCGCCGAAGCGCCGCCGCGTCTGATTCTGGAAGGAGGAACTGAAATGGCAAAAAATACACAGCCGGTTCTCAAGCGTTGCAGAACGCTGGGCATTTCCCCGGCCGCTATGGGATACTCCAAGACTTCCAACAAGAATCCGGGCGGACAGCGCCGTGCGAAGAAGTCTGAATATGCAACGCAGCTGACTGAAAAACAGAAAGTCAAATTTGTCTATGGCATCCTCGAGAAGCAGTTCCGTAATTATTACGAGAAAGCTTCCCGCATGGAAAGCAACACCGGCGTTGAGCTGCTGGTCCTTTTGGAGCGCCGTCTGGATAACACCATCTATCGTCTTGGCTTTGCTTCGACCCGCCGCGAGGCGCGTCAGCTGGTCAACCACGCACACTTCACCGTAAACGGTAAGTCCGTGGATATCCCGTCCTACCTGGTTAAGCCGGGCGACGTGATTGCAGTGCGTGAGAAGAGCGTTACCAGCACTCGTTTCAAGAAACTGAAGGAAGAAGACGCTTTCAGACCGGCACCGAAGTGGCTGGATAAGAACAAGGAAACTCTGACCGGTAAGGTTTTGTCCATGCCGGCAAGGGACGATATTGACTTTGAGATTGCAGAACACCTCATCGTCGAGTTGTACTCCAAGTAACGTCTTACCCTCGTTATTGGCAAGCTGAAAAAAGCAGCGGAATCCACATTCCGCGGATACAAGGAGGGTTTTGATCATGGTAGAAATTGAAAAGCCACGCATAGAGTGCATCGATTCTAAAGATGATCCTTCTTACGGCAAATATGTCGTTGAGCCTCTGGAGAGAGGATATGGTACGACTCTGGGTAACTCCCTGAGACGTATCCTCCTCTCCAGCCTGCCTGGCACCGCTGCGACTTCGATTAAGATCGCTGGTGTACAGCATGAGTTCTCAACGATTCCCGGTGTCAAGGAAGACGTCACCGAGATCGTGCTGAACATTAAGAAGATCATTGCAAGACTGCACTGCGAAGGCAAAAAGACGGTTTATATTGAGGCAATCGGCGAGCAGGAAGTCACCGCTGGCGACATCAAGGCTGACAGCGATGTCGAAATCCTGAACCCGGATCTGCATATCTGCACCCTTGGCCCGGACGCATCTCTCAACATGGAGATCACGCTCAGCCATGGCCGCGGCTATGTGCCGGCAGACCGCAACAAGAGTGCAAAGACAGTCATCGGCGTGATTCCGATTGACTCGATTTATACCCCTGTCTACAAAGTGAACTACACCGTAGAGAATACCCGTGTCGGCAACATGACCGACTATGACAAGCTGACGCTGGAGGTCTGGACTGATTCCACTATTTCTGCGCGTGATGCTGTTTCTCTTGGCGCGAAGATCCTTTCCGATCATCTGTCGCTGTTCACCGATCTCAGTGAGACCGTTGCAAGCAGTTCCACGGTTGTCGAAAAACCGGAATCCAAGCGTGACAAGGTGCTGGAACTCACCATTGAAGAGCTGGATCTTTCCGTTCGTAGCTTTAACTGCCTGAAACGCGCTAACATCAACACGGTGGAGGATCTGATTTCCAAGACCGGTGAGGACATGATGAAGGTTCGTAATATGGGCAGAAAGTCACTGGAAGAAGTCCAGAACAAGCTGGCGATGATGGGCTTGAGCCTGGCCAGCGAAGATACAACGAATCCGAACAACAACTGACGAAGGAGGATATCGATATGCCCAGTATTCGTAAGCTTGGCAGAACGACCGATCAGAGAATGGCAATGCTCCGTTCGATGACCACCACTCTGCTGGAGAACGGCAAGATGGAAACAACCTTCACCCGCGCCAAGGAAGTTCAGCCCTTGGCCGAGAAGATGATTACTCTGGGAAAGGACAACACCCTGGCCTCCTATCGTAAGGCTCTGGGCTTCCTGACCAAAGAGGACGTCACACAGAAGACGTTTAAGGAACTTGCCCCGAAGTATGCTGAGCGCAAGGGTGGCTATACCCGCGTGACCCGTATCGGGCCGCGCCGTGGTGACGCTGCTGAAATGGCCATCATCGAATTGGTCTGATTGCGTGAATGATCGTCCCCTTTCCCGGAAACACTATCCGGGAAAGGGGACTTTTTTCATGGATATGACGCCGCAGGAGTATCAGGATTACGTAAAGCGGCTTTCTCCGAAATCGCCGATCTGGAAAGACTGTATCAATGCATTTTGGATTGGTGGACTCATCTGCGTGGTGGGTCAGCTGCTGCTGAACTGGTATCTCTCTATGGGGATGGGCATGCTCAATGCTGGTTCTGCAACCACGGGCACCATGGTGTTCCTCGGCGCGACATTTACTGCGCTGCACCTTTATGATAACCTTGCGAATATCGCGGGCGCGGGCACACTGGTGCCGGTGACGGGGTTTGCAAACTCCATCGTGTCGCCGGCGATCGAATTCAAATCAGAGGGCTGGGTCATGGGCGTTGGCGCGCGGATGTTTGCCATTGCAGGACCGGTTCTGGTCTATGGAATCGGTGCAAGCGTCGTCTATGGCGTGCTCTATTGGTGTTTCACCGCATTATGAAAATCAC
>JAQUZL010000030.1:0-16379 GCA_028691385.1 Oscillospiraceae bacterium
CTTATCCCTATTTTGCCTTCAACTTCACCCTTGCCGGCTATCCGCTGACGTTTCTCACCATGCTGGTGGTTTCCATCAGCACGGGCACTCTGGTTTCCGGCAACAAGGAGCATGAAAAAATGCGTCTGGAAACCGAGCGGGAGAAAATGCGAGCCAACCTGCTGCGCGCGGTGTCCCACGATCTGCGCACGCCGCTCACCGCCATCATCGGCACCATCAACACGGTGCTTGAGAACGACGAGGCGCTCTCGCGCGAAACAAAAACCAAGCTGCTTTCCGGCGCGCGGGAGGATACTCAGTGGCTGATTCGCATGGTGGAAAATCTGCTCTCCATCACCCGCATCGAGGGGCAGGACGCCAAAATTGAGAAGCAGCCGGAGGCGGTGGAAGAGGTGCTGGGCGAAGCGGTGCGAAAATTTCGCAAGCAATGTCCTGGGCTGATTGTCCATGTCAGCGTGCCGGACGACTTGCTCATGGTGCCGATGGACGCAATCCTCATTGAGCAGGTGCTGCTCAATCTGATGGAAAACGCGGCCGAGCATGGCCAGACGGTTTCTGAAATCAATGTTTCGGTAATTTCGCGGGGACGCTTCGCCGTGTTTTCGGTGATCGACAACGGCGTGGGGCTGGATCTCAAGGAGCTGCCGCGGCTCTTCAGCGGCTATCTGGGAACCGCTGTGCACAGCGGCGGCGCAGACAGTAAGCGCAACATGGGCATCGGCCTTTCCGTCTGCACCACCATCATCCATGCCCATGGCGGACAGATCAGCGCAGAAAATGTGGCGGGCGGCGGTGCGGCATTCCGGTTTACCCTGCCTCTGGAGGACGAAACATGTTAAAAGACACCATATTAATCTGCGAGGATGAGCGCAGCATTTCCAACTTTATCAGCACGGTGCTCACCACCAACGGCTACGAGGTGCTCGTGACCGAAACCGGCGCCAGCGCCTACACCCTCATCACCTCCCGCTGCCCGGATTTGGTGCTGCTGGATCTCGGGCTGCCGGACATGGACGGCTTGGACATCATCCGCGCGGTGCGCGAATGGTCGCAGATGCCGATTATTGTGGTGAGCGCGCGCATGCGGGAAAAAGACAAGGTGGAGGCGCTGGATTTGGGCGCGGACGACTATATTGCCAAGCCGTTCGGCACGTCGGAGCTGCTCGCGCGCATCCGCACCGCCCTGCGCCACACCCGCACCCGCGCGGAAAACGCATCCATCGCCCAATCCGGCGTTTTTCAGACGGGCGAGCTGCGCATTGACTATGACAAGCGCTTGGTATTTCTGCGGGACGAGGATGTGCACCTCACGCAGAGCGAATATAAAATTGTGGCCATGCTGGGAAAATCCGCCGGCAAGGTGCTGACCTATGACGCCATTTTGCGGGAGCTTTGGGGCCCGGGCGCTACGCGGAACAACCAGATTCTCCGGGTCAACATGGCCAACATTCGGCGCAAAATCGAAGAAAACCCGGCAGAGCCATCCTACATCTTCACCGAAATCGGCGTGGGCTATCGCATGGCGGACGGAGAATAGAAAAGTCCCCGCCCTTCCAAGGCGGGGACTTTATGAATCTGCGTAACGGCTCAGGATATCGCAGCCGCGATCACCTTTCCGAACATGCGCATTTCCACCGCATCAAGCGTGCTGCCTTCCTCTGCGGTGATGTGCTTTTGGACGGTGACGACATACCCGATGCCATAATACTGCCCGCTGCCGCCATCGTCTGCCGTGGCGCCGGCGAAAACGAAAATCGGCTCCTTCAGATTGCTGCAACGGATAAAATCTGTGCAAAACGCGCCAAAATATAGTGCAATCAGCCCCCCAGCACCAGAAGCAGTGCATGTCGCGACTTTTTCATACATAATTCCCCTCCAACGCCATTCTTTGGCGATTAGACGAACTATAACTGAAAAAGTTCCCACTTACTCACATGGCGGCGAGGCGGTTGCCGGTTTTGCTGCGGCGCAAAAACGTGAGCAGCGGCAGACCCAGTGCGTACATGACCACAAGCTCGCCGAAGCCGACCTGTGCGCCCATGGTGACAAAGCCGCTCCAAAATGCGTCCGGGGTATAGACCCAGGCAAGCTCCAGCCCCACCAGAACTGCGTTGACAATCACCGTGGGTGCGGGGATGAACCAGCTTTTTTTGCAGCGCGCCGTCCACAGGCAGGCGATCAGTGTGGCGGCCGAGCCGATCACCACGTCGATGGTGGAAACGGTGGAGAACAGGTTTGCCGCCAGGCAGCCCACAAACAGGCCAAGGCTTGTCACCGGCACGATGGCGGGCAAAATGCAAAGCGCCTCGGAGATGCGGAACTGAAACGGGCCATAGGCCATGAACGAGGTGGACACGGTGATGACCGCGTAGAGCGCGGCAATGATGCCGCAGAGCGAGAGCTGTTTGGTTGTGATTTTTTTCATGATTTTCCTCCAATGCAATAAAAAATGGACGCAAAGCGCCCATCACAAGTTGCCGCGCAAGCGCGGCAGATTCCGTAGTTTTGTTTTTAGACAGGATGGTTACGAACTGTCTTATGCACTTTTCGGAACTGGGACTATCATACAGGAATTGGGGCAGTCCGTCAAGTACGGACTGCCCCAATTTATGCTGAAAAATCAGACTACGCGATTCAAAAGCGGCTCGCCCTTGGACAGCGCGGCAACGTTCTTTGCGCAGATCAGGCTGACCGCGCCGACCGCTTCTTCGGAATACATGCCCATGTGGGGCGTAATCATGAAGTTGTCCAGCGTCAGCAGCGGACTATCCGGCGTGCATGGCTCGTGCTCCACCACGTCGATGGCAGCGCCTGCCAGATGCCCGGACTTCAGCGCGTCATACAGGTCGTTCTCATTGACCGTGCCGCCGCGGGAGGTGTTGACGAGATACGCGCCCTGCTTCATAGCGGCCATTTCCGGCGCTGCGATCATGTTGCGGGTTTCGTCGGTCAGCGGCAGGTGCATGGAGATGAGATCCGAGCCTGTGACGACCGCTTCCTTATCCGTCAGGGTGACATAGTCGGCAAATTCCGCCGGCACATCCTTCAGAAACGGATCATAGGCCAGCACCTTGCAGTCAAAGCCCTTGAGGCGGCGGGCGACATTTTTGGCGATGTTGCCAAAGCCGAACAGGCCGACGGTCATGTTGCAAAGATCGTGACCCATGAAGATTTTCCACTGTCCGGCGCGCACCGCGCGGTCAGACCGCGCCAGATTGCGCGTGGCGTTCAGCATCAGGCCGACGGCCAAATCCGCCACCGCGTTGGAGTTGGTGTTGGGGGTGTTGCACACCGGAATGCCAAGCGCCCGGCAGGTGTCCAGCGGGATGTTGTCCAGACCCGCGCCGTGCTTGCAGATGAGCTTCAGATTTTTGCACTTTTTCATCAGCTCCGACGGGAAATCGTGCGCACCGATAATCAGCGCGTCAAACGTCGGCATGATCTGCTCGAACTCGGCCATGTCAAAATTGGTGCCGCGATTGACCATTTCCCAACCGGCGTCTTCCAGAATTTTCTTCGGCACATCATTGATCTTGCCGAACGAACGAGAAGTAACAAGTACTTTCATGAACTATTTCTCCTTAAAGATTGTGTTCCGCGCGATAGGCCAGGATTTTCCGGATGCCCTTTGCCGCGAAACTCACACCGTCTTTGGCGGGAAGCCAGTGCACCTTATCAATGCAGGGGCTGCCGTCAAAAATCGCCTGAAACATATCATACATGAACGAATCGCCCACGATGGCGACCTCGTGGCAGTCCTTCCAGACATTGCGGCAGTAATACTCCAGCGATTCGCGCACGCCACCGTTTACCACGCCCTCGGCGTAGCAATAGCGCTCATTTTCCGTGCCGGTGTTGAAAATGCGCATGGCATGGGCAATGTAGATTGCGCGGGAAAAGCCGAACTGCAGCAGGTTGTTTGCGCCCTTGGAAACCATGGCGGCGTCGATGACCGGGTTTTCCACGGACAGCACCGGCGCGAGAATGGTTTCCGTTTTCAGCGCATGGAACGCTTCGCCGGTGAAGTTGGAAATGATGCCCACCAGGCTGTCGCCCTCCACATAGATCACGTGGGTATGGGAGCCGGGCAAAATCAGCGCGATCTTGCCGCCCGCGCCCATGGCCTTCAGATCGTCGATGGCGCCAAGCGCCTCCACTTCCTCGCCGCGGGTGTTGTTGGTAAAGGAAATATCGTCGCCCAGCGTCTTGATGCCGGGCACCAGATAGATGTCGCGGTCAAAAAGCTTGCTCTCATGGTAGCAATAGACATTGTGGGCAAACTGCTCCAGCGTCTGCGGCAGAACAATATGCGGAATCTCATACAGGCCGTAGGGGCTTGTAATCATGCCGGAGGCATAGATGCCCAGCACGCGATCCTCCGTGGCCTCGGTCTTGGCAAAGACCTCGTCATAGAGTTCTTTCAGCGCGCGAATGAGAACCAGATTGTTGCCCTCAATCGCGGAATCCCGAGATCCCACCGGCCGTTTGGCCGTGAAGCGGATGTGATAGTTTTCATCGAGCAGGTAAACCCGGGAATTGGTCGTGCCGGAGTCAAAATAGATGACGTATTGATTCATGTTCACAGATTCCTCTCCGGATTGTATCCAGCGTTTTATGCTTTTGCAATCAGAAATCTTTCAGCGCATCCACATACTCTTTTGCAACTGCGGTAATCTCGTCAAACCGGCCCTCGTCCACCAGCTTTTTGCTGACCAGGTTGCCGCCGACGCCGACGCCGCAGCAGCCGGCCTTGAAGAACTCTGCGCAGTTCTGCGGATTGACGCTGCCGACAGCGGTCATCGGGATGTGCTTCAGCGGGGACTTGATGGCCTTAATATAGGCCGCGCCCAGCACGCCTGCCGGGAACATCTTGACAATATCCGCGCCATAGCTGTAAGCCAGGGCAGCCTCGGTTGCGGTCATTGCGCCCGGGATGGAAACCTTGTCCAGCTTCTTGGTTTCTTTGATGACAGCCTCGTCCACGTTCGGGGAGATGATATACTCCGCGCCGGCCTCAACTGCCATATGAACCTGCTCAACGGACATGACGGTGCCTGCGCCCACGAAAATCTTATCCCCAAGATTCTCCTTGATGGCGCGGATGGAATCGAGCGTCGCCGAGAAATCGGCGGGGTTGCTCTGATCAAAGGTGACCTCGATGCAGTTCAGGCCGCCGGCATACATGGCGTTGGCCAGCTTCACAATGTCCTTGCTCGGAATCCCACGAACAATCGCGATGACCTTTCCTTCCTTAATCTTGTCCAAAACAGCTTTCGACATAATAAATTTCCTCCCAATCGGTAGTGTCATTGGTTACCCAATCGTATTCGTATAGAGTATATCACAGCAAATATGGCGATGTAAATGTTCAACCTCGCCAAATCTAAGGAGCTGTTTTTGACTGCTGCTGTTTTTTATGCTGCAGTTCTCATCATTTTATGAAAGAAATGTTTGACAAAGCTCTCTTTATCCGATATAATAATTTAGCCTGTCCAGAGGACAGGTAGTCCTTGCCGTCTGCGCGACAGGCGGCCATACGTCCAAAAGGAGGTGCAAACAACATGGCTAAGATTTCCGCAAAGTACGAACTCCTCTACATCATCGATTGCAAGACCGATGAAGAAGGTATCAAGGCAACCGTGGAAAAGTTCAAGGCAATGGTGGAAGCAGAAGGAACTCTCATGAGCATTGACGAGTGGGGCAAACGCCGCCTGGCGTACCCGATCAACGATGAAAACGAGGGGTATTACGTCCTGATGACTTTCGAATCCAAGCCCGAGCTTCCGGCTGAGCTGGACCGCGTGATGAAGATCACGGAGAACGTGATGCGTTCCCTGATCACCAGCATCGAAGAATAAGGAGGCGCGCACATGCTGAACCACATCGTTCTCATGGGCCGTCTGACACGCGACCCCGAGCTGCGCCGCACGGGAAGCGGCGTATCCGTTGCATCGTTCTCTCTGGCAGTCGACCGCGACTTCGTCAGTCGCGATGCCCGGGAGTCCGGTGACCGCGAAACGGATTTTATCGACATCGTTGCCTGGCGCAACACTGCCGATTTCGTTTCCAAGTACTTCACCAAGGGCCGCATGGCGGTGGTTACGGGTCGTCTTCAAATCCGCAACTGGACTGACAAGGAAGGCAACAAGCGCCGCACGGCTGAGGTCATCGCGGACAATGTCTACTTTGGCGATTCCAAGCGCGACAATGACCAGGGCGGCGCGAGCCAGTCCTATGGTTCTGCCGGCGGGTACAATCAGGCAGGCAGCAGCTATGGCGCTCCGGCGGCACAGCCCAAAGCCCCCGCTTCTGATTTTGCCATGCTCGAAGACGACGATTCCGAGCTTCCGTTCTGATTTCCCAGCTTGATACCAATTCTGAATAGGAGGATACGATTATGGTCCCGAATGATAAGGGTCGTCCGCGCAAGCGCAGAAAAGTCTGCAGCTTTTGCGTTGACAAGGTTACGACCATCGACTATAAGGATACTGCAAAGCTTCGCCGCTATCTGTCTGAGCGCGGCAAGATTCTGCCGCGCCGCACAACGGGCACCTGCGCTGCTCATCAGCGTCAGCTGACCATTGCCATCAAGCGCGCGCGTTCTATCGCTCTGCTGCCCTACGTCGCTGATTGATGATGCCCCAAAGCCCGTCCGAGAAATCGGACGGGCTTTTTTCTTTCCCCCTTCCGGCTTTCTATCTGTGCAGCAAAGCCCCCTGCCGCGCGGCCGGGTCGGCAAGAATTCCGGCGGATTTCCATCCGACGGTTTTCTTTTTCCGCCGTTTGCGGTATAATACTTCCAAATATGCAAGCCGCAGCCTATGCGGCAAAAGGAAGTGCATCCATGAACGATGGTTTTTTGAAAATCGCAGCGGCAACGCCGAAAATCCACGTGGCCGACCCTGCCTATAACGCAGCGCAGGTCATCTCCATGGCCGCCGACGCGGCACAGCGCGGCGCAAAGGTGTGCGTGTTCCCGGAGCTGGTGCTGACCGGCTACACCTGTCAGGACTTGTTTGGCCAGCGCACGCTGCTGCAGGGCGCGCTGGACGCGCTCGCCCGCGTGGCGGCGGAAACAAAGCAGCTGGAGCTGCTGGTGGCCGTGGGGCTGCCCTTTGCATGGAACGGCTGCCTTTACAACGTGGCCGCGCTGGTCTATGGCGGCGAAATTCTCGGCCTTGTACCCAAGCGCAATCTGCCGAACTATGGCGAGTTTTATGAAAAGCGCCACTTTGTGTCCGGCAGCGGCGTCTGCTCGCGGCAGGTGATGCTCTTTGGCGCGCCGACGTTTTTTGGAACCGATCTGCTGTTCTGCCACAGCGCCATGCCCGAGGTCAAGCTGGGCGTGGAGCTGTGCGAGGATCTCTGGGTACCCAACCCACCCTCCATTGGCCTTGCGATGGCGGGCGCAACCATCATTCTGAATCTGTCCGCCAGCGACGAAACCGTCACCAAGGACGAATACCGGCGGGCGCTGGTCTGCGGGCAGTCGGCGCGGCTGGTCTGCGGCTACGTCTACTGCAACGCGGGCGACGGCGAATCCACCCAGGACTTGGTCTACACCGGTCACGATCTCATCTGCGAAAATGGCAGCATTCTGGCGCAGTCCGAGTCCACCTCGGGGCTGATTGTCAGCGAAATCGACGCCCAGCGGCTGGATCATGAACGCCGCAAGCTGGGCACGTTCCAAAACGTCGACGCCGCAGTGACCCAAATCTACTTTGGCGGCGCGGCGGAGGAAACCGCACTGACCCGCACCGTGGGCAAGACGCCCTTTGTGCCGCAGGACGCGGCGCAGCGCGCCAAGCGCTGCGAGCAAATTTTCAATTTGCAGAGTCTGGGGCTGAAAAAGCGCATCGAGCACACCTGCGCGCGCGCGGTGGTCATCGGCGTTTCCGGCGGGTTGGATTCGACGCTTGCCATGCTGGTGGCCGCGCGGGCGATGGATCTGTGCGGCCGCGACCGGAAGGACATTCTTTCCGTGACCATGCCCTGCTTCGGCACCACCAAACGCACCCGTTCAAACGCGGAAATTTTGGCCGAGCGCCTTGGCGCCACCCTGCGCGTCGTGGACATCACCCGGGCGGTGCAGCAGCATTTTTCCGACATCGGTCACGACCCCGCCGTACTGGACGTTACCTTTGAGAATTCGCAGGCGCGCGAGCGCACGCAGGTCATCATGGACCTCGCCAATCAGGCCGGCGGCTTTGTGGTCGGCACGGGCGATCTCAGCGAACTGGCGCTGGGCTGGGCGACCTACAACGGCGACCACATGAGCATGTACGGCGTGAACGCGTCCATCCCCAAAACACTGGTGCGGCATCTGGTGCGCTACATGGCCGATACCTGCGGCGACGACGCGCTGCGCGCGTGCCTGCTGGACATTTTGGACACGCCGGTTTCCCCGGAGCTGCTCCCGGCCAAAAACGGCGAAATTTCTCAAAAGACAGAGGATCTGGTAGGTCCGTACGCACTGCACGACTTTTTCCTGTATCAGGCGATTCGCTGCGGCTGCCCGCCCGCCAAGGTGTTCCGGCTGGCAAGCTGCGCCTTTGCCGGCGACTACGACCGGGAAACGATTCTCAAATGGCTGCGCACGTTCTATCGCCGGTTCTTCACCCAGCAGTTCAAGCGCAGCTGCCTGCCGGACGGCCCCAAGGTTGGTTCGGTGACGCTCTCGCCCCGCGGGGACTGGCGCATGCCGTCCGACGCAGTCAGCGCGCTCTGGCTGCAGCAGGCGGAAGCGCTGTAACCCATTGCTAAAAATTTTAGGAGGCAAAAACATGATGGATGTGGAAGCAACGCTGAATGCGTACGGCGCGCAGGTCGAATCCGCCCTGCGGCGCTACCTGCAATCTGCCCACGAAGCGGACTATGCGGCGGTGTTCGATTCGATGCGCTATTCTGTGTTTGGCGGCGGCAAGCGGCTGCGCCCGGCGCTGGTCTATGCGTTTTGTGCGCTCTGCGGCGGCGAACCGGAGCGCGCCACGCCCTTTGCAGCCGCCATTGAGATGGTACATACCTACTCCCTGATTCACGATGATCTGCCCTGCATGGACAACGACGACCTTCGCCGGGGCAGAGCCACCAATCACAAGGTTTATGGCGACGCCACCGCGCTGCTGGCGGGCGATGGCCTGCTCAATCGCGCCTATGAAACGATTTTGAACCCTGCCTATACCGGACATCTCGGCGCGGAAGCGGTTTGCCGGGCGGCGTTTTGTCTGGCGGACAACGCCGGCGCGGACGGCATGATTGGCGGGCAAATCATCGACATGGACTCCGAGGGAAAGGCCATTTCGCTCGAGCGGCTGATGCGCCTGCAACAGCTGAAAACCGGATGTCTGATTCGCGCGGCGGCAGAGCTTGGCTGCATCGCGGCAGGCAAAACCGACGATGCGACCCTGACCGCCGCGCGCGATTATGCGTCCGGCATCGGTCTGGCATTCCAGATCAGGGACGATATGCTGGACATTGAGGGCGACGCGGCCGTGCTGGGAAAGTCGGTGGGAACGGACGCTGCGGCAGGGAAAAGCACCTTTCCTTCGCTGCTGGGGATGGAACGGTGCCGTCAAACCATCCGCCAATTGACGGACGGGGCAAAAGCAGCGCTTTCCCCATTCCAGGGCGCAGCGTTTCTCGAAGCGCTCGCAGACTATCTCGTCTCCCGCGATCACTGATTGCCTTCCGGCGCCCCGGCCAAAGCGCTTATTATAATAATGTATCTTTTTTTGGCCATTGGTGCGGTGACCGTACCATCGCTGCGGCGGTGCGGCCGTGTGACGGCAATATTACAACTATGTTAAAGATCCCGCCAAACGATTGACGTTGAAAACCCAATGATGTATATTTATCATGCAGTTAAGAGGGCAGCTTCCCCCAGCACAGATACGGGAAAGGCTAGCCACGGTATGTGTGCTAGAGATGAAATTGCTCCTCCGCCGCTGCAAACTGACAAGGCATCTCCATTGGAGATGCAAAATTAAAAGGAGGAAACCTCAATGAAAAATCTGAAGAAGGTTGTTGCACTGCTTCTCGTCGTTGCCATGATGATGAGCTTCGGCATCGTTGCAAGTGCATCCGACTTCACCGACAACGGCTCCATTGCAAACAAAGAAGCTGTTGACGTCATGAGCGAAATCGGCGTTATCTCCGGTTTCACCGATGGTTCTTTCCAGCCGACTACCACGCTGACCCGTGAGCAGGCTGCTAAGATCCTCACCTACATGCTGATGGGCAAGGACGCAGCTGATAAGCTGGTCACCACCATCGCTCCGTACAGCGACGTTGCTTCTGACCGTTGGTCCGCAGGCGCCATCGCTTACTGCGCAAACGAAGGCATCATCGCCGGCGTTGGCAATGGCAAGTTTGACCCGACCGCTCAGCTGACCGGCCTGCAGTTTGCAAAAATGCTGCTCGTCGCACTGGGCTATGATCCGGCCATCCAGAACCTGACCGGTTCTTCTTGGGCAGTCAACACCGCCAAGCTGGCTCTGGACATCGCTCTGGACGACGACGTCGCTTCCAACCTGTCCTCCGCTCTGTCCCGTCAGAGCGCAGCCCAGATGGCTTTCAACACCCTGAAGGCTACCATGGTCGAGTATGACTCCACCACCAACATCAGCCTGAACGGCGCTACCATCTCCGTTGGCAACACCAAGGCCAAGGACGTTGCTGCCAACAAGTATGATGGCAACATCGATGATGACAAGTACCTGCAGTTCGCTGAGAAGTACTTCACCGACCTCAAGGCACAGGAAGGCAAGACTGACAAGTTTGGCCGCCCGGGCACCAAGTGGGTCAACGACGGTGACACCATTGGCACCTACTCCGACGCAGCTGACGACACTCTGACGCTGAACAAGAGCAGCCAGACCAACGCAACCATCTTCACCGATAGCGATTTCTTCGACTACGATGAGAAGGATTTTGCTGACACCATCACCGTTTACGTGAACGGCGACGAAGCAGTCTCCGGCAACTACGCGACTGTTTCCAAGGCTTCCACCTTCAAAGCTGGCGACTACATCGAAGTCTTCAAGAATGGCGACGACGAGTACGAGACCATCTGCGTTACCCGTTACTCCTATGCCAAGATCGACTCCATCGACGATGATCTCAGCAGCACCTACACCAAGAAGGGCGCTTCTGTTTCCATCGACCTGAAGGACGTTGACGGCAACGGCATCGGCGGCACCTACTACGATGCTTATGACGATCATGACGATGAAGTTCTGGGCGGCTTTGACGCCAAGACCTACACCGAGGATACCGTCATTGCAATCGCACTGAAGGAATCCTCCGACCGCGTCCTGGCTTCCCATGTCGCAACGGTTGTTGAGAACACCGTTACCGCTTCCAAGACCGGCTCCAAGGCATCTGTCACCATCGGCGGCACTGCTTACCAGCTGGCCGGCGGCGTTTCCGCTCCGGATTACAACTACAAGGACGACACTTACACTGTCTACGTTGACTCCTACGGCTACGTCGTTGGTATCGACAAGTCCTCCACCAAGGATCTGAAGGACGTTTACTACGTCACCGGCATCCTGCACACCACCTCCGGCAACTACAACACGCATAGCTACTATGCACAGGCTGTTAAGCTGGAAGACGGCGCCGTCTCCGAGATCAAGCTGGAGAAGGATGCAGCTACCGCACTGGTCGCCAAGATTGACGACACCACCAAGGTTCTGCACACTGAGATCGCTGGCCTGTACACCTTCACCGACAAGGACGGCTCCAAGTCCTCCGACGCGAAGTCTGACAACGGCAAGTTCTGGATCGAAGAGTACACCGACAAGGACGCAAAAGACGATGACTACTATGTCTACACCGGCGCAATCGGCGACGACATGAAGAAGTCCGACTCCAGCGTCAAGGTTGGCGGCAAGAAGGTTTACCTGAACTCTGCTACCCAGTACATCAAGGTCGAGGATACCGGCGATGATATCGACGTCACCACCGTTACCGGCGGCACCAGCATCAAGGCTACCGACGTTTCCGCAATCACCGTGACCACCAAGTCCGGCACTTCCTACACTGCCGCTTACGTGGTTCTGATTTCCGGCGACTTCAAGACCGCTGCTAACTCCGGCGATTATGTCTACGTTGCTGATGTTTCCTCCGTCAAGAACGGCGACGGCTGGGAAGTTGAGCTGCGCTTTACCGATGGCACCGGCACTGTCGAGACCAAGACTGTTGATTCCGACAAGGCTCCTGCTAAGGGCTTCTACACCTACACTGTCGACGACGACGGCATCTACTCCCTCGACGCTGCCGAGGCTGCTGATGACATCGCTGCTCAGATCGCCAAGAACGGCGGCGAGTATGATGGCGAGACCGGCTACGCCATTGGCGCAACCCTCTCCTCCATCAACAACAACCAGCTGTCTGTTGACTCCTACAAGGGTGCAACTTACACTGTCTCCATGCCGGACGTTGACTTTGGTGCAAACGTCATCATCAAGGACGAGCGCGGCAAGTCCACTCGCGACGGCGATCCGTACACCAACGAGATCACTTCCGTCAGCAAGCTGAAGACCGCAATCGAGAAGAACGCTGTTACCGAAGTTATCGCGAATGTTTTCTATGATGACGGCGCAGTCATCCTGGTCAGCATCACCGAGGTTAACTAAGTTACAAGCTTCAACCGATTGATTTGGCCACAAGCTGAATAATCATTCTCTTGCCGCAAGGCAATGAGGTGAAAGATGGCAGGTACGCAAGTACCTGCCATCTTTTTGTTGTTTTATCCGTGCTTGCACCCATTTACAATACGTGACAGAAAGCATCGCATGTGCTATAATAGCCGCAAAGTGGCCATCTGCCGCTTGCAGGCAGCAGATGGCCTTACAATAATCTTAAGCGCTTTGGCGCAGAGCGCCAAAATGCGCATATCACAGCCGCTTGGCGGCTATGATAGCATGATTTCATCATGCTATCATAGCCACAATCAACGCGGTTATCCTACGGATAGAGGATACCGCGCGCAAATGAGCGTACCACACTTACCACGCACAGAGGGAGGCGCATGGAATGGAAAAGACGGTTTTAATTGTAGAGGACGAACGCGCCATTGTCGAGATTTTGAAATTTAACCTAAAAAAAGAGGGCTATCGAACCTGCGAAGCGCTCGATGGGGACGCCGGGCTTGCGCTCGCGCGCAGCGCGGATCCGGATCTCATTTTACTGGACGTCATGCTGCCCAAGCGCAACGGCTTTGAAATCTGCAAGGTGCTCCGCGCGGAGTCCAACGCCGTGCCGATCATTATGCTGACCGCGCGCGAGGAGGAGTCCGACAAGGTGTTTGGGCTGGAATCCGGCGCAGACGACTATATCACAAAGCCATTTTCCATGCGCGAGCTGATGGCGCGCGTCAAGGCAAACATTCGCCGCCGCATCATTGACGCCACCGGCGGCAAGGGCGCAGTGATGACCCACGAAACGCTTGCGCTCAATCCTGCCAGCTGCGCGGTCACCAAAAACGGCGCGCCAGTGGAGCTGACCCAGAAAGAATATGACCTGCTGAAATTCTTCATGTCCTCGCCCGGTCTGGTCTTTTCCCGGGAGGAACTGATGAAACGGGTCTGGAACTATGAATTTTACGGCGATATGCGCACCGTTGACGTCACCATTCGCCGTCTGCGGGAAAAAATCGAGGATGACCCCGGCCAGCCGCGCTGGATTTTGACACGCCGCGGCGTTGGCTACCTGTTCAGCGAATCCTAATGTTTTCGGAAGGAGGGCCAGGCTGTGCGCTCTCTACGCATGAAACTTGTGCTCATCATGGTGCTGCTGATTCTGGCCCTGATGACAGTCGCCGGTTCGTTTCTCATCAATGGCGTCGGCGAATTTTATATCAGTGAATTCTATAACCAAATGACCGGCACATTTTCTCAGGATTTTATTTCGCGCCTGCAGGAAACCGCCACCGAGGACAACGCGCCCAATCGTCTGAAGGAGCTGATTATGGCGCAGCCGGAGATTGGCATTGACATTTCCGGCCGCAACGTGTACGTGCTGGACGAGAGCGGCGCAGTACTGGCCGCTTCCGGCAGCGCAGACGCCGTGTCGATGACCGCCAACATGCTCACGGCCATGAACGGCGCGGTGGGACAGGCCTCGTCTGTGACCAGCGCCTATATGGATTTGGCCGTCCCGGTAGACTCTGACGCCGGGCGCTACATCGTCTATGTGCTGGACAACAAGCACACGGTGAACGCCCTGACCGGCGAGGTGCTGACCATCATTCTGCGGTCGCTGGCGCTGGGTCTGCTCATTTGCATCATTCTGGCATTTTTGCTGGCGCAGATCATCATTGCGCCGCTCGATGCGCTGACCAAGGGCACGCGGCAGGTTGCAAGCGGCGATTTTTCCCAGAAGCTGACCGTGACCAGTCGGGATGAGCTGGGCGTGCTGACCCGCAACTTCAACAGCATGAGTATGGTGCTGAAAAGCACACTGGCGGAGGTGGAAAACGAGCGCAACAAGCTCTCCACCCTGTTTTTGCACATGACCGACGGCGTGGTGGCATTCAATTCCGACGGCGGCGTGATTCACTTCAACCCCGCCGCCGTAAAAATGCTGTGCCGCACCATTGACCCTGCCGTCAAATTTGATGAGCTTTTCGGCGCGACCGCCAATTTTTCCGCGCTGCTTGCGCTGCCAAAACCCCAGTATTTCAGCGTGGAAATGGAGGCCGGCAGCCGCGATCTGGAGCTATTTATGGCGCCGTTTTCCGCCGATCAGGCCGACGGCGGCATTATGGTCGTCATTCACGACGTCACCGAGCAGCGCCACAACGAGCAAACCCGTCGGGAATTTGTGGCCAACGCCTCCCATGAGCTGCGCACGCCGCTCACCAATATCAAATCTTATGCGGAAACCATCGCCGAGGCAGGTGGCGACCTGCCCAAGGAGCTGCATGACAACTTCATCAGCGTCATCATCGGTGAAGCAGACCGCATGACGCGCATTGTCAAGGATCTTTTGACGCTAAGCCGTCTGGATTCCGGCAAAATGGAAATGTCCATTTCCCGCTTCCCCTTTGCCCGCGCCGTTTCCAACGTCTATGACGCCGTGTCCATTGACGCGCGCAACCATGGCCATCGGTTCACTTTGGAGCTGGCGCCAAATCTGCCGGAGGTGGACGGCGACCGCGAGCGCCTTGAGCAGGTAATTATGAATATCGTTTCCAATGCCATTAAATATACGCCCGACGGCGGAAAAATTCGCATTTTGGCCGCGACAGAAGGACAAACTGTCTATGTGCGCATTTCCGACAACGGCATTGGCATTCCCGCGCAGGACTTGCCGCGGCTGTTTGAGCGCTTTTACCGCGTGGACAAGGCGCGCTCGCGGGAGTCCGGCGGCACAGGACTGGGCCTTAGCATCGCAAAAGAGATTTTGAATCAGCACAAGGGCGACATCAAAATTGAATCCGTTTATGGCCAGGGTACCGACGTCACCATTTCCCTGCCAATCGCAAAAGCATAAGGAGGGCGCGCAATGAGCCGCAGAACCATCGAGCAACTGAAAACACTTGCGATCATTGTGCTGAGCTGCGTCACCATTTTTTTGGGCGTCTATGCCAACCTTGTGGACTATCAGCTGCCCGCATTTGCCCGCGTTCGCGCGTTTTTTGTCCACTCTCTGGGATCGGAGGCGGCAGACGACCTGCCCTATACCGCCGAAAACGACATTCCCGCCGCCGCGCGCCCCATCGCCATTTCCGTGTGCAACAGCGCCGGGCGGTGGTCTGCAGCCGGTGATTTTGATACGCTTGACGCCGCCTATGAAAAGCTGGCGGGCTTTCTGGGCGAAGCGCTGGCCACCGCCATGGCGGCCACGACGCTTGATGACGCGGCGCGCAACGACGCCATCTTCGGCGAGGGCATCTGGTTCGGCTATCCCGGTACCATGCCGCTTGGCGTGCTTGCCCAATGGTTGGGCACGGAATACCCGGACGTGGCACAGGCGCAGTGGCTGTTTCTTTCCGCCGACGACACGTCCGTTACGCTGCTCTTTGGCGACGACGATACCGCCTACCGCTGCGCAACGGCGCTGGACAGCGCCGCCATCCGCGAAAGCATCAGCCTGTACGAGCCGGACGGCTCGTATTTTGCCGGTGAAAGCAGCGCTGCCGCCATGGCGCATCTGCAGCCGCAGTCGCTCATCGGCGCATCCGCGCGCGCGCGCGCAGCCACCGTCGCCGCCGCCGTCAGCGATCCGTTCAACGCCGCAGTGGCTTCCGCGCTGTCGTTCAATCCCTATGGCGACGGCTCGTATACCACGTCCTCCGGCACCGTGTTCTACGCGGAAACCCAGTGCGCGCTGCACATTTCGCCGGACGGTGCGCTGCTGCTGGAAAATTCCGA
>JAQUZL010000030.1:16389-17074 GCA_028691385.1 Oscillospiraceae bacterium
CAGGGCGACGCAGCGATGATTGAAGCGGCCGATCGCCTGCTGTTGTCCATCACCCAGAACGTCACCGGCGATGCGCGACTGTATTTTACCGGGATTGACGCCGCTGCGGATACCACAACCGTCTATTTTGACTATGTGCTCGATGGCCGGCCGGTTCGCACCGCCGCAGGCCATGGAGCCAGTGTCACCTATACCGGCGGCTATCTTTGCGCGCTGTCGGTCTATGCGCGCACCTATACGCTGACGGATCAGTCCGTTTCGGCGTTGCCGCCCCTACAGGCAGCGGCGCTGCTGCCGCGCGGCGCAAATCTGCAGTTGACCTACGCGGACGTCGGTGCGGGCGCGCTGCAATATGGCTGGGCCAACTAAGGAGGGGACGCAATTTGCCTGTTACCAAATTAAAATCAATCGTCATTCTGCTTTTGGTTCTGGTGGATTTGTTTCTTCTGACGCTGGTCATTCCCACTGCCATCAGCGAGCGGCACGCCGCGCAGCAGACCAGCGACAGTCTGAAGCAGCTTTTTTCGGGCAGCGGCATTACCATCGAACTGGAAAAATTACCGGAAACTGTTGCGGTTCCAACGCTCAGTATTGCATATAATGAGGATGCAAGCTTGTCTGCCGCGCAGGCGCTTTTGGGCAGCGACGTGCTCTATGAGGATGACACCGCCCGCTATTACAGCAG
>JAQUZL010000031.1 GCA_028691385.1 Oscillospiraceae bacterium
GCGGCGATAGCGCTTGCCGATGGAACCGGCGTCGTCAAAGTCGCACATGAAGTCCCGGCTGAGATCGGTGTAGATCTCCATGGCCTTGTCGGAGAGCTTCTTCGACAGCGGCAGCACGGCCACCTTGAACGGCGCGAGCGCCGGATGCAGGCGAAGCACCACGCGCACGTCGTCGTTGCCCTTTTTGTCCTGCCCGACAACCTGCTCGTCATAGGCGTCGATGAGGAAGGCCAGCGTGACGCGATCCGCGCCCAACGACGGCTCAACCACATAGGGCACGTAGTGCTCGTTGGTGTCCGGGTCAAAATAGGTCATGTCCTTGCCGGACGTGCTCTGGTGCTGCTTGAGGTCATAGTCGGTGCGGTCAGCCACGCCCCACAGCTCGCCCCAGCCGAACGGGAACAGGAACTCAAAGTCGGTCGTGCCCTTGGAATAGAAGCAAAGCTCCTCCGGCTCGTGGTCGCGCAGGCGCAGATGCTGCTCGTTCATGCCGAGGTTCAGCAGCCACTGCTTGCAGAACGCGCGCCAGTAGGCGAACCATTCCAGATCCGTGCCGGGCTTGCAGAAGAATTCCAGCTCCATCTGCTCAAACTCACGGGTGCGGAAGGTGAAGTTGCCCGGCGTAATCTCATTGCGGAAGGATTTGCCGATCTGGCAGACGCCGAATGGCAGCTTTTTGCGGGTGGTGCGCTGGACGTTGCTGAAGTTGACAAAGATGCCCTGCGCGGTTTCCGGACGGAGATAAACCGTGTTCTTGGCGTCCTCGGTGACGCCCTGGAAGGTCTTGAACATCAGATTAAACTGACGGATGTCGGTGAAATTGTGCTTGCCGCAGGTGGGGCAGGGGATGGCGTTGTCCTCGATATAGGCGGCCATTTCCTGCTGGCTGAACGCGTCGATGGGCTTGGGCAGCGTTTTGCCGTTGGCGCCTGCCCAGTCCTCAATCACCTTGTCCGCGCGGAAGCGCTCATGGCACTCGCGGCAGTCCATCAGCGGGTCGGCAAAGCCGCCCAGATGGCCGGAAGCGACCCAGGTCTGCGGATTCATCAAAATTGCGGCGTCCAGCCCCACATTGTACTGGTTTTCCTGCACGAACTTCTTCCACCAGGCCTTTTTGACGTTGTTCTTCAGCTCAACGCCCAAGGGGCCGTAGTCCCAGGTGTTTGCCAGACCGCCATAGATCTCGGAGCCGGCAAAAATGATACCGCGGTTCTTGCAAAGCGCCACGATTTTCTCCATCGTCTTTTCGTTGTTCAGCATGAGTGCCTCCATCTAAATGCGCAAGCGCAAATTATTCCTTATACTTTATTATCCAATATTATATCCAAAAGCCTTTCCATGTCAACCGATAATCCCGTATTTTGGACGATTTGCCCGAAGCTGGCGGCGTGAGCCCGGCGCATTCGGTGGAAAAAGCGATAAATTTGCGGCGCGGCGACCGGTTGCCGCCTGCGAATTTGTGTGGTATACTAACCAATAATCATTGACCGCTGTTACCGTTGGGAAAGGAAAAACCAAATGTTCAAAGCGTTGGGGCGCGCGGTCGCGTGCCTGATTGTGTTGCTGCTGACCGGATTTCTCGCGGCCTTTGCACGCGGCTCGGCCGCGCTGTTTTTTGCGTATTACCCCGCGTTTTCGCGCAAGATCACATGGGCGCTGGCAAAGGTGTTTGCCGGCTTGCCCTTTTCGGCCTGTGAAATCGCGATCTATTTGATCCTGCTGTGGGCGGTCTATACGCTCATTCGCGTTTTTGCCAAGAAGCGGGGGCTTGGCGGCATTTTGTCCTGGATTACCGGCGTGGCGCTGTTTGCGTGCTGCTGCCTTTTGGCGTTCACCGCGTTTTGGGGACTGAACCACTATGGCCCGGACATCACCGAAACGCTGGGCATTCCGGTGGAGCAGTATTCGGCCGAAGAGCTGGCGGCGGCTACCACCTATTATCGCGATCAGGCAAACCAGACCGGCGATGCGATGCAGCGCCGCGCGGACGGTACAGCGGTGTTTGCGGATTTTTCCGTGCTTGCGCCCAAGGCGCGGGAGAGCTTCACCCAGCTTGCGCGCACGTATTCCTATTTTGCAACGCCGCCCGCGAACCCGAAAAAAATCATTGCGGCAAAGGCAATGAGCAAATCCGGCCTGACGGGACTGTATCTGGCCTTTACCGGCGAGAGCTGCGTGAATCCCGACGCCTATGAGGCGGCCATTCCCTATGTCATGTGCCACGAGCTGGCGCACGGGCAGCTGGTGGCGTCGGAGGACGGCGCAAATTTCATCGCCTATCTCGCCTGCATGGCGTCTGCCGACGCCGAGATGCAGTATTCCGGCGCGTATTCCGCCTTTATTTATTGTTATAATGCGCTCTTTGGCGCGGATCGCGCGGCGGCGCAGACGGTCTGGGACGGCCTGTCCGACGGCGTGCGCGCGGATATTGAGGCCACCGGCGCGCACTATGCCCAGTATGAGGGCGCGGCGCAGGAGGTGGTGGAGAAGGTGAACGACGCGTATCTCAAGGGCTTTGACGAGGAAGCGGGCGTCGCATCCTACGGCGAGGTGGCGGACGATCTCATCGCGTGGTATTTGCTGCAAAATAATTAAAAAAGTTCGTACAAATGCTTGACAAATCGCGAATTTGTGTGTATCATTATCCATGCTGTTCGGACGATTAGCTCAGCTGGTATGAGCATCCGCTTGACGTGCGGGAGGTCATAGGTTCGAATCCTATATCGTCCACCAGAAGCAAACCCCCGGCTCAATCGAGCCGGGGGTTTTTTGTAGGTAGCGTTAGCGGGAAAAATCCACCGGCGATTTCGGTGAGAATGAAATCCGCACCGTTTTTCGCTGTTTGACCAATCCACTGTAAAAGGAGACGCCAATGATTGCACTGCTGCTGACCAAACGAATTGTGATCCTGTTCCTCTATATATTGATGGGCTTTGCGCTGGTGCGGCTGCGCCTTTTGAAAGCGGAGGACAGCAAGCCCCTTTCGGTCATCGCGCTGTATCTCATCATGCCAAGCGTGATTATCAACGCCTTCCAGATTGACTTTACGCCGGAGTTGGCGAGCGGTCTTTTGCTGTCGCTGGGACTTGCCATCGCGGTGCATATCGTCCTCATCGGCGGTGTCGCGGCGCTGGGGCGGGCATGCCGGCTCTCGCCCGTGGAGCGGGCGTCGGTGATCTATTCCAATGCCGGCAATCTGGTCATTCCCATTGTGGCCGCGATTTTCGGAAACGAATGGGTGGTTTATTCCAGCACCTTTGTCTGCGTGCAGCAGGTGCTGCTCTGGTCCCACGGCAGGGCGCTCATCAGCGGACAAAAGCAATTTCGCCTTGTGGGGCTGCTCACCAACGTCAATATGATCGCGGTGGGCGTGGGGCTGTTGCTGTTCCTCTTGCGCATCCAGCTGCCGGGTATGGCGCTGGAGGTGCTTGGCTCGCTAAGCGCCATGGTCGCGCCGCTTTGCATGCTGGTTACGGGCATGCTCATTGGCGGCACTGTGCTGCGCCGGGTTCTGCTGCAAAAGCGGCTGTATTTCATTGCGGCGCTGCGCTTGGTGGCGTTCCCGCTTGTCATACTGCTGCTGATGAAGGCTTCCGGCGTGACCGCTGCGCATCCCGAGGGCGACACCATTGTGCTCATCGCGCTGCTGGCAACCATCACGCCGTCGGCCTCCACCATCACGCAGATGGCGCAGATCTATGACGCGGACGCCCAGTACGCCGGGTCAATCAATGTCATCACCACGCTGCTGTGCATCGTGACCATGCCGGTCATGGTGGCGCTGTATCAGATGTAATCGGTGAAAATGCGGCAGGCCAACAGGCCTGCCGCATTTTCGTGTATTGAGAGGGAGAATATTCAGGATACGGTCACGATGTCGGCATTTTGCAGGGCTTCCTCGGTCAGCTCCTGACCGATGCCGGGACGCTCCGGGACCTCAAAGTAGCCGTCCTTGGCCACATAGTCGTATTTGCAAAGGCGAATGTTGTCGTCGATGAGCGCGGACGCGTGCAGCTCATGGATGACAAAGTTGGGGATGACCGCCTCAAGCTGCAGCGCCGCCGCCGCAGAGATCGGGCCGCCGCAGCAGTGAACCTGCACGCCGATGTCATAGACATGCGCCATGTCGCAGATCTTCTTGCCTTCGGTCAGGCCGCCGGTGTTGCACAGATCCGGCTGGATGATGCCGATGGAGTGATCCTCGAAGAACGGACGATAGCCCCAACGGGTATAGACGCGCTCGCCGGTGGCGATGGGAATCTCCACCTTGCTGCTGATCTCGCGGAAGAGGTTGGAGTTCAGCGGCTGGGTCGGCTCTTCATAATAGAAGCAGTTCATCTGCTTGAGCTCGCGGCCAAGCTGGATGGAGGTGGTGGCGTCGGTCAGCGCGTGCAGCTCAATGATGATATCCACATCGGGGCCTGCTTCCCGCATGGCCGCCACGCGGTCAAGCGCCAGCTGCATCTGGTCGCGCTGCAAAATGCCGCGGCTGCTGCGACCCATCCACACGCCGTTTTTGTCAAAGCCTACCGGGTCGACCTTGATGCAGTCGAAGCCGTCGGCCATGGCCTTGCGCATGGCGTCGGCATATTCCTCGGGCCTCGCGAGGGATTTGCTGACCTTGCCCCAGTCAAACTGCAGCTGGCTGGCGTAGGCGCGCAGGCGTGAGTTGGTCTTGCCGCCCAAAAGCTTGTAAACCGGCGCGCCCAGCACCTTGCCGCGGATGTCCCACAGGGCAATGTCGATGCCGGAAATGCCCGCCATGATGACCCCGCCGTTGCCCATGCCCCAGAAGGTGAGCCGGTGCAGCCGATCCCAAATCTGCTCATTGTTCATGGGGTCAAGGCCAATGATGCACTTGGCAAAATCCACGCCCATGCCGAAGCCGGCGTGCTGGGCGTTGCCATAGGCCACGCCGATCTCGCCATAGCCGCAGATGCCCTCATCGGTGTTGATGCGGACGAATACCGGATGCCACGGCACATTGCCAACGGCAACCTCGGCGGGGATGGACGGCGTTTTGAACGCCTTGATGATGTCCACGCTGGTGATTTTCATTGTAATCCTCCTTGTCAATTCCAAACAATGACGAACTAAAATTGAATTACCTGTTTACTTGTTCGCCCAATTCATGATATAATTGTGGCACAGGATGGGCAAAGTGTCAAGGGCTTTTTTGCGCGCAGGGGAAATTTTTGCGCGCCAAAAAGGTTTGAACAAGCCTGACCCCTGTGATATAATAACGACAAAGTCGTTATTATATGCGCATTTTGGCGCTCCGCGCCAAAGCGCTTAAAATATTTCAAGCCGCGGCGCTTTGGCGCGCCGATGGCTATATATCATGATGAAATCATGATATATAGGGAAAACAAGGCGTTGGAAGGAAACACCATGGAAACAACAATTAAAAAAATTGAAAAAGTGACGGCGGGCGAGCAGGTTTACCAGAGTCTGCGGGAAAACATCGTGGCAAACCACTGGAAGGCGGAGGACAAGCTGCCGCCGGAAACGGAGCTGGCTGCGCTTTATGGCGTGAACCGGCTGACGGTGCGCATGGCGCTGCAGCGGCTCAACGCCCTCGGCCTGGTGGAAACCCGCGTGGGCGACGGCACCTATGTCAAGAAATTTGAATTTGCCGACTATATCGACGCGGCGCAGGATCTCTACAGTGATCCGGCGCTGATGGAGGACGTGTGCGAGTTTCGCAAGCTCATCGAGGTGGAGTGTGCGCGTCTGGCGATGGCGCGCGCCACGCCGGCGGAATTCGCGGCGCTGGAGGAAATCTGCGCGGAATATGAGCGGGAAAAACGCCGCATGACGCCGCCGGTCAGCGATGAGCAGGTGCGTAAGCTTGCCAGCTGCGATTATCGCTTTCACGCGCAGATCTGCCAGATGTCCCACAACACGCTCTATAATTATTGCTTTGCCATGGCGCGCAGCACCATCGAATCTTATGTCAACCTGACGCTGCGCAAGCGTATCACCGGCTGGGAGGAAAAATCCGTGCCGCTCATTGAGGGCGATTTTCGCCACCGCGCCATCCTCGAGGCGATGCAGCGCCGGGATTTTGCCCAGTGCAAGAAGCTTTACGACGATATGATTGATTATAATATTGAGCTGTAATGCAAACAAGCCGTGCGCGGATGCGCACGGCTTGTTTGCATTTAGGGCGCGGTGCGGCGCAGCAGAATGTGCAGCGCGATGAAAATTTGCTCGACGCCCAGCAGCGCAATGTGGTGGGGCAGCTTGGCTGCCGGATCCAGCAGCAGCCAGATGGCAAGGGTGATTTCCACTGCCGCGCGCAGCAGCGGCGTCAGAAACGGCCGCCTGGCAAACACCTGCCGAAAAAATCCCCGCAGGCTCTCCGCGCCCTCCAATAGACCGATCATGCCCCAGGCCGCGCCGATCATGGCGTTGGCGGTTGCGCCGTGGGTCAAAATCACCACGCCCACGATGAGATAGACAATGCCGCTGGCGGCGCGCTCCGCCGCGCGGGGGATACGCCGCAGCAGGCCGCGCAGCGCCAGCTCGCCCCCGCCAAGCACCAAAAGCACGCCCAGAAAATAGGGCAAAAGCATATGGATGTGATCGGTAAACGCGATGCAGGCAATGCCGCTGAGAATCAGCAGCATGGAAAAGACAAACTGATTTCGCTTCAGCAGGGACACAAGCTCCTTCATTTGCAGGCCTCCGGGGATATTGTGTGAAGAATTTCGCGTCCTTATGAATCAAAAACCGTGGACTGCCGCATTGCGGCAGTCCACGGTTTTTACAAGGGCACGCGCGGTCGTGCGTCCGGGCGCTTCCCCCAACGGTCATTCCGAGCGCGGCGAGGCATCTTTCCCCACCGCAATTTCAGGCAGCGGCTCTGCCAGCGCCGTGCCCGGCGTTGGCTTTGCCATGGTGAATTTCAGCATGACCGGTGTGAGCAGCGTGCTGAGAATGATGACCAGCACCACGGCCGGCAGCACGTCGTTGCCGATCATGCCGCCGGCAATGCCTTTTTGCACCACCATCAGTGCCACCTCGCCGCGGGACATCATGCCCACGCCCACCGACAGGCTGTCATGCCGCGCCATGCCGCAGATCCGCGCGGCCGCGCCACAGCCGATGATTTTGGAGAGAATGGCGGCCAGCAGCAAAAACAGCGAAAGCACCAGCACGCCGCGGCTTAGCAACCGCAGATTTGTTTCGATGCCGATGCTGGCAAAGAACACGGGGCTGAAAAATGCATAGGAGATGGAGGACATTTTCTTGGCCAAAAATACCCGGGAGTGGTGCAGGTTGCACAGCATCAGCCCGGCAAAATAAGCGCCCGTGATGTCGGCCACGCCGAACAGCGCCTCCGCGCACCATGACATCATCAGGCAGAACGCCAGCGACCACACCACCAGACGTTTGCTGTGCGAGTGCCGCTGGGTGAGCCACATAAAGAATTTGTGCACCAGAAAGCTGACGATCACGATGAAAACAAAAAACAGCAGAATTTTCAGCAGCACAAAGCCGATATTGGCGTCGGCAGAGCTTAGCCCGCTGATGACAGACAGGGCGATGATGCCGATGATGTCGTCAATGAGCGCTGCGCCCAGAAGCGCTGAGCCGACCTTGGTTTTCAGCTTGCCCATTTCCTGCAGCGTTTCCACGGTGATGCTCACCGAGGTGGCGGCAAAGACGGTGCCCATATAGGCTGCGCGCAAAATGGTGAGATAGTCGCCGCTGCCGCCGAGATACCAAAAATAGACGCCGCCGCAGAGCAGCACCGGGGCAATTACGCCCAAAACCGCAATGAGCAGCGCCATAGCGCCGGTCTTCTTCAGTTCGCTGATTTCAGTCTCCATGCCGGCCAGAAACATCAGCAGAATCACGCCGATTTCAGCCGCTTTTGTCAAAAAGTCGCTTCCCATGACCACGCCGAAGAAGCTTGGCCCCAGCAAAATGCCGGCAATCAGCGCACCGACAACCTGCGGCAAATGGATTCGCTCGGTCATCAGGCCGAGCACCTTGGTGGAAAGCAGAATCAGTGCAATCCAAAGCAAATAGTTATATGTTTCCAATCAAAACACCTCCGTATGCTTCCGAAAGGGCGGTGACAGGGATGAGAATGCTGAAACCGGGGCTTGTGGAGCAAAAACGCCCATTCGGCAGTATTGCCGTGGGCGCTTTTCTATAGAATTACAGTCTATTCCTAAATATCGGTAAAAAAGTGAACAATCTGTGAATAAACGATGAATTATGCCGCCGCACCGTTCCATGGCAGCCCCGCCCGAGCGGATTTGTGGTATGATACAGGCGCGTCATTTTTCAGATGTATGGCGCGGGAAAAGGGGTTTTGTATGCTTCATTTTGACAGTGATTATATGGAGGGCGCGCATGCGTCCATTCTGGCGCGGCTTGCCGAAATCAACCGGATCGCCATGCCCGGCTACGGCACGGACGCCATTTGCCGCAGCGCGGCGGATAAAATTCGCGCAGCCTGCGCCGCGCCGAATGCAGCGGTGTCGTTTCTGGTGGGCGGAACGCAGACCAACGCCACCGTGGTGGACGCGCTGCTGCGCCCCTATGAGGGCGTGCTTGCGGCCGATACCGGTCACGTCGCCGTGCACGAGGCGGGCGCAATTGAGTTTGGCGGGCACAAGGTGCTGACGCTGCCGCAGGAAAATGGCAAGCTGCGCGCTGCGGCGGTGCGGCAGTATCTGGAGGATTTTTATGCCGATGCAAACCACGAGCACATGGTTGCGCCCGGCATGGTCTATCTGTCCCATCCCACGGAGTATGGTACGCTTTACACCGCAGCGGAGCTGACGCAGCTGCACGAAACGTGTCAGGATTATCATATTCCGCTGTATTTAGATGGTGCGCGTCTGGGCTATGGGCTGGCCGCTGCCGGAACCGACGTGACGCTGCCGGTGATCGCCGCATGCTGCGACGTGTTCTATATCGGCGGCACCAAGGTGGGTGCGCTGTTCGGCGAGGCAGTGGTAATCCCGGATCGCGCGCGGATTGCGCACTTTTTCACCATGGTGAAGCAGCACGGCGCGCTGCTGGCCAAGGGCTGGCTGCTGGGCGTGCAGTTTGACGCGCTGTTCACAGACGCGCTGTATACCAAGCTGGGCGCGCACGCGGTGACGCTTGCCATGCGGCTGAAACAGGGGCTGCTTGAAAAGGGTTACCGTCTGGCCATTGATTCGCCCACCAACCAGCAGTTCGTGGTGATGGAAAACGACCGACTGCGGCGTCTGGACGGACAGGTCACCTATGGCGTTTGGGAAAAAGCGGATGAAAATCACACCGTTATCCGCTTTGCCACCAGCTGGGCCACCGAGCCGCACGCGGTGGATGCGCTGCTGGCGCTGCTGTAAGCGGGGCAAAGAAAGACGAAACCAATCTAAATCAGCCGCAAAACACAAACACTTTTGAAAATGTCTAAAATTTGTTGAAAATAGATTCACATTTCTGACATATCTTTCAGGTATGCTGTAAACAATCAAACAAGGCGGCGCGCAAAACCCGCGCTGCTCTAAAAGGAGCGTTTACGATGGATCAGAATGAATTCAGCGAGAAAAAATACGATTGTGAACCGGAAAACAACACCCCCTGCGGCGCAGGCGAGCCGCCGCTTGTCGAAGCGTCGGCGCAGGCCGACGCGGAAGCGGCCGAGCAGCCCACGCCAAAGCCGCCGGTCTATCCGGAACCGGCAATCTATCACACGCAGCCGCCCAAAAAGAAGCATCACAACGGTGCGAAATTTGTGGCGCTGGCGCTGGCGTGCGCGCTCATTGGCGGCGCGGCAGGCGCAGGCGGCGTGCTGATGACGCAGGGCGCGCCGGCCGCCGCCCAGACGGCCACCGTCATGAAGGCGGAGCCGCAGGCCAGCAATGTATCGGTGCAGTCCGTTGCCCCGGGCGCGGCGCTCACCTCCTCGCAGATCTATAACACCTATTCCGACGCGGTGGTCTGCATCACCGTGCAGACCCAGCAGGGTGAGGGCGCAGGCACCGGCTTTTTCATCTCCGACGACGGATATATCCTCACGTGCTACCATGTGGTGGGCGATGCACAGGCCATCTCGGTGACACTGAATAATACCAACAGCTACGAGGCAAAGTATATTGGCGGCGACGAGGATCAGGACGTGGCCGTCCTGAAAATCGAACCGACCGAAACGCTGACAACCTGCGTGCTGGGCGATAGCAGCGCGCTGGCTGTCGGCGACAATGTCACGGTCATCGGCAACGCACTGGGCACGCTGGCCAACACCCTGACCACCGGCGTTGTGAGCGCCACCGACCGCGCCATTACCATGTCCGACGGCACCGTGATGCGCCTGATGCAGACTGACTGCACCATCAACTCCGGCAACTCCGGCGGCCCGCTGTTCAATACCTACGGTCAGGTGGTGGGCATCGTCAACTCCAAGTATTCCTCCTCGGGCTTCGGCAGCTCCGGCGCCAGCATCGAGGGCATCGGCTTCGCCATCCCGATGAACGATGTGTCCGATATTTTGTCCGACCTCATGACCCATGGCTATGTGACCGGTAAGCCGTACCTCGGCATTTCCGTTTCCACGGTTTCCGCCATCGCCGCGCAGCAGTATCAGGACATGGTGGTTGGCGCTTATGTCATCTCGGTTACGGACGGCTCCTGCGCGAAAACCGCAGGCCTGCAGTCCGGCGACATCATTACCCAGGTGGACGGCAAGGATATTACCTCCTCGGCGGAGCTGATTGACGCCAAGAACACCCACAAATCCGGCGAGGAAATGACGCTCACCGTCTATCGCGCCGGCAACTATATCACCACCAAGGTGACCTTGGATGAGGAAAAGCCGGACGCGCAGCAGACGGGCAATTCCCAGAGTGACAATTCCCAGAACGGCAATTCCCAGAACGGCAATTCCCAGAACGGCAATTCCCAGAACGGCGGCTATGGCAGCTTCGGCTTCAGCTTCCCGTTCGGCTATGGCAGCAACTGGTAACACCGGAAATATAGGATGCCAACCCGGCCAGACCCGCTTCGGTCTGGCCGCGTCGGCATAGAAAGAGGAATGCGTATGAACCACTTCGCAAACGCCGACTATGGCGAGCAGTATCAGGCCGCGCGCCGAGCCTATTTCACCCGAACCTACGGCATGATGGCCGCAGGTCTTGCCGTGACGTTTCTCACGGCGCTGTTTGTGGCAATGTTCTTCCCCGGCATCGTCATGCAGCCGCTGATTGTCATCGGGCTTTGCATTGCGGAGCTGATCGTGGTGGTGCAGTTTTCCAGAACCGTCGCCACCGCCAGCTATCAGCAGGCGGTGGGCAAATTCATGCTCTATGCGCTGCTCACCGGCGTGACCTTCGCCAGCATTTTCCTGTCCTTTGACATCTCCAGCATTTTTCTCTGCTTTCTGTCCACGGCGGTGGGTTTTGGCGCGATGGCGCTCATCGGCGCGACCACCAAGCGGGATCTGTCCGGCATGGCCAATATGCTCTTCGGCGGCCTTGTGGCGCTGGTCGTGCTGATGGTGGTGGGGCTGTTTTTGCGCACCACGTTTCTGGAGCTTTTTATCAGCTTTTTGGGCATTCTGGTGTTTATGGGCATGACGGCCTATGACACCCAGAAGCTTGGCCGGATGTTTGATCAGGCGGGCGGCTCGGAGATGGCCGAGCGCTACAGCGTCTATGCCGCGCTGCAGCTGTATCTGGATTTTATCAATCTGTTTTTGTACCTGCTGCGCCTTTTGAGCGTTGTGAATCGGCGCAGCAACTAAAATAGGACTTGACCCAAACGGACTTTTCCTGCATAATAATGGCAGCGCTGCACGCGTCGCCCGGCCAAGTCGGGCGCAAACGGCCAAGCCGGTTTGCGGGCGGTGCGCGTCCATTCGATTCATTGTGTCACGAAGGCACTTTGCTTCCCCAAGGGAACTCGGGAGGCAAAGTGCCTTTTTTATGGAGGAAAACCGTATGCATATTCCTGAAAATTACTTAAGCCCCGCCACCTGCGCGGTGATGACGGCGGCGGTTGCGCCGGTCTGGGCGGTCAGTGTGAAGAAAATTCAAAAGCAAATTCCCATGGAGAAGCTGCCCATGCTGGGCGCGGGCGCGGCGCTCAGCTTTTTGCTGATGATGTTCAATGTGCCGCTGCCCGGCGGCACCACCGGCCATGCCGTGGGCGGCACACTGCTGGCCATCCTCATGGGGCCGAACGCCGCGTGCGTGTCGGTCAGCGTGGCGCTGCTGCTGCAGGCGCTGCTGTTTGGCGACGGCGGCGTGCTGAGCTTCGGCGCGAACTGCTTCAACATGGCCTTTGTGCTGCCCTTTGCGGGCTACGCGGTCTTTTGCGGCCTGAAAAAGCTGCTGCGCGGCACGGCGGGCGAGCTGACTGCGGCGGCCATCGGCAGCTGGGTAGGGCTGAACGCCGCCGCGTTTTGCACGGCGATTGAATTTGGCCTGCAACCGCTGATCAGCCATGACGCGGCGGGGCTTGCGCTCTATTGCCCGTATCCGCTGGCGGTGGCCATTCCGGCCATGATGATTCCCCATATGCTGGCGGCGGGCGTTGTGGAAGCGGCGCTCACGGCGGCGCTGTATGCCTTTTTGCGCAAAACCAGCCTTGCCGCGCCCAGCACGGCGCGTGCCACGGGCGGAGTCGGCGTGCTGGCGCTGCTGGGCGTTTTGATTGCGGCAACGCCCCTTGGCTTGCTGGCCGAGGGCACGGCCTGGGGCGAGTGGGACGCGGAAACGGTGGGGCAGATGCTGGGCTATACACCCGCAGGGATGGAGCATGGCTTCTCCTTTTCCGCACTGATGCCGGACTACACCGTCGCGGGGATCCCGGAAATCGCCGGTTATCTGGTCAGCGCGGTCTGCGGCGCGGCGCTGCTCGTGATCGTCTTTAAGCTGCTGACCCTTCGAAAATCCAACCGATCAGGAAGCTTGTGATGGAAGCACCGCTGCCATCGTGGCTTGCGCAGGACGAGGCCTATCGCCCGCGCGGTGACCGCGATGCGTACCTTGGCAAAAACCTACTGAGCCTGCTGCAGCTGCTTTCCCGCGCGCAGGTGCAGCGCGGCCGCGAGGGGCGCTTCAGTCCCAGCGCGGACGCCAAGCTCCTGCTGACCCTCACGGCGGTGGTGCTCACGGCGCTTGCCCGCAGCGGCATGTTCTTGTGGCTGATGGGCGCGCTGGCGCTGGTGCGTCTATGCCTGCTCCCGGCAAGGCAGCTTTGGCATACGCTGCGCCCGGTGCTGGGCGCGGCGGTCTTTACCGCGGCGGTGCTGCTGCCGGCGGCAATCTTTGGCAGATGGCTTTCCTGCGCGCGAATGCTGGCGCGGGTGCTGATCTCCATGGCGTGGGTGAGTCTGTTCAGCCACACCACCAACTGGAACTTCATCACCGGCAGCCTGCGGCGGCTGCATGTGCCGGATCTGTTCATTTTCACGCTGGATATGGCGCTGCACTACATTGTGCTGCTCGGGCGCAGCGCCGCGCAGCTGCTCGAGGCGCTGACGCTGCGCAGCATCGGCAAAAACACGGAAAAATACACGGCGGTGTCCGGCGTGCTGGGCGGCGTTTATGTGCGCGCGCAGACCCTTAGCCGCGAAACGGTTGAGGCGATGCTCTGCCGGGGCTGGTCGGGCGATTATATGCCCGCCTGCGGAAGCGGCCGCTATCGCGGCGCGGTCTATGCCGCGATAGCGGGGCTTGTGGCGCTGTTTATCTATTTGGAGGGATTCGTTTGATTGCATTGGACGGCGTCTGCTTTTCCTATGACGGCGCGCCCGCGCTGGAAAACGCCACCTGCCGCATCGCGGCGGGGGAATCGGTGGCGCTCATGGGGCCGAACGGCTGCGGAAAGAGCACGTTTTTGCGCGTGGTGAACGGCCTTGCCCATCCATCGCGGGGCGTGTATCGGTTTGACGGGGCGGAAATCACAAAAAAGTCCCTTGCCGACCGCGCCTTTGCCAAGGCGTTTCACCAGAAAATCGGCTTCGTGTTTCAAAACCCGGACGCGCAGCTGTTTTGCTCCAGCGTGGAAAATGAGATTGCGTTTGCGCCGCGCCAGATGGGACTGCCCGAGACGGAAATTGCCCGGCGCGTGGCGGACTGTATGGCGCTGATGCAGTTGGAAGCGTTGGCCGCGCGGCCGCCCTATGCGCTCTCCGGCGGAGAAAAGCGGCGGGTGGGCATCGCCTGCGTGCTGAGCCAGAATCCGGCGGTACTGGCACTCGACGAGCCGTTCAACGGTCTGGATGAGGAGACGGCCGCGCTGCTTGGCGCGGTACTGCGGCAGCTGCATGGCGCGGGAAAGACCATTTTGCTGGCAACCCATGACCGTCAGGCGGCGGCGCAGCTGTGTCGCCGCGCCATCCGGTTTGGCGCGGATCATACACTGCGGGAGGAATCATTATGACCCTGGAAACATTTTTTGCGGCGCATCCGCGCGTGGCGCTGGGATTTTCCGGCGGCGCGGACAGCGCATATTTGCTCTATGCAGGCCACGCGGCCGGGGCAGAGATCGGCGCGTATTATGTGAAAAGCGTGTTCCAGCCCCAGTTTGAGCTGGACGACGCCCAGCGTCTGTGCCGCGCGTTGGGCGTGACGCTCCACGTGGTGGAGGCGGATGTGCTGGCCGCGCCCGGCGTGGCGGAAAATCCGCCCGACCGGTGCTATCACTGCAAGCGTGCGGTGTTCGGCGCGCTGCTGCGGCAGGCGGAAAAAGACGGCTATTCGGAGTGCATTGACGGCACCAACGCCTCGGATGACGCGTCCGACCGGCCGGGATTCCGGGCGCTGGGTGAAATGCGGGTGCTTAGTCCCCTGCGCCTTTGCGGCATCACCAAGCAGGAGGTGCGCGCGCGTTCCCGCGCGGCGGGTCTGTTCACCTGGAATAAGCCGGCCTACGCCTGCCTTGCCACCCGCGTGCGCCACAGCCCCATCACCGCAGATGATCTTTCCAAGGTGGAACGTGCCGAGCAGGCGCTGAAAGCGCTGGGTTTTTCCGATTTCCGCGTCCGCGTGGACGGCGAAAACGCACTGGTGCAGGTGCTTTCGCCGGATGCGGCGCGGGCAAAATGGCGCGAAATCACCGCAGCGCTTGCCCCGCTGTTTGCCGGGGTTGCGCTGGATTCCAAACCAAGGGAGGCGTCTTTATGACCACCATGGAGCTTTTGCAGGCGGTGTCGGCGGGAGAACTGACCCCCGCGCAGGCGCAGCTGCAGCTGAAGCTGCAGCCCTATGAGGACTTGGGCTTTGCGAAGCTCGACCATCACCGCGCGCTGCGCCAAAAGGCCTGCGAGGTGATCTATGGCGCGGGCAAAACAGCGGCGCAGATCACGGCCATCGCCAATGCCATGGCGGCGCACGGTGACGAGAACATTCTCATCACCCGTCTTGCGCCGGAAAAGGCGGAACAGCTGGAACTTTCCGCGCCCTTTTGGTATGACGAAACCGCGCGGCTTGGCATCGTAAATCGCACGCAGCGGCAGTCAGCTGCCGGCACGATTGCCGTGATTTGCGCCGGCACCAGCGATATTCCGGTGTGCGAGGAGGCGGCGCTTACCGCCGAAACACTGGGCAACCCGGTGGTGCGGCTGTATGACGTGGGCGTGGCGGGACTACACCGGTTGCTTTCCAAGCTGGATCTCATCATGTCGGCCAACGTCATCATCGCCGTGGCGGGCATGGAGGGGGCGCTTGCCAGCGTGGTGGGCGGCCTTGTGGACTGCCCGGTCATCGCCGTGCCCACCAGTGTGGGCTATGGCGCAAGCTTCGGCGGCGTCAGCGCCCTGCTCAGTATGCTCAGCAGCTGCGCGTCGGGCGTCAGCGTGGTGAATATCGACAACGGCTTCGGCGCTGGCTTTCTTGCCAGCCGCATCAACCATATGGGGGAAAAAGCATGAAAACAATCTATTTGGAATGCGCCATGGGCGCGTCCGGCGATATGCTGTTGGGCGCGCTTTCCGCGCTGCTGCCGGATCAGGCGGCGTTTGTGCGGGAGCTTGGCGCGCTGGGCATTCCCGGCGTGACCGTCACGCTTTCCCGCGGCGAACGCTGCGGCGTGCAGGGCGCGCAGGTGCGTGTGCTGGTGGACGGCGAGGAGGAGCATTCCCACGACCATCACGACCATCACGACGACTGCGACCATGACCATGAATCCCATCATGCCCATCATGGCATGGCGGACATCCGCGCGATTGTTTCGGCGCTGCCGGTGCCGGACGCGGTGAAGCAGGACGCGATGGCGGTCTATGCGGCCATTGCCGACGCGGAAAGCCGCGTGCACGGCTGCCCGGTGGAGCAGATCCACTTTCACGAGGTGGGCGCGATGGACGCGGTGGCGGACATCACCGGCGTCTGCCTTGCCCTGCACCGCCTTGCGCCCGCGCAGGTGCTGTGCAGCCCCGTGCATGTGGGCAGCGGGCAGGTGCGCTGCGCCCACGGCATTTTGCCGGTTCCCGCGCCCGCGACCAGCCTGCTGCTGACCGGGATTCCCTGTTATGGCGGCAGCATCGCGGGGGAGCTGTGCACGCCAACGGGCGCGGCGCTGCTGCGCCAGTTTGTGACAAGGTTTGGCCCTATGCCGGTGCTCACCACCGAAACAATCGG
>JAQUZL010000032.1 GCA_028691385.1 Oscillospiraceae bacterium
GGTCACAATGCGAATTTCGTCTATTTTCTTGCCGACCACCTTCAGCGCGTTAATGAGACCCGCGAGGGTGATAATCGCCGTGCCGTGCTGATCGTCATGGAAAATCGGAATATCGCAGCATTCCTTGAGCCGCTTTTCAATTTCAAAGCAGCGCGGCGCAGCAATATCTTCCAGATTAACGCCGCCAAACGAGCCGGCAAGCAAGCTGACTGCTTTCACAATATCATCCACATCCTTGGAGCGGACGCAAAGCGGAATGGCGTCAACGTCGCCGAATGCCTTGAACAGGGCGCACTTGCCCTCCATCACCGGCATACCGGCCTCCGGGCCAATATCGCCAAGACCCAGCACCGCAGTGCCATCGGTCACAACGGCAACCGTGTTCCAGCGACGGGTGAGCTCAAAGCTCTTGGTGACGTCCTTCTGAATCTCCAAGCAGGGCTGGGCAACACCGGGGGTATAGGCGAGCGACAGCGCCTGCTTGCTGTCAACCGGTACGCGCGTCGCAATCTCAATTTTTCCTTTTACTTCATAGTGCAGCTTCAGGGATTCCTCTGCGTAGTTCATAAACATCCTCCCAATTAAAAATGCGGCATAATCTGCCAAATTCATCTATTATCTGCGCAGATTGTGCCGCAATCAGCACAATCTTTCTATAATTATAGCAGACATGAAGCCGAAACTCAATGGTTATCCTTCATCCTGATAGGCATTGAGCAGCGGCGGAATAAACTGCTTCTTCCTGGAAATCACGCCGGGTAAGATCAAATTCTTCTGCTTGAACGCCCGCTGCAAAAGCTCCTGCGCACCATCGCCTGCATACAGAACCTCGCTGGACTGATCGAGCACGTTGGTAAGCAGGTAAAACACCATGCTAACGCCCTGCTTTTGCAGCGCGACCGGTAAATAAGAAAGCAGCATTTCTTTGGCTCTGGCCAGGTTTTTGGCCGAAACAAAGCTCCCCTGCCCGACGCCAAATTCCATATTGCCGCTGTCAAACAGCTTGAAATCTTGATAAAAAATATCCTCCGCCGCTTTGCCGTCCAGATTTTCTCCGGCCTCAAACATGCTTGACGCCAGTTCTTCCATCTCCACCTCGGCAATGGCGGCAAGCTCCGACGCCGCGCAGCGATCACTTTGTGTGCAAGTGGGTGAGCGGAATTTCAGGGTATCCGACAAAATCGCCGCGCAAAGAATTCCCGCAATTTTCGGCTCGATGGGAATATTTTGCTCCCGGTACATCTGCAGAATAATGGTTGCCGTGCAGCCCACCGGCTGATTGCGGAAATAGACCGGGCTGACGGTTTCGACGCTTGCAATGCGGTGGTGGTCAATGATTTCCAGAATATTGGCCTCTTCGAACCCGTCGACACACTGATTTTTTTCATTGTGATCCACGAGAATCAGATTGCGCCGCTGCAAATTCAGCAAATTTCTGCGTGTGAGCATGCCGCAGTAAAGCCCATCGCGATTGATGAGCGGAAAATAAATATGGCGTACCTTGCCCATAATCTCTTTTGCGTGCTCCACCGGATCGTTCAAATTAAAGGTAACCAGATTTTTATCGACCATATAGTGTGATACCGGGACGCTCTGATTGATCATGCAGGCCGCCTTGAAGGTGTCGAACGGCGTCTGAAAAATGGTGACGCCGTGCTCCTCCGCCAGACGCACAATGGTTTTGGCGACCTTGGATTTGTCGCAAATCACGATACAGGCGGCGTCAAGCTCAATGGCGCAAAGCTGCGACTCGTAGCGGTTCGCCACAATCACAATGTCGCCCGCGTTGGCGCGGGACTCAATGATTTCCGGACTGCCTGCGCCCACAAGCACTTTCCCTTTTTCCACAATCTGATCCAGACTGCCGGTGACCAAGGTGGCGCAAAGCGTTTTCAAAATATTGCGAAACGAGGTCTTGGACTGGCTGAGCACATCGCAGGACATGTTGTCGGTGTTCGCCATCGCAAGATCCTTGATGGTGATCAGGCCGCGCAAATGCCCGGTTTTCGACACAATTGGGAGCGTGCCCACCTTCAGATCGCGCATCAGCATCAGCGCATCATGCATGGTCATGCTGCCGTCTACGCCATCGACCGGCTGGACGGAAATGTCCTGCACCTGCGCGCCGACGTCCTCAAATTTTGTCGGCGCGGATACGCCAAACCGCCGCAGAACATAGGCCGTTTCCCGGCTGAGCTCACCGGCGCGCCCCGCCTCATAGCCCTGCCCGTTTAACTGGTTTTTCAGCGCCGCATAGGCAATTGCAGAGCAGATGGAATCTGTATCCGGATTTTTATGGCCGATCACGATGGTGTTTTTCCTTCTGCCCATAATCTCCTCGTGCATACTATCCTTCCTTTATCGGAAATTTCAATATCATTAGTTTATCATAAAATTTGCCAAAAGGACAGGATAATTTTCCCAATTCATGGAAAGAAAGCAGTTTTCCGGAGATTGGTGCTTGCGCGCGCAAGCGCGGGCTGCTATCTTACGCATTTCTGCACAAATTGTTCCGGTACCACAATTTTTCCTGCAATATGATGCAGAAAACATTGCATGCTGGAGGTTTTTTGTTATAATAAGAACAATACCGCGTGTTTTTCCAACGGTAACGATTCTTGGAAAGTACACCAAGTCAGCTGCATTGGGGGCCAACATGAAAACATTATACGGCAAGCTTTACGACTATATGGAAGATTCCCGCATTTTGCAATGCATTCGAAGCGGGCTTGTCATGTCCATCCCCATTTTACTACTGGGCAGTATTGGCCTCGTATTAAAATCGTTTCCTATCGCCGCCTATCAAAATTTTATTAAAACCTTTTGCAGCGGCATCCTGTTCGATGTGTTCTCCTTTATCTATGACGGCACCTTTGGCATCCTTGCGGTGTATATGACTGCCACGATTTCGCTGTGCTATGCCAAGCAGTTTATGGAGCCGCAGAAATATAATTACGGAACCGTTTTGACTGCCCTTACCTGCTTTGCCATTTTCAGCGGCGTCGGTTCAGCGGGCTTTTCTTTTGACGCGTTCGGCGTCAAGGGGATGTTCCTCGCCATCGTCTGCAGCCTTGCAGGGTCGGCGCTTTACCTGTTTTTCTCAAATCATATCACACAAACGCTGCATCTGTATGCAGACGGAGCAGATGCGGAATTTAAAATTTCCGTTGGAATGTTTGTCCCCATCGGGCTGACTGCCCTCGTGTTTGCGCTGCTGAATTACCTTGTCACCACGTTGACCGGAACGGCGCATATTCAGGAGTTCATTATTTCCGTGGCAAATAACACATTCCTCAACATGGGGCGCGGACTTGGCTCCGGGCTGCTGTTTGTGTTGATGTCCAGCATCTTTTGGTTTTTCGGCATTCACGGCAGCGACGTTCTGGAGAATGTATGCGACAATTTATTTACTCCCGCCGTCGCCATCAACGAAGCCCAACTTTTGGCGGGTCAAGCGCCCACCGAGCTGTTTTCCAAGACGTTTTTTGACGTCTTTGTCCTCATGGGCGGCTGCGGTGTTGCCATGTGTCTGCTGGCGGCGCTGCTCATCTTCTCCAAACGCCGCAGCAATCACGCGCTTGCGCGTCTTGCGGCGATTCCCATGCTGTTTAATATCAACGAGATTATGGTGTTCGGCCTGCCGGTAGTGTTCAACCCGATTCTTTTGATTCCGTTTTTGCTGACGCCTGTTGTCATCACCCTCACCAGCTACGGCGCGATGACGCTGGGGCTTGTACCGCTTGCAGCGCATTCCGTGGAATGGACGACGCCGTTTTTCTTTTCGGGATATATGGCAACCGGCTCGATTGCCGGCGCGCTGCTGCAGCTGTTCAATCTGGCCTTGGGCACAGTAATTTACATCCCATTTGTAAAGGAATACGACCGGGAAAAGATGCGCAACGCCAAGTCCCGCATGGACAAACTGGTGTCTGCGCTGAAATACAGCGAGGAAAGCGGCGAACCCATCTCGCTGCTGACCCTTCCCAATGCCGGCGGCGTTGTGGCAAAAACACTTGCTGTGGATCTGCGGCGCATGATTATGGAACAAACGCCGACCATGTACTATCAGGCGCAGTTTGACAATCACGGGCAATGCATTGGCGCAGAAGCCCTGCTGCGATGGAATCACCCGCTGTACGGCATGGTCTATCCCCCGCTCGCTGTGAAGCTGGCCGCTGAAACCGGAATTTTAACGGACATGGAAGCGGCGGTTTTCAAAAAGGTCGCCAGTGATATGCCGCGCCTGAAGCAGATCATCGGCCCCCATGCAAAGATCTGTGTCAATGTTTCCGCTGTTGCGATGCAGTCGGATGAAATTGTCAAAACCTTAAAGCAAATTTTGAACCAGGGGGTTCAGGCGCGCGACATTTGCATTGAGGTCACCGAGCAGATGACCATGCAATTTAACGACGACGTCATTGCGCGCTTTGACCGCATTCGAAAAGCCGGCTTTTCACTGGCCATTGACGATTTCTCCATGGGCAGCACTTCCCTTCGGTATTTACAGGAGAATTTGTTTGATCTGGTCAAACTGGACGGCGCACTTGTGCAGGATATGATGGTCAACGAACGAAGCGCTAAAATTGTTGCATCGCTGGTGCAGCTGTCCCGAGATCTGGGCTTTCAGCTCCTAGCGGAGTATGTGGAAACAGCGCAGCAAAAGCAAGCGCTGGAAGCGCTTGGCTGCTACCTCTATCAAGGCTGGCTGTACAGTCCCGCGCTTCCCATCGACGAAATGTCCGAAAAGCTGGAAGCCGCGCGGCTGTCGGCGCAAAATAAGAACGCCCTTGTTTCCCAGAAGACCAATTAAACACCCGACTGGGCGAAATAAAAGCGTGGACGGATTTCTGGTTCTAAGCAAACTGCCGTTTTTTCTTAGCAAGCTTCCGAAAACCGGTCAAATCCAATTAGCTGATGTTCACGCCGCCTTGCATAAAAAATCTCCCACCCGTGCTGCGAACACAAGTGGGAGAAGCAAGGAGTAAACTGCAACAAGCCGCTAAAAAGCGGCTTGTTGCAAGGGGTTTTGGCACGCCTGAGCAGATTTGAACTGCTGGCCTTCCGCTTAGGAGGCGGACGCTCTATCCAGCTGAGCTACAGGCGCATATCAAAGAAATATTCAATTTTGGAGTCCATTTGGACTCGAACCATCTACCGCATGCCATGATACCATGCGCGGCGCCAAACCGGTTTGTTTATCTATTCTACCGAAATCAAAAGATGCTGTCAAGTTCTATGCATACTTTTCTGAAGCCAGCATAGAATAATCTAAGTTTGATTCGGGAGGAAAACATATGACATCTCAAGACAGCCGCGATATAGACGACATGATCTTCGAAGGCGAGATTTCACAAGTCAGCCAACGATAAAAGGCGAGCCGCTCGGCTCGCCTTTCCTCTTTACACGGAGAAAAATATTTTGTATAATGTATTTACTTATGACTTATACAAGAAAGTAGTTGCTAACATGATCGAATTCGAAGAACACAAGGTTAAGCTGAATGATTTGAAGCCCCGACTGGATGATCTTGCCCAGTCCCTCGGATTGGAAGCCGCCCGCAATGAATTGGAGCGGCTGCATGCCGAAGCTGCCGCTCCGGGCTTTTGGGACAATCTTGAGCGGTCTCAAAAAGCATTGCAGCTGACACGGCAGCTTGAAAATAAGATTGGTTCCTATGAGAAAATGCAGCTGGAATGGGAAGACCTCTATACGCTGTGCGAAATGGCATTGGAAGAGGGCGATGATTCCATGCTTGGCGAGCTGACCGACGGCTTTGCCAAGCTGGAAGCCGATATGGAAGCCGCCCGGCTGCAAACGCTGCTCACCGGCGAATATGACGCAAACAATGCAATTCTCTCCTTTCATGCCGGTGCAGGCGGCACGGAAGCGCAGGACTGGTGCGAGATGCTCTACCGGATGTATACCCGCTGGGCAGAGCGTCATGGCTTTTCCTACACCATTATGAACTATCTGGAAGGCGACGAGGCCGGTCTCAAGTCCGCCGACATCATGATTGAAGGCGAAAATGCCTATGGCTTTTTGAAGAGTGAAAACGGCGTACATCGTCTTGTGCGTATCTCCCCTTTTGATTCTTCCGCGCGCCGTCAAACCTCGTTTTCCGCAGTGGAGGTCACTCCGGAAATCAACGATGATTCCGAAATTGAAATTCGTCCGGAAGATATTGAAATGCAGGTCTACCGCAGCTCCGGTGCTGGCGGCCAGCATATCAACAAGACCTCCTCGGCTGTTCGGCTGATTCACAAGCCGACCGGCATCGTGGTTGCTTCCCAGCAGGAACGCAGCCAGTTTCAGAACAAGGAATGGTGTATGAAAATGCTGCGCTCCAAGCTGGCTGAAATCAAAGAGCGCGAGCACTTGGACAAAATCACCGATATTAAGGGGCAGCAGCAGAAAATCGAATGGGGCAGCCAGATTCGCAGCTATGTCTTTATGCCCTATACGCTGGCAAAGGATACGAGAACCGGTTTTGAGAACACCAACATCTCTTCGGTGATGGACGGCGACCTTGATGGCTTCATTAATGCCTACCTCACCTGTGCGGCGACAAATACTTGGGTAACAAAATAAGAAAAACCACTTGAAATTTGGACATTTTTATTATATAATACTATATACTGTTTAACAGAATCTCGGCCGCCGTTCGCCGCAAGCACGGCTATATTAGGGAGTTATCATGGGTGTTGCAAAACTGATTATTACCATTATCCAGGTTTTGGCCTCTTTGTTCCTGATTTGCGTCGTGCTGCTGCAGTCCGGCAAAAATGCAGGTCTTTCCGGTGCGATTGCCGGTGCAGCCGACAGTTTCATGGCCAAAAACAAAGCCACTTCTCTGGATGCAAAGCTGGCAAAAGGCACCAAGTGGGTCGCCGCCATTTTTGTCATTCTGACCTTTGTTCTGAATCTGCTGTAAATTTCGCAGAAAAAGACGCTGTCCCGGATTGGGACAGCGTCTTTATTTTTACGCCGGAGTAGTAATGCTGCAGGATTTCCCGATAGTCCGCGCCGTCCTTTGCCATGGCGCGCGCACCATATTGGCTCATTCCAACCCGATGGCCATAGCCACGCGAGGTGAATATCACGCTGTCGTCACTGACAGATACGGTAAATGCCGCCGACGGCAAGCCGAACAAGGCTCGAATCTTGCTGCCGGACAGCATCACGCCACCAACTGTGATGGATGTGACCGTGCCGCCATCTGACGCAGAAAGCGCAGAAAACCAGCTCGCCGGGCGTCCCTCGAGAGAAATTCCCGGCACAGACGCAGCAAGAGTTTCCAGAAACAACGAAAGTGGCACCTGGGTTTGGTCAAAATAATGTGGCGCGTCCTCCTCTCCCGGGCTGTCAACGCTGACAAGATACGGCACGCTGCTGCCCCACACAGCCACGGCGTCCTCCGTTTCCCCGCCGGAACAGGAAAAATAAGTGGCGTCAATCAGCCGCCCCTCATACTCAACGATTTCCCCATCCGTTTCCAATACGGCATTTTCAACCAAATCATAGTAATGCGCAAAATGATCCCCATATTTTTCCGTCAATGCATCCGGCGCAGTCCAGGACTGGCAGCAGCCACTGTTGGTGCACATGCAGCCATCATGCTTTTTGTCCTCTATCCGCTTCATGGTGAAGGTGCGCGCAGCAACCGCCTGCGCCTTCAGCGCCTCAGCCGGAAACGAAGGCGGCATTTCGGAAAATACAACTGCAATCAGGTAATCCCGCATAGACATGGTTTGAACCGTTTCTCCAACAAGCAGCTCCACCGTCTGCTGCTCATCAATTGCGTGCGCTGCGGCAACCGCCGGCGGCTGACTGACAGGCGGCGCTTGCCCGACCTGCAGCTGGAGTGTCTGATATCTGACGCTTGCACCGAGCGCAAAACACGCCGCTGCGGAAAAGAGCATTACCGGAATCGCCCATCGGTGCAGCACTCGCTTCATTTTGCAGTAAATACGCCTGATATTTTTCATAATATAATTTCCTCATTTGCATTTATGAATAAATCTCTTCTTATATTTTCAAATCGTCCGATCATTTCGGAATATGATGCACAATAAACGCAATATTTGCAATTGACACCGAATATAAAATCATATACAATATGTTCAATTACATTTTTGGAGGTGATGAAGTTGCAAGCTTTACCATCGTTAACTGCAACTGACAACATGGACTTCATCCACACTCTATGCGAAAACTACGAACACGATAACGCGCTCTCCATTGATCCGAGAAAAAATCCGAATGTCAAACGCGGATTGCGTAACGAGGACGGTACGGGCGTCATGGCCGGCTACACGCAGGTCGGTAATGTTCAAGGCTACGCTATGATTGATGGCGAAAAAGCGCCGATGGAAGGCCGTCTGATTTATCGGGGCTATGACATCATGCAGCTCATCTCCGGCTTTTCGCGGGAAAATCGGTTTGGATTTGAAGAAATCGCCTATCTGCTGCTGCTCGGAAAGCTGCCGAATCAGGAACAGTACGACCGATTCCGCCACCTGCTGTTTGACAGCATGACCCTTCCGCGCAATTTCACGGAGGATATGATTCTCAAGCATCCCTCGCGCGACATCATGAACAAGCTGGCGCGCTCGGTTTTATCGCTGTACTCGTCCGATCCCAACCCGGATGATATTTCTCTTGAAAACATGATTCGGCAATGCATTGAGCTGATTGCCAGATTTCCCATCATGGTCGCCCACGCCTATGCGGTCAAGCGGCATTATTTTGACAACGACAGTCTTTACCTGCACCGCCCCAAAGAGGGGCTGTCCATTGCGGAGAACTTTTTGCGCCTGATTCGCCCGGATATGCAGTACTCGGAAGAAGAAGCGCGGCTGCTTGACCTGTGCCTTGTGATTCACGCCGAGCACGGCGGCGGCAACAACTCCACTTTCTCCTGCAGGGTGCTCTCCTCCACCGGAACAGATACCTACTCTGCCATTGCTGCGGCAGTCGGCTCTTTGAAAGGTCCCAAGCACGGCGGCGCCAATCGGCAGGTCATGTCCCAATTTGAAGAAATCAAGGCCAATGTCCGGCACTGGGACAATGACGAGGAGGTTGCAGCTTTTTTGCGCCGCATCCTCAACAAAGAGGTCTGCGATCACAGCGGCCTGATCTATGGCATGGGGCACGCCATTTACACCAAATCCGATCCCCGTACGCTGGTATTGAAGCGCAATGCCAAGGCTTTGGCCAAAGCCAGCGGCAACCTGGAGGAATTTGAGCTGATGGAGTCCGTCGAACGGCTCTCCCCCGCATTGTTTGCCGAGGTGACCGGCAAGGAAAAGATCATGTGCGCGAATGTCGACATGTATTCCGGCCTTGTCTATCAAATGATGGACATTCCGCCCGAACTTTATACCCCGATGTTCGCAATCGCCCGTGTGGCAGGCTGGTGCGCACATCGGATTGAAGAGGCCATGACCGGCGGCAGAATTATCCGCCCGGCCTATAAAGCGGTAGCTCCAATGCAACAGTATACCCCAATGGATGCGCGATAAATAGAAAATCCGATACCGCCCATTGGTTTGTGCCGATGGATTGTCCATGCAGGAAAAATCGCAGCCGCTGTGCAGGTCTCCGGCACGCTGCGCATAAACAAGAAGAACGCACAATCTTTGCAGATCGTGCGTTCTTCTTGTTTTCATAAGCTTGTGCAGCAAACCGCTTTCGCGAAGTGCAGCGCAGGCCGGGCGCTACGGACGTTCCAGCGCGCAGCCTGCGGCTGGGGTTGCGCCGGAAGCACCTGTCATGCAGGACTTCTCAACACACGCAGTTTGTCGGCTCCTCTTTCATTGGCAGCACGACCCGCAGCGTAAAAAGCCCCGACGCTGCCTGAAAGGTGCAAATTCCCCGATTCTTCTCTGCAATCTGCACCATGCTTTGACAGCCAAAGCCATGGCCTTCCTGCTTTGCGACCGGAATCCCCTGCTCCATCCGAATCGTACCGTTGTAAGCATTTTGTATAAAAAGCAGCAGCTTTCCCCTGTTCACGCTAATGGTTAACCGTACCGTGCGCAGCGAAGCATCCTCGATCTGCGTGGCCGCAGAAATGGCATTCTCCAACCCGTTGGACAGCATGGTGCAAAGCTCTGTTTCCGAAAGTGCCAGTTGGGCGGGCAGCCTGATCTCCTGCAGCAGTGTCACGCCGACTTTCTTTGCGCGATCCACAAAATAGGATACAATCAGGTTCACCGTATTGTTTTTTGAGTAGCAAGCCGGCGTGATGGCATCCATTCCCGATTGCGTTTCCCGCAAATACGACATCGCGCCCTGCACATCCCCATTGGTCAGCAATCCACTCAGCAGCAAGAGGTGATGGCGTATGTCGTGGCGATAAACCGCATTTTGCGTTTGTGACTGCTGCAAAAAAGAGATTTGATGATCCGCCGACTCCAACTTCAAAGAAAGCGCTGTCTGCATATTTTTGATGGATTGCTTTTCGGCGTCCGTGCGCGCAATGTCCAAAACCAGCAGGTAGGCCAGCAGCGTAATGGAAAACAGGATGCCCCGAAGGATCAGCGAATTGGGCGTAGCGCTGCTGCTATAGTTGTATTTTCCAACCCAGTATATGGCGGCGTTATATACAAGCGGCAGTGCAAACAGCTTGGCAAAGCTGCGGGTATTATACTGCTTGACTAAGTAATGAAAATCCCGTTCCAGAAATCGGTGGGTCAAAAACAAGAGTAGGAGCGCAGACAGGATATAGCATATCACAGCAAGGAAGCTCAGCTTCGGACTGAGAAGCCGCCACGCCAGCGTACTGACGAGATTCACGGGAAAAATCAGGAAAACAGCCGTGAACAGCGTAAACAAAATTTTAATGAGGCTGATTTTTGTGACCATCCAAAAGAGCACCGCCAGCGGAAGGTGCACAAACAGCATATAGCAGCGGACATGCAGCTTGATGCCCAGAAGCGCAACGGCGACAGCGTTGAGCGCCAGTATCAGAAGCAGGCCGAGATAAAATGTAATTCGTTTTGTTTTCTCCATCTGCCATGGCCGCACATCCAGCAGCATCATCATCGCGAGGACACCGAAAGCGGCGGAAATCAATAATGGCAGAATATAAATCAGTTGTTTCACCGCGATGCCTCCCCACAAAATTGCTGCTCCATATTGGAACGTCCGAAACCCCACATCTGCAAGGCGTGGCTTGAGGCAGCGGAAAACCACTTGATTGCGCGGTGAAAGCGCCTGCCGTCCGCAGGTGCACGCTGCGCCTGCCAAGCGGCGCGGAGCAAAGCTTGAATGTGTGCAAACCGCTCTGTGCTGGCGTCATAAATCGCTATCAGCAAAACGTGCTTCACTCCTTTCGCCTTGATTCAAACTTCATCATAATAACACAAAATCCATGTACTTTCCAGCTATTCAATCCACTGGTCGGCAAACGAGTGCGCGGCGTGAGAGGCTCTTACATCTCACGCCGCGCACTGTCAAGAAACTTTTTTACTGGAATCTCCCGATTTTGGTACGGATTTTTTTACTTCTTCTCAAAAGACATGCAATCGGTGCATTCATCCTGGGTCGGGTTCAACTCATGTGTGCCGACCATGATTCTGTCCAGAGAGCAGTAGTTCTCAGCATTGCAATGGTGGGAGCACTGTGCGACAGTGCATTCGATGCTCTTGTTTGCTTTTTCCATTTGTCTAACCTCCTTTTCAAAAGTACAGCAATATTATGTCCAAAGCCTATGCAAATACTCAAAAGAAAAAGCCTTTTCTGCCAATTGGCAGAAAAGGCTTTTCACTCGATTCCGATTGTCCGATTTATGCAGTCAAGCAAGCAGCAAGACGCTTTTGCAGTTTGTCAGTCAACTTCGTCGTTATCCCAGTTGTGCCAAACGTTCTGCACATCTTCGTCATCTTCCATGACATCAAGCATCTTTTGCATATTCTTAATATCTTCTTCGCTTTCCAGCTTGGTATAGTTCTGGGGAACCATTTCAATCTGTGCGGAAACGAAATGATAGTTTTTCGCGTTCAAGGCCGCAACCACGTCATTGAAGTCATCCGGCGCAGTGTAGATGCTGAAACAGTCTTCCTCGGCGCTAAAGTCCTCAGCGCCTGCCTCCAGCGCATCCTCCATCACGACGTCCTCTTCGTAATCGCCATCCTCGTTGTCGATTACCAGCACGCCCTTCTTGTCGAAGCTCCAGCCGACGCAGCCGGTCGCGCCAAGATTGCCGCCGTATTTATCGAACCAGTGCCGCATGTCGGATGCAGTCCGGTTGCGGTTGTCCGTCATTGTTTCAACAATGACGGCAACACCACTCGGGCCATAGCCCTCGTAAGTAATGGACTCAAAGTTGTCGGCATTGCCGGCGCCAAGCCCTTTTTCAATGGTGCGCTTGATGTTATCATTCGGCATGTTGGCTGCACGCGCTTTTGCAATTACGGTGGCCAAACGGGAGTTATTGATCGGATCTCCGCTGCCGCCCTCTTTGACTGCAACGATCATCTCACGTGCAATTTTTGTAAATGCCTGCGCGCGCTTTGCATCGGCAGCACCCTTGGTTTTCTGAATATTATGCCATTTGGAATGTCCGGACATGGGTTTCCTTCCTCTCTTGTCAGTTACTGAAACATTGTAGCACAAATTATTTTTCTTGACAACTGTTTGCACGCAAACCGTGGCGCGAAAATGCTGAATTTTGAAGGTTCAGGCGTTATTGTCGCCTGGATGAACAAAATATTCGATCACATCGTCGTGGCAAGCTGATTTTTCAGCCGGAATTTCCGGAAAACGTGCTCGCAAACGCGCCAGCAAGTAATCGCAAACCGGATTCTCGGTGGCGAAATGTCCGGCGTCAAGAATGTTCATGCCAAGATCGGCGCTATCCCAAAAATCGTTATAGCGCAGATCGCTGGTCACAAACGTATCGCAGCCAGACTGCTTTGCAAGGCGCAAAAATTCACCGCATGCGCCGCCGCCCACCGCAACTTGATGCACCGGCACGCCGCCGGACGCATAGCGAAGCCCCTTGCAGCCAAGCGCGCGGCTTACCTGCGCAGCAAACGCAGGCAGCGGCGTCGATTCCAACTCGCCAATGCGGCCAAGGCCGTACGCACGTCCCTGTGCATCCTCTCCCGCCTTAGACAAAACTGTGACGTTCTGAAGGCCAAGCGCAGCAGCAAGGCAATCATTGACGCCGCAGGGCGCGGAGTCCAAATTGGTGTGCATGCTGATGATGGCGCGTCCCGTTTCCGCTGCGCGCAGCACCACGCTGCCATGTGCGTCGCCATCCGTGATGGCATTGGTGGCATGGAACAGCAGCGGATGATGGGTGACAATCAAATCCGCACCGCGCGCGATGGCTTCTTCCAGCACATCGGCAAACGGATCCAGCGCAACGAGAATGCGGTGCACCTCTTGATTCAGGTGGCCGCAGCCAAGTCCCACATGATCCCACGGCTCTTTCATCACTTCCGGCGCCATGGTAAAAAGGAACTCCAAAACATCCTTCACACGCGTCATAATTTCATCTCCAATACTTCATGTAATGCCGTTTCATAGTAAAAAAGTCTGGCACGCTCTTCCGGATTCTGCGACTGCGAGATGCCCTCCACCGCGCGACGCAAGCCTGCAATGACGCGGTCAAGATAATCCGGCAGCAGCGCGCTGCCGGACGCAAGCAGCTGCGGCGAAACATACTGCTGGCCGGGCGTCAGCGGCGATCCGCCATCGAATCGCACGCGCATCGCAAAATAGATTCTGCCGCCATCGAGTACTAGACGTTCCTCCTCAATGGAGAAGCCGTGCGCCCCAAGATATCTGCGCAGGTCGTTACCGGAGGTCTGCGGCTGCAAAATCAGTGTCAGCGCAGGGTCTTGAACCCAGCTGCAGTCGTCCAAAATGTGCGCAATGGTATCTCCGCCCATGCCGGCACAGACGATTGTATCGACCATTTCCCGCGGAATTAGCTGCAAGCCGTCACATCGGTAAAACTGAATTTGTTCGCCAACACCTGCAGCCGCCGCATTCATGCGCGCTTTTTCCAGCGGCTTTTCCCGTAAATCCGCAGCGCACACCTGCGCAGCAATGTGGTTGCGCAACAAGTAGATTGCAAGATAGCCGTGATCCGTACCGACGTCGGCCACCATCGCGCCCGGCGCGATCATTTGGGCGCATGCTGACAGCCGATTGGACAATGGAATATGCATGATTCCTCCATAATACAAAAAGGGAGGCAATGTGCCTCCCTCCTGTTGTTGTTTTTAAGCGTTCTTCTCGCACTCAGCAAGGTAGTTGTTCAGCTCAGTCAGGAACGCATCCGCGTCGACGCCGTGAACCATGCAGGCTTCCTCAACGGTTTCGCCGGCAGAGGACGGGCAGCCCAAGCAGTGCATGCCAATAGACAGGAACATCGGGGCAGCCTGCGGTGCAAAGCTGAGGATGTCACCAATGATCGTGCTTTTCTCAATTTTCTGCATATGAAAACCTCCAAATAGAATTCTTTTGTCATTATACCCAGAAAAGCGGCATAATTCAACTGTAAAAACAAGGGCGGACATTTCTGTCCACCCTTGAAAACAGCTTACTTCAGGCCGGCTGCGGCGGCAACTTCCGCTGCAAAATCGTCCTGCTTCTTCTCGATGCCCTCGCCCTTTTCGTAGCGAACAAACTTGGTGACGGTAATCTTGCCGCCAAGCTGCTTGGCCACTTCCGCAACATGCTTCTCAACGGAAATTTTGTTTTCCTTGACAAACGCCTGCTGCATAAGGCAGTTCTCTTCATAGAACTTGTTCATCTTACCGGTGACAATGCCCTCGAGCACCTTTTCCGGCTTGCTGGCCATCTTCGGATCGTTGGCCATCAGCGTCAGCTGAATCTTCTTCTCCTCGTCGAGCGCTTCCTGGCTGACCTCAGACTTGTCGAAGAATTTCGGGTTCATTGCAGCTGCCTGCATTGCGATGTCCTTGCCAAGCTCGGTGACAGCTTCCGGCGCAATGCCTTCCACTTCCAGATTGACCAGAACGCCGATTCTGCCGCCCATATGGACGTACGGCACGGAAATGCCGGTGTCAAAACGGGCAAAGCGGCGGATCTTGAGGTTCTCGCCAATGACGAGCACCTTCTCCGGGATGGTTTCCTCAATAGAGTGATCGGTGCCGGGATACTTGCAAGCCATGAGCGCTGCGAGGTCTGCCGGAGCATCGGTCGCAACCACATCGGCAATATCGGTGATAAATGCCTTGAACTTGTCGGAGTCGGCAGCAAAGTCGGTTTCAGAGTTAATCTCAACAATTGCACCAATGCCATCCTTGACAACTGCCTTAACAGCGCCCTCAGCGGCAATGCGGCCGGATTTCTTTGCGGCGGCAGCCAAGCCCTTTTCACGGAGCCATTCAACAGCCTTGTCCATATCACCATCGGAAGCAGTCAGAGCCTTCTTGCAGTCCATCATGCCAACATTGGTCATTTCACGCAGTTTCTTTACGTCAGCAGCAGTAAAAGCCATCGTTTTTTCCTCCTGTTCTTCTGTAAAAGTGCCCGCCGAAGCGGGCACTCATTTGTAATTTTATTCAGCGGCCGGTGCTTCTGCAGCCGGTGCCGGTGCCGCAGCATCCTCGCCCTGCTTGCCTTCCTGCACGGCATTTGCCATAACGGAAGCAATCAGACGGATTGCGCGGATTGCGTCATCATTGCCCGGAATCACGTAGTCGATTTCATCCGGATCGCAGTTGGTATCCACGATTGCGACAATCGGGATATGCAGCTTGCGTGCTTCCATGATTGCGTTGCGTTCCTTGCGCGGATCGACAACAAACAGTGCGCCCGGCAGCTTCTTCATGTTCTTCACGCCGCCCAGGTACTTCTCAAGCTTCTCGATCTCGCCCTGATGCTTGGTGACTTCCTTCTTGGGCAGCATTGCAAAGGTGCCGTCCTCTTCCATCTTGCGCAGCTGTGCAAGACGGTCAATGCGGGTACGCATGGTCTTGAAGTTGGTCAGCATACCGCCGAGCCAACGAGCGTTGACAAAGTACATGCCCACACGCTCTGCTTCTTCTTTGATTGCTTCCTGTGCCTGCTTCTTGGTACCGACAAACAGGACGTTTTCGCCCTTCGTGGCCAATTCGCGGACAAAGCTGTAGCTCTCTTCCAGCTTCTTCACCGTTTTCTGCAGATCAATGATATAGATACCATTGCGCTCGGTGTAGATGTAGGGAGCCATTTTCGGGTTCCAGCGGCGGGTCTGATGGCCAAAGTGGACAC
>JAQUZL010000033.1 GCA_028691385.1 Oscillospiraceae bacterium
GCCCATAAACACCGTTGCAAGACTGAGCGCTACCAGCGTCAGCTGTGCCCAGGAGCCGGACAGCAGCTCCACGCCGAACACATAGAAGGTGACGCGCAAAATCGCGAATACACCCATTTTGGTAATGACACCCGAAAGCACCGCCGAGGCGGGCGCAGGCGCAACCGGATGGGCAGTCGGCAGCCATGCGTGCAGGGGGAACATGCCGGCCTTGCAGCCAAAGCCGATGCAGCCGATGAGATAGAGCGCGCACAGCATGGTTTGGTTACCCGCGCAGGACGCAATCACGCCGCCCGGCACAAAATCGGTGGTCGGACAAAAGCCCTGCAGCCCCAGCATGCAAAACAGGCCAAGACCCGCGCCCAGCACGGAAAAGCCCAGATATTTGACGCCTGCGTTCAGCGCCGCCTTGCTGCCCGCGTGGAACACCAGCGGCAGGCTTAGCAGCGTCATCGCCTCATAGCCGAGGTACAGTGTAGGCAGGTTGCCGGAAAAGCAGATGATCAGCAGCGCCGACAGCGTGAGCTGATAGAACGCGAAAAAGCGCTTTGGATGGGGTACGTGCTCCAGATAGCGGAATGCGAACACGCCCGCGCCAAACCAGCAGCAGGTGACCAGCACTCCGAACAGCACCGAAAGATGATCCGTTGCCAGCGTGAAGCGGAGCGCATCCGTGACGCGCAGCAGCGTGACAGGCGCAGCACAGCCAAGCCCCAGCGAGAGGGTCAGCAGCAGCTCCGCCGTCCAGAGCGCAATCAGCGAAAGACGGAAGAATTTGCGGTTTTCCGCAAGAAAGGTCAGCGCGGCGAACAGCGCCGGCAGTAAAATCGGAAGCAGTAACCAGTAGCCTGTCAAAATGTCACATCCTTTGTGGGAGCGTCACAGCAATTCAATGCCGTGCAGGAGCAAATTCATGATGGGAACAAACCAGACGCCCAGCGCCACGTTTACAATCATAAAGGCAATGAGCGAAAACCTGCGGCTGCGATCAGAGCGCACCACGGGATAGTCCTCCAGCGGCGGCATCCAAAAATTGATGATGGCGGGCAGGTAGTACAGCGCGTTGAGCAGCGAGCTGAACGCCAGCGCCAGCAGCATGGCCACGGTGAGATAGCGGTTATAAAAGGACGCGTTGGCAATTAAATACTTTGCGCCGAAGCCTGCCAGCAGCGGCAGGCCGCAAAGGCTGAGTCCGCCCAGTGTGAACGCCGCGCCTGCCAGCGGCGCGCGCCGCGCGGACCCGCGCAGATAGTGCAGCCGCTTTTCGTGCCCGCTCACGTCAATGAGCGTGCCGACGCTGGCAAACAGCATGGTTTTGGTGAACGCGTGGGCAATCACCTGAAAGCACGCCGCCGCAATGCCAAGCTTTGTGCCAAGCCCCAGCGCGGCATAGATATAGCCGATCTGCGCCACGGTGGAAAAGGCAATCATGCGCTTGGCCTGCTCCTCCTTGCGCGCGCGGAGCGATGCGATGATCATGCCGCCCACGCCGAACAGGAACAAAATATCAGTCAGATGCCACTGCCGCAGCAGCTCCAGTGAGAACACACGCACAATGATTTTAATTTCAAAAATAATGTAGCCCTTCAGCACAAGACCCGACAAAATGGCGCTGGAGGTGGTTGTGGCGTTGGAATGTGCGCCCGGCAGCCAGCTGTGAAACGGAAACTGACCGGATTTGGCGGCAAGACCCACCGTCATCAGCCCCAGGGAAACAATCATTGGCCAGACCATCGAGCCTTGCGCGCTGAGCAGCATCACCGCATTGTGCAGCGGCTCCATCAGCAGCTGCCCCGTGCAGCGATATAAAATCGCAACGCCCAGTAAAAACAGCCCCGAGCCGAGGGAGTTGAAAATCATGTAGCGGATGGTGCACGCAATGGCAAGGCCGGTCTGGGTGGCCATGACCACGGCGCAGGCGGCGATGCCGCTGATCTCCAGAAACACATAGCCGGTGAACATGTCGTTGGTATAGACCTGCGCCAGCAGGGAAGCCGAGAGCAGGTTGATCATCAGAAAATAGAGGTTTTGCTTGCCATTTTCGATGTCGCTCTCAAAGTCCTGGTGTCCGCCGGTAAGGGACAGCAGCATGACGCCGGTGAAGCAGGCCGCCATGATGCCCTCAAGCACGCCTGCGCGCAGCTCGTTGCCCCAGGGCGCCGGAAAATGACCCAGCTGATAGGTGAAGCTTTCCCCCTGCAGACCGGTGCAGATTGCCACGATGACGGAGAAAATAAACAGCATGGCGGTGGCCAGCACAGTGAGGTTGTAGCACGGACGCGTCCGCTTGACCAGCGGACACACAATGCTCACCAGCATGGCCAGCATAATGCTGAAAAATGGTAGATTTTGATAAAATGGCAGCATCAGACCTTTTCCTTGCCCTTTCTTGCCAGAAGCAAAATCTTATCCAGATTCAGCGAATTGTACTTGCGGTACAGGCGGATGGTGAGCGCCAGAAAGAACGCGGTGGTGCTGACGGAAACGACGATACCGGTCAGCACAAGGCCGCTGGGGACGGGGTTGATGTACTGGCTTGGGTCTGCGCCGAGGCCTGTGACGATGGGCGCGGTGCGGCCGTCCACGTAGCCGGCCGCCGCCAAAAACAGAAAGATCGAGGTGTCCATAATGTTGATGCCGATGATCTTTTTGATGAGATTGGGGTGCAGCAGCGTCATAAATCCGATGGCGAACAGAAAAACGGCCGCAATCTCGAAGCGCATATTGATGATGTGTTCCAGCATGTCAGTCGTCCCCTTCCGTGATCAGCAGGAAAAAGTTGAAAATTGTGCAGGCAACGATGATGCCCACGCAGATGTTCAGCGGCAGAATGAAGCCGCTGCTGAGAATTGCGCCGGGAATCCCCTTGGGAATCTCGATGGCCATATGGTTCGCGCCGGTGAAAAATGAAAAACACTTGAGCGCGGCATAGATTAACAGGCAGATCACTGTGATGCGGCTGGTGCGTTCCGGCGGAAGCTTTTCCGACAGCCCCTCCCGGCCAAAGGCCGCGCCATAGAGAATCAGCCCGGCGCCCAGCACCGCGCCGCCGGAAAAGCCGCCGCCGGGGCTGAGGTGGCCGTTCAGAACCACATAGCTCCCGAACATCAGAATGAACGGAAAGCTGATGCGCACGGCGGTCTGCAAAATCAGATCGTTTTCGTTGGTAGTGACCGGTGCGAAGGCGTGCCGGTGGGAGTCGGTGCGATGCTGCAGCAAAAACAGCACGCTGATGGCGGCGGCAAAGAGCACCGTGGATTCGCCGAAGGTGTCGAACGCGCGGTAATCCAAAATCATGCCGGCTACGGCGTTGAGCGCGCCGGTTTCCTCCAAACCGTCCGCTACATAGCGGTCGGAAACCTCGTTGCTGGAGGGGGCATAGGGATCACCGAAGGTGGGCAAATCCATGACGGCGCTCAGCAGCAGCGCCAGCAGCAAAATGCACGAGGTGACGAACAAAATGTGGAACATGGTGTAGCGCCGGTGAAGCATCGCGCCGGTTTTCCGCCGTTTCGGCTTCTTTTTGGGCGGATCGGCGGGCGGAACGCCGTCTTGATTGAGAATCAGACTGCGAGCTTCGTCAAACAGATCCGTCTCGCCGCGCAGCCATTGGGAAAAACGGCCGTTAGGTTCTGTCATCGTCGTCCACTCCCTTCAGCTCACGGATGCGGGAAAGCGTTGTGATGAACAGCACCGTCGTGACGCCCGCACCGACGGCGGCCTCGGTGATGGCAAGATCCGGCGATTCCAGCATGACCCACAAAATGGCCATGATGCTGGAATAGGCCATGAACACAATGGCGGTGGTGAGCAGGCGCTTGATAAACGGCAGACTGGCCGCGCAGACAATCAGACCCAAAAGCAGCAGGCATTGCAGAAGAATCATATATCGCTTGCCTCCTCGCGGTCGCTGCCGTCGGGCAGCGTGCCAACCAGCAGAATTTCCATGCGGGCGATGAGGTGCGATGCGACGGGGCTTGCGATCCACATCAAAATCCAAACGATGGCAATTTTGGCGGAAAGGGCGGTCAATCCCGCCAGCACCACGGTGCCTGCCAGCGTTAAAAACAGCCCCATGGTGTCACCCAGCGCGGCTGCGTGCATCCGGCTCATGACATAGCGGAACCGAAACAGACCCAGCACGGCGACGCAGCAGACAAACAGCCCCAGCAAAATCAGTACCGAACCGATGATTATGCGGATCATGTTGCGTCCTCCTTTGATTCCGGATTTTCATGCTTGAGCCGCTTGTGATGGATGACCACGCGTGTCAAAATCGACACGGCGACCAGATTCAGCAGCGCGTACAAAATGGCAATGTCGATGAGAAAGCTCTCTGCCAGATACAGCGCCAAAAAGCACAAAAAAATAACAACCAGCGTGCAGATGAGATTGACCGCCACAATCCGGTCGCTGAGGCGCGGGCCGATGACCGCGCGAATCAGGCAAAGCGCAATGAGCATCCCAAGCACCGCCATACCGGCAAGCAGCAGATAGCGCAGAAATCCCACAATTTCAATCATGGCAGCCGTCCTCCCACTGCTTCAGAAATGTAAACAACGAGGAGCTGTCCAGCCCTTCGGCGGAATGGGCGTCCAGCGCATGGACGCAGTAGGTGTCCGGGTCGGTGGAAATGGTGATGGTGCCGGGGGTCAGCGTGATGGAATTGGCAAGAAAAAACCGCGCAAACCGCTTCCTGAGCGGCACGTGGAACGTGACGATACTCGGGGAGATGTCAATGCGCGGCTTGAGAATTTGATGCATCACATGTAAATTGGAGCTGACAATGGCGCAGAACAGCATCACGCAGAAATGGAAAAATTTTCCCACATTGGCAAACCCACGCAAATCCATGCGCGCGGAAAATCCACACAGCTTGCAGGTAACCCAATAGAGCACAGCGGAGAACACTGCGCCGAAGCATAGAATTTCGAGGGTGATTTTTCCGTTGAGGATGACCCAAAAGAGCATGAGCAGGATAAACATAGGCAAAAACCTTCTCCAAAGCATACATTTTGATGTAAAATTATGGGCAATTTCGACGATATTTTAGCAAAACTTCTCATAATAAATTAATATTAACAAAAAGTGCAAGAAATTGCTACCCATTTGCTAAAAAAATGCCGAAAAAATTCTCATGGAAAAAAAACGAGTATGCCGGCGCTCTTGACCTTCAAATATGACCGTGATATAATACCAATATTAGGTCGAACTGCGCGGCCATTGGCGCAATTTGTACCGTGTGTACGAAGAAAATTTGGGAGGTTGATTTCCATGGTTATGGATCAGGAAGGCATCAAGAAAATTATTCCGCATCGCGATCCGATGCTGCTCGTCGATTCCGTCGAAGAGATGGAGCTGGGCAAGAGCATTGTCACCAAATTTCACATCAGAGAAGATTGGAACCTGTTCAAGGGCCATTTCCCCGGCGCACCGGTTCTGCCGGGCGTTTACACCGTTGAGTGCATGGCGCAGGCGTCCGATATCCTGCTGCTGAGCTACGATCGTTATGCAGGCACTACGCCGTTCTTCATCGGTATCAACAATGTCCGTTTCATCAGCAAGATTGAGCCGGGCGACACCATCGAGATTCACTCCGCCATTTCCGCAGAGCGTATCGAGAAGGGCATCGTCACCTGCTCCGCTGAAGTCTTTAACCAGAATGGCGTGAAGTGCTGCACCGGCGACGTCACCCTGGCCATGCGCTAAGCGTCGCAAAACAGTGATACATCAACCCCCGGGTCGGCCATGCCGCACCCGGGGGTTTCTCTGCCCTGCGCATACGAAAAGGACGGCTGCACAGCAGCCGTCCTTTTCGTATGAAACAACTATTCTTTGGAGGAAGAAAGAAGTTTTATTTGATCAGCAGCCTTCCGGTACGACGAAATGGCTGTTAGATCTGCAATAGGGGAGCAGGCTTTCCGAAACCTCGATGTCGGTGAGGTGCAGGGTGTCGCGGATTCGCACCACCGTCGCCGCGGACCAGTCCGGGCAACGCGAGGTGACAATTGCGCCGCGCAGCGCGTCGTCCTCGGTGGGGACAAGCATAGGTGTAAAGGCGTTTTCCGGCACACACGATGCAATCTGATTGGCAACGGTTGCCTCCCGATCAATGGTGTCCCAGATGGACTCCGGGCAGAGGTCGGCGCAGCCAAGCCCCACGGCGCTGCCGTGACTGCCGGCGGAAATGCGGTTGACCACGATGCGCGTGATGGTTGGCGCCGGGACGCTCCAGTATTCCGTCTTTCGCCCGGCTACGCGGCCGGTGATGTTGGGGTCGATGCCGGCGCCGGAAATATCCTTGCCGATTTGGTCGCAGACCAGCACGTCAAGTTTGTCGAAATACAGGCGCGGCAGCAGCTCCTTGGATTTGGCCAGCAGCGCCGGTTCTCGCGTTAAAATTTCATTGCCGGGAACGGCTTCCACGGCGTAGGTGTGGTCAAAGCCGTTTTCCAGAATGGCCACGCCGAACGGTACGTTCAGATGACCGAGAGTCACGGCCGCCACCTCGGGAATCACGCGGGCGAAATTTGCAAAGCCCTCTTGATGAACCCGCGAGCAGCCGTTGTGCTTGCCGATGCCGATGACCATCATCTTGCAAAGGCCGCTTTCGATGGGACCCTTGAAATCCGTGTGCACCTTGACGCGGTTGATGGGAACCACATAATCCGCTTGGGAAGCGAATTTGTCAATGTGAACCGGAATGCCGCTTTCGGACGCGCCGATGACGATGGTTTCCATGCTGGCCTTCACGGGAACGCCCATGGTTTCCTCGGTGATGCCGTAACCTGCCAGAATACCGGCCTGCCGCTCGGCGATGCCGCCGCCGTGGCTTCCCATGGCGGGAATGATAAACGGCTTGACGCCGGCAGCCTTTAGCGTGTCAATGGTGGCGCGGACAATGGTGGCAAGATTATCAATGCCGCGGCTGCCTACCAGGACGGCGGCGGTTTTTCCCGGTTCCATCCGGCACGCAACGGAGGGCTTTGCAATCTCGCGCGCAACCGTACCGGGAATATCGGAAAGAACTTCATCCGGAATGATCTGTTTCACCGGAACAAATTTCGGAAGCGGAAATGCCATTGCTTCCGGCGCAAAATATGCCATATGCTACCTCCTTAGGTCAGCCAGCCCATGGGCACGGAAATGAGCTGCGGGAAGAAGGTGAACAGCAGCAGCGCCGCAACTTCTGTGACGAGGAACGGCATAATGCCCTTCACAATGCGCGAGAACGATACGTCGCCGATACTGCAGCCAAGGTAGAGCACCGTGCCGACCGGTGGGGTAATGAGGCCGATGGTCAGGTTCAGCACCATGATAACGCCAAAGACAATCGGGTCGATACCGGCGGCTTTGACAACCGGAACGAGGATCGGCCCAAAGATCAGCAGGTTCGGGGTCAGATCCATAATCATGCCCATGATAAACAGGAACAGGTTGATAGCCAGCAGCAGTGCCAGCGGATGGACAATCAGCGGGGAGAGCAGAGTGACGACCTTGGCAGGAATCTGCGCCACGGTGATGAGCCAGCCCACGGCGCTTGCGCAGGCAACAATCAGCATGACGATACCGGTGCTCTTTGCGCCTTCCAAAAAGACGTCGGCCAGATCGCTGAGCTTCATCTCACGGTAGACAAAGACGGAAATAATCAGCGCATAGACCACGGCGAACGCGCCGGCTTCGGTCGGGGTGAAGATACCCATACGGATACCGCCGACAATCAGAACCGGCATAAACAGCGCCGGCAGAGAACCCTTCAAAATCTTCAGGGCTTCCGCTTTGGTATAGGTGCGGCGGTCGTTGTAGCCGTCATGACGCACCACGAAGAACCAGCAGATCATCAGGCACAGACCCAGAATGATACCCGGAATCAGGCCGGCCATGAACATTTTGGAAACGGATAGACCGCAGGTCGTTGCCAAAACGATCATCGGGATACTGGGCGGAATGATCGGAGCGATGACAGCGCCGGAGCAGACAATGCCGGTGGAGCGGTCACGGCTGTAGCCGTTTTTCACCATCAGAGGAATCAGAATGCCGCCAAGCGCCGCAGCGTCGGCGACGGCGCTGCCGGACAGACCGGCGAAAATCATACTGGCAAGAATGGCAACGTAGCCAAGACCGCCCTTGACGCGGCCGACAATGATGTTGCAGAAATCAACGATGCGCTCGGAAAGACCGCCGCGCGCCATGACTTCACCGGCCAGCATAAAGAACGGAACGGCCAGCAGAGAGGCGTTGTTGGTACCCATGACCATGTTCTGAGAGATGATGGTCATATCGTTTAGCCCCATAAACTGCATCAGCGCAAGCGCACACAAGGCAAGGACAAAAGCAATCGGCACACCAAGCGGAATGGTCACTGCCAGACTGACAAGAAATACTACAACTGCACCCATTATGCCTCAACCTCCTGTTTCTTGCTTTTTACGTAATTTTTAATCAAAATGATAATGTCGCGGATGGTAATGACACCAAGTGCGAATGATAAGACCACGCCGGAACTGGTCAGCACGCCATAGGGCAGGTTGCTGCAGGGCGCCGGATTGATGTAAGTAACAAGATAATATTGAACTGCGCCCTTGAACATGCACGCGATGGCGACCATAATGAGCGCTTCCGCAATCAGATTGACGATGAGCTTTGGCAGACCCGACAGCTTGCTGGTTACCAAGTCAACGCCAACATGTTTGCCCTGCACATAGGCAATAATTGCACCGAGGAAAGCGCTCCAAACAAACAGAAATCTTGCAAGCTCTTCAAACACCGGAATATTGGTGTGGAAGGTATAGCGCAGCGCCGCATTCACGAAGGTCATAAAGACCATTGCGGCAAGAGCTGCGGCAATCAACCATTTTCCGATTTTGCCGAGTAAATCAAGCGTTTTTTTCATTTTTTCTGAACCCCTTCTACAAAGTACACATTAGAAAAAGCAAATGCCGATGTATTTCAATCGGCATTTGCTTTCCGTTCAAACGTGTTATGTTTTACAGATGCCGAACGAGATCGCTAAATTATTATTTACCCTGGGCTTTCCAAACGGCCTTGATAAACTCTTCGGAACCCTCGACGTTCTCGTAGTACCACTCATAGACGGGCTGCATGGCTTCGACCAGCTGTGCTCTGAAGGCGTCATCCGGAACGGTGACTTCAACGCCAGCGTCGATCAGGTTCTGCTTTGCCTCATTATCTGCTTCCTCAGAAATGGTCCAGTTATCATCAATTGCGTCTGCAACAGCAGTGTCGAGCGCCGCACGCTGTGCGTCAGTCAAGGTGTTGTTGTAGAAGTTGGCATTGATCACAATGTTTGCGGAGGAGAACATATGGCGGGACTCCAGAATGTACTTCTGTACCTCGTGGAAGGATTGGGTGTAGTCGGTGGGGTAGGGGTTATCCTGACCGTCAACGCTGTTCTGCTCCAGTGCGGAGAACAGGTCGGTGAGAGCCATGGCGATGGGGCTTGCGCCAAGTGCTTCCACCATTTCAATATAGTTCGGGACGTTCGGGACGCGGATACGCTGACCCTTGAAGTCCTCAATCTTGTACATCGGCTTGTTGGAGGAGAATTCACGGAAACCATTGACAGCGCAGCCCAGCAGCAGCATGCCGGAAGCTTCTTCGAAGCCGTCGGTCATATAGCTCAAAAGCTCTTTGCCGTTGGTGCCCTCTTTTGCTTCATCCCAAGAGCTGAACAGGAACGGTGTTTCCTGTGCGCGGATAACCGGCAGGTATTTTGCAATCATGGTGCCGGTGATGCCCATCTGGACGGTGCCCTGCTTGACGGAGTCAATGTAGGTGTCCTCGGAGCCGAGCTGCGCGTTCGGATAGATATCGACCTGAAGGCTGCCGCCGGAGAGCTCTTCGGCTTCTTTTTTCAGCAACAGCAGGGACTGGTGAATCGGATGATCCTCTGCATACCAGTGCGCGATCATGATGGTCTGCTTGGGATCGTTGGCAGCTGCGGGCGCATCGGTTGCAGGTGCGTCCTTGCCGGCGTCCGGGGTAGTGGCCGGTGTGGTGGTGGTCGTGGTGGTCGGCGTGGTGGTCGTGGCGCCGGAATTGCCACCGCCGCAGCCTGCCAGCAGTGCCAGAATCATGGCTGCGACAAGGATCAGACTAAATGCCTTTTTGAACTGTTTCATTTCTTCTCGTTTCCTTTCTTCCTCTTGTTATAAATGGATGCCTGGCTGCCCGGGTGCGGCGCTTCTCGCCGCGTGGGGAATCCAGCGCATTGGAGCACGATGGAACGCTTTGCGGTCAACAAAACGGATGCGTGATCCACATGAATAGTTATATCAATGTTAATGAAATTTGTCAATTCTTTTAAGAAATTATTAACTTTTCTGCTGTGAGCTCCTAAGATCTTCCGAAAATGTGCGAATAATGTCACCTCACTTCCGCTGCTTTCTTACAATTTGTATGGAAAATTATCACAGCTATGAGTAAAAATGCCGAACAATTTTTCAAATTAAGCGCTGCTATCCGAAGGGAGTAAACAATACCATAAGTTTCGCATATGAATATGGGCGGACAATACCATGTTTTTTTAATGAATTTTCAATCAAAAGAAAAATAAAAAACGCATGGACGCCGTTTTTTCTACGGATTCCATGCGTTTTAACAATATTAAGATAATATTAACAAGTAAAAGCGCGCAAGTTGGCGCAAAAAAGCGACGGCGTCATCCGCCCTTTGCAGCGGCAAATACATTGCCTGCGGCGGGAGTCAGGGCGGAAAATTGGCCGCGCGCGGCATAGACCGCGTAATCGCGCAGCAGCAGCGGGCAAAGCAGCCCATCGCCCATCACCTTGCGGTGCAGGTCATAATAGTTGCCGCTGTTCTCCAGCGCGCTGCGGCAAAGCGCGGCGGCATCCTGATTGGCAAGGCCGCCATAGGACAGGCTGCCTGAAAAAAACGAGGACAGGTCAAAATCTGCTGTCAGTCGCACCATGCCGAGGTACAGGTCAAAATTGCCGTTTTGCAGGGCGCTGTCGTAAGCGGCGCGGCCAACCGCGCGCACAGTCAGCTGAAAGCCCAGCGCGCGCAGCTGCTCGCAAATCCACTGCGCGGTGTCCACCAGCAGCGGCTGCTCCGAACAGACCAGAAAAATGCCCTCGTCCGACAAATCCTTCCCCGCAAGCAGCTTGGCGCAGGCGTCGGCGTCGTAGGCGTACTGCGCGGCAAGCGTTTGGTCATAGCAGGCGGCAAGCGGCGACGCCGGCAGCGTCGCGGGCATGGCAAAGCTGCCATAATAGGTCTTGGTCAGGGTTTCGCGGTCAATGGCAAGGGTGACAGCCTTGCGCAGGGTGGCGTCGGAGAACAGATTGCGCAGCGAATTGAAGCCGAGGTACTCCATCAGCGTGGTGGGGCAGTTCCACAGCTCAAAATCGCAGTGATAGACATAGCGGTTTTCGTTGGGATCCAGGCAGACCATGCCGAGCTGCCCCTGCTCAAACGCGGTGCGCAAATCCTCTGCATTGGCGAGCGGCAAAAGGGTAATGTCGCTGTCTGAAAATGCGGTGGGAGCGTCGTTCCACCAGCTGTTCTGATGGGTCAGCCGTCCGCCGCTGTCAGAAACCGAGAGTCGGTACGCGCCGGTGCCCACCGGCACGGCGGCATTTGCGGTGCCCTCCTTCACGATGGGCACGTCCAGCAGCGCTGCAAAATTGCTGTAGGGCGTGGAGAGCGTGATGGTAATCGCGCCGGACACATCGGCGGAAATGCCGGTCATGCGCCGCAGGCGGCTGCCGAAATAGTCGGTCGCGGCGGCGGTCTGGAGCGAGTAGATCACGTCCTGCGCCCGCAGCGGCGTGCCGTCGGTGAACAGGACGCCGCTGCGCAGCGTCAGGGTGTAGGCTTTTTCGTCATCGGAGATGCTGAGATTCTGGCACAGAAGCGGCGAAGCGGTAAAATCGTCCGCCAGCTGGAACAGCGACTCATAGCACAGCGGCAAAAACACCCGATTGGTCTGGCTGCGGGTGGTGAACGGATTGACCGAATAGTTGGGATCATAGGCCAGCGCCGGGATCATCGCGGCGGTATCGTCCACCGTTTCGATGGGCGCAGATTGCACCGGCGCGTCCTGTGGCACTGCTACAGGCGCTGCGGCAGTGCCACAGCCGGCAGTGAGCGCCAGACACAGCGCCAGCGCGAATAGTCGATGCAAGTTTGATCTCACAGGGAAAACTCCTTTTCCGGCAGCATAATGACCGCGGCCATAGAGCCGCGCGCGTTGCCCAGCCGCCGGTGCGACCAAAACAGATCCTGCCGGCAGGCGGTGCAAAGCGGGGAAGTTTCGATTTGATCGGCCGGGAGGCCTGCCCGCAGCAGCCATTCGCGGTTGATGGCCTTGAGGTCGACCCGGTACCGCCCGCCGCCAAGGTCGTCCAGCAGGGGCGCGCACGCGCGTTCGCCCAGCGCGGCAATCATCGCGTCCGGCACGTCGCGGTCGGTTTCAAAGCAGCACCGGCCGATGCAGGGGCCGATGGCGGCGCGCACGTCGGCGGGGCTTGTGCCATAGGCGGCGGTCATGGCGGCCACAGCCTTTTTCACAATGCCCATGGCGGTGCCGCGCCAGCCGGAGTGGCACGCGCAAATGGCGCGGCGCACCGGGTCATAGAGCAAAATCGGCGTGCAGTCGGCGGTGAAAACGGTGAGGGCGACGCCCGGTTCGTTGGTGATAAAGCCGTCGCAGACGGCGTCCATATCGCCGAAGAGGCCAAGGCCGCGATCCGCTTTTCCCACCTGCCGGATGCAGTCGGTGTGCATTTGCCGGGTAAAGACAGTCTGCTCCGGCGTAAAGCCGATGGCGCGGCCGAGCCTGCGATAGTTTTCCAGCACACACGCCGGGTCGTCGCCCCGGTGCACGCCAAGATTCAGGCTTGCAAGGCTGTCAGCGCTGACGCCGCCAAGGCGTGTGGTGAAGCAGTGCCGCGTGCCTGCGAGCAAATCGGCACGCAGATAGCGCAGCTCGCCTGCGGTCACTTCCCGGACGCTCATTTCTGCGAATTGCCGCCTGCAAGGTCTTTTTCCATGCAGCAGTGCTTATATTTTTTGCCGGAGCCGCAGGGACAGGGGTCGTTGCGGCCAATTTTTACTTTCTTGACAAACGGCTGACGCTTGACGCTCTTGTCGCTGCCCGCGCCGGCGGCGGTTTCCTGCGCGACCTTTTCCCGCTTCACCGCTTCGTTGGACTTCATGCGTACCAGGAACAGGCGGCGCACGGATTCCTCGCGGATCGCGTGAATCATGGACTCGAACATCTCGTAGCCCTCGCGCTTGTAAGCGATGACGGGGTCAGACTGACCATAGGCGCGCAGCACGATGCCCTGCCGCAGATCCTGCATGGCGTCAAGCTGCTCCATCCAGTATTCGTCCACCACGCGCAGCAGCACGATGCGCTCAATTTCCCGCATCATCGGCACATCGCTGCCCGGCGTCATGCCAAACTGGGCTTCCTTTTCGGCATAGGTGGCCTCGCTAAGCTGCATAATGCGGCTTTCAATGCCCTTTTTGCCGGTGTTTTCAATGTCGATCTCGCCAAATGCGCCGGGCGCAAAGTAGACGCCCTCGAATTTCTGCAGAATCTGCTGCAGCTGCTCGGCGCTGTCCAGATAGTCGTTTTCGCCCAGCACGGCATGCACGCCCTCGGAGATGACGCTGCCCAGCATGCTGTGGATGCTCTCGTGCAGGTCGTCGCCGCTCAGCACCTTGCCGCGCTGGCCATAGATGACCTCGCGCTGGGTGTTCATGACGTTGTCGTATTCCAGCACGTTTTTGCGCTGCTGGAAGTGGATGCTTTCCACGCGCTTCTGGGCATTTTCGATGGCGTTGGAGAGAATTTTCTGGTCGATGGGGGTGTCCTCATCGATGTGGAGGGTGTCCATCAGGTTCTGAATCTTTTCCGCGCCGAACAGGCGCATGATGTCGTCCTCCATGCTGAGATAGAACCGGGTTTCGCCGGGGTCGCCCTGACGGCCGCTTCGGCCGCGCAGCTGATTGTCGATGCGGCGGGACTCGTGGCGCTCGGTGCCGATGATGAACAGACCGCCGGCTTCGCGCACGCGGGCAGCTTCCTCGTCGGTGGCGGCCTTGTGCAGCGCATAGGCCGCCGTATAGGCGGCGCGGGCGGCGAGAATTTCCGGGTCATCCGTTTCGGCAAAGGAGTTGGACTCGGTGATGAGCGCCTCGGAAAGCCCCTGCTTGCGCAGATCGGCCTTGGCCATATACTCGGGGTTGCCGCCCAGCACAATATCCGTGCCGCGGCCTGCCATATTGGTGGCGATGGTGACCGCGCCGAAGCGGCCGGCCTGCGCAACGATCTCGGCTTCTTTTTCATGGTTCTTGGCGTTGAGCACGTTGTGCGGCGTGCCGGTCTTTTGCAGCAGCTTGGAGAGCATCTCGGACTTTTCAATGGAGATGGTGCCCACCAGAACCGGTTGCCCCTTTGCGTGGCAGGCTTCAATCTCGGCAATGACCGCGCGGTATTTGCCTGCGGCGGTCTTATAGACCACGTCGGCATCGTCCAGACGCGCAATGGGGCGGTTGGTGGGAATTTCCACCACGTCCAGATTATAGATGGTGTTAAATTCCTCCTGCTCGGTCATGGCCGTGCCGGTCATGCCGGAGAGCTTGCCATACAGGCGGAAGAAGTTCTGGAAGGTGACGGTGGCCAGCGTTTTGGACTCGTTCTGCACGTCCACGTTTTCCTTGGCCTCAATGGCCTGATGCAGACCCTCGTTGAAGCGGCGGCCATACATCAGACGGCCGGTGAATTCATCGACGATGATGACCTTGCCGTCCTTGACCACATAGTCGATGTCGCGCTTCATGATGCCCCGGGCGCGCAGCGCCTGATTCACATGGTGGCTGATGGTGGAGTTCTCCGCGTCGGACAGGTTTTCGATGCCGAAGAACTGTTCGGCCTTTTCTACGCCCTGCGCGGTCAGCGTGGCGGTGCGCGCCTTTTCATCGACGATGTAGTCGCACGCGAAATCGTCCTGCACCTCTTTTTCGTCGGTGGTGGCAAACACCTGCTTCTTCATCCGCGAAACCAGCGAATCGGCCATCTCGTAGAGCTTGGTGGAGGCGTCGCCGCGGCCGGAGATAATCAGCGGCGTGCGCGCCTCGTCGATCAGGATGGAGTCCACCTCATCGACGATGGCAAAGTTGTGGCCGCGCTGCACCATGTCGGTTTTGTAGATGGCCATGTTGTCGCGCAGATAGTCAAAGCCCAGCTCATTGTTGGTGCAGTAGGTGATGTCCGCGTTGTAGGCGGCGCGGCGCTCATCGGGGGTCATGTCGTGGACGATAAGGCCCACCGAAAGGCCGAGATACCGATAGACCTTGCCCATCCACTCGGAGTCGCGCTTGGCCAGATAGTCGTTGACGGTGACAATGTGCACCCCTTGCGCGGACAGGGCGTTGAGGTAGGCGGGCAAAATGGCGACCAGGGTTTTGCCCTCGCCGGTTTTCATCTCGGCGATGCGGCCCTGATGCAAAATGATGCCGCCAATCAGCTGCACGGGGTACGGACGCATGCCCAGCACCCGGTCGGCCGCTTCCCGGCAGGCGGCAAAGGCCTCCGGCAGCAGGTCATCCAGCGTTTCACCGGCGGACAGCCGCGCACGAAATTCTGCCGTTTTCGCCTTTAACGCGGCCTCTGAGAGCGCCCGATAGGATTCCTCCAGTGCGACGATGCGATCCACCATCGGCTGTACCTTCTTCAGCTCGCGCGAGGAGGTCGAGCCAAAGAGTTTTGTCAGTAGACCCATAATGTATTATCACCTTTCCAAAATTGCGAAAGCGCCTGCGGCGCTGCAAATCTCATCATAATTAAAGGAATTATACCATAGAAACCAAAGTAAAAAAAGCAGAAAATATGAACGAACGCGGCCTTCTCCGCCAAAAACGGGAAAAACCGGCGCGCAAAGACCCGGACGCCTGTCAAAAGCGCCCGGGTCGTCAAGCTGGACGGGATGCGTCCGGCGGCGCGGCGTCGTCAAACCCGCCGGTCAGGCACTGCTCCAGCGTGACGCCCGGAACCGGCGCGTAGCACGGCGGCAGCGCCGTGCCAAAGACGGCGTCCAGCGCGTCCGGCCGCGCCATGAGCGCCAGCTTTTGCGCCTTGGACAGGCGCTTGATGGCGGCTTCGAGCCGCGCCGCGGCCGCGCGGTCGGGCGCGCGCCACAGCCCGTCGAGCGATACCACCGTGCG
>JAQUZL010000034.1 GCA_028691385.1 Oscillospiraceae bacterium
CGCCGCGGGGGCGAATCAGGCAGTCTTTTTCAAAGCCGATGAGATCCTCTCTGCCCGCTTTTACCAGTGCTTCCCAGACCAGATAATAATTTTTCGGATTGCGGTACTGAATCAGCGCCCGCTGCATGGCCTTTTCATGGGGATCGGTGGGAACATAGACTGGCTTCATCGTCCGCGGATCAAGACCAGTATCATACATGACCGTGGAAATAGTGGACGGCGTGGGGTAAAAGTCCTGCACCTGCTCGGGCATATAGCCGAGGTCACGCAAATATTCCGCCAGCTCCACTGCCTCTTTCATGGTTGAGCCGGGATGGGATGACATGAGATATGGCACTACATACTGCTCTTTGCCCATCTGCCGGTTGAGCGATCGATACTTGTCCAAAAACGCGCGATAGACCGCGCCGGCAGGCTTGCCCATCCGCTGCAAAACCGGATCGCACACATGCTCCGGTGCGACCTTCAGCTGCCCGGACACATGGTGCTGCACCAGTTCCCGGAAAAACGTATCGTCCTTATCCAGCAGCAGATAGTCAAAGCGGACGCCGCTGCGAATAAACACTTTTTTGATTCCCGGCAGCGCGCGCAGCGCACGCAGCAGCGCAACATAGTCCGTGTGATCGACAATCAGATTGGGACACGGCTTGGGGAACAGGCACTGCCGATTCTGACAAACGCCGTCTTTTTCCTGCTTGGCGCAGGCCGGATGGCGGAAATTGGCGGTCGGACCGCCCACATCATGGATATATCCCTTAAAATCCGGGTCCTCTATGATCTTCTTTGCCTCCGAAAGAATGGATGCATGGCTCCGCGCCTGAATGGTGCGTCCCTGATGGAATGTCAGCGCGCAAAAGCTGCATCCGCCAAAGCAGCCCCGGCAGGAGGTCAGGCTGAACTTGATCTCCGCGATGGCAGGCACGCCGCCCTTTTCCTCATAAGACGGATGGTAGGTGCGCGCATAGGGCAGGTCGTAGACATTGTCCATTTCCTCGGTAGTGAGCGGATACTGCGGCGGGTTCTGCACCACAAATTCATGTGCGCCGTATGGCTCTACCAGCTGCAGCGCAGTGTGCGCGTCGGTGTTCTGGTACTGGGTGTAAAAGCTGGCCGCGTAGGCCGCTTTGCTCGATTGCAGCGTTTCAAAGCTTGGCAGCAGCTTATAGTCCACCAGATCGTCCAGCGCCGTCGCGCGGAACACCGTGCCGCGAATAAAGGTCAGATCCCGCACCGAAAGTCCGCTCTGCAGGCCGTCGGCTACCTCCACCACAGCCTTTTCGCCCATTCCATAGATCAGCAAATCCGCCTGCGCATCGAGCAAAATGGAACGTTTACGCTTGTCCGACCAATAGTCATAGTGCGCCAGACGCCGCAGGCTGGCCTCAATACCGCCAATGATGATCGGCGTATGTTGATAGCGTCTGCGGATGAGATTGCAATAGACCACGGTTGCATAGTCCGGGCGCTTGCCCATCTCGCCGCCGGGGGTGTAGGCGTCCGTAGTACGGCGCTTTTTGGAAACGGCATAGTGGTTGACCATGGAGTCCATATTGCCGCCCATGACCAAAAAACCCAGCCGCGGCGTGCCCAGTACGGCAATCGAATCCGGGTCTTTCCAGTCCGGCTGGGAAATGATCCCCACCTTGTAGCCCGCCTGCTCCAGCACACGGCTGATGATGGCATGGCCGAAGGAGGGATGATCCACATAGGCGTCCCCAATCACATAGACAAAATCACACTGCGCCCAGCCGCGCGCCTCCATATCCGATTGGCTCATCGGAAGAAAATCCGGCATCTTTTATCATCCTATCTTCATCAAACAGTTTTTCTTTTCAGTATACCAAAAAACACGAATGCATGGAAGCAAAAGTAACGGTAATCTTTCTTCCATCATCCATTCTTGTCAGATCCATATATATATTTCATTGTTATTTTGTATCTTTCCAGCTTGCAAAGCACAATATATAGTGTTATAATCAGTCACGTTACCAATCCCAGTTCAGAAAAACCACAAGATGTTGTGCCTGTCTTTGCGTGGGCTACAAGAAGGAGTCGTTCGTCATGCAAGTAATCAAAAGAAGTGGCAGTGAAGTCGAATTCGACATCACCAAAATCATTTCCGCCATCACAAAGGCCAATAATGAGGTGGTGAGCGCCGATCGCATGACGATGGCGCAAATCCAATCCATTGCGACCAAGGTGGAAAATAAGTGCAAATCACTCAGCCATGCGCCCTCTGTGGAAGAAATTCAGGATCTGGTGGAAGATCAGATCATGGCGCACAGCGCCTATGCCGTCGCGCGCATCTATATCACCTATCGCTACACCCACTCGCTCATTCGGCAGTCCAACACTACCGACAGTCAGATTCTTTCCCTGCTGGAATGCAACAACGAAGAGGTCAAGCAGGAGAACTCCAACAAAAACCCCACCGTCAACTCCGTCCAGCGCGACTATATGGCGGGCGAGGTTTCCAAGGATTTGACCCGCCGCATCCTGCTGCCGCCGGACATTGTAAAGGCGCACGATGAAGGCCTCATCCATTTTCACGATGCAGACTATTATGCCCAGCATATGCACAACTGCGATCTGGTCAATCTGGAGGACATGCTGCAAAACGGCACGGTGATCTCCGGCACCATGATCGAAAAACCGCACAGCTTCTCCACCGCCTGCAATATTGCCACGCAGATCATCGCGCAGGTCGCCTCGTCGCAGTATGGCGGCCAGTCCATCAGCCTGACGCACCTTGCGCCGTTTGTGGACGTCAGCCGCAAAAAAATCCGCAGAGATGTGGAAGCGGAGCTTGCCGCGCTGGGCGCAACCGCCACACAGGAGGTTGTCCACAACGTCGTGGAGCGCCGCCTGCGCGACGAAATCAAAAAGGGCTGCCAAATGATCCAGTATCAGGTTGTCACCCTGATGACCACCAACGGCCAGGCGCCGTTTGTCACCGTCTTTATGTATCTCGGGGAGGCGGCCGACCCCCAGACCAAGCAGGATCTTGCCATTATCGTTGAGGAAATGCTGAATCAGCGCCTGCAGGGTGTAAAAAACGAAGCCGGGCAGTGGATTACTCCGGCGTTCCCCAAGCTCATCTACGTCTTGGAAGAGGAAAACATTCACGAGGACAGTCCATATTATGCGCTGACCAAGCTGGCTGCGAAGTGCACCGCAAAGCGCATGGTGCCGGACTATATCTCCGAAAAGGTCATGCGGAAGCTGAAGGTCGATCAAAACGGCGAGGGTCACTGCTATACCTGCATGGGCTGCCGCAGCTTCCTCACGCCGTATGTAGACCCGGAAACCGGCAAGCCCAAGTATTACGGCCGCTTCAATCAGGGCGTTGTCACCGTCAATCTGGTGGACGCCGCGCTCACCTCGCAGGGCGATGTGGATAAATTCTGGACCACGCTGGACGAGCGCCTGAATCTGTGCTACCGCGCGCTGATGTATCGGCACAACCGGCTCATGGGCACCTTGTCCGACGCCGCGCCGATTCTGTGGCAGTATGGTGCGCTGGCGCGTCTGAAAAAAGGCGAGCCCATCGACAAGCTGCTCTTTGGCGGCTATTCCACCATTTCGCTGGGATATGCGGGTCTGTACGAGTGCGTCAAATATATGACCGGTAAATCCCATACCGACCCGTCGGCCACCCCCTTCGCCCTTGATATTATGCGCTATTTGAACGCGGCGTGCAAGCGTTGGAAGGAAAAGGAAAACATGGACTTCTCCCTGTACGGTACGCCACTGGAGTCCACCACCTTCAAATTTGCAAAGTGCCTGCAAAAGCGTTTTGGCGTCATTGCGGGCATTACCGACCGCAACTACATCACAAACAGCTATCATATCCATGTCACCGAACCCATCGACGCGTTCTCCAAGCTGAAGTTTGAATCCCAGTTCCAGCAGCTCTCCCCGGGCGGCGCAATCAGCTATGTGGAAGTGCCGAACATGCAGCATAATCTGGACGCCGTTCTGGAGGTCATGAAATTTATCTACGACAATATCATGTACGCAGAGCTGAACACCAAGTCCGACTTTTGTCAGGTTTGCGGCTTTAACGGCGAAATCCAAATTGTGGAGGATGACGGCAAGCTGATCTGGGAATGTCCGCAGTGCGGCAACCGCGATCAGTCTAAAATGAATGTTGCCAGACGCACCTGCGGCTATATCGGCACGCAGTTCTGGAATCAGGGCCGCACCCAGGAGATTCAGGATCGCGTCCTGCATCTGTAAGCGCAGCAACCGGCTTCTGCAAAGCAGAGGCCGGTTTTTTCTGGCAAAAGCCGGATCTTTTATTTCAGCGCTTGATTTTTTTGACAGAACCACCCATAATAGGGGCGAATCACTTCGCCAAAAGGGGGGCTTTCATGCTTTCGCTCAAGAAAACGTCGGAACCTGCTATCAAAGATTTATCCAGAAAGCAGCTGATCGCACTCTCTGCGATACCGAGTCTGGCGCTGGAGCTTTTGATTGAAATATTGGGGCGGCATTCCGTCCTGGACGGGTTTGCGTTTCTGTTTCAGCATCCGCTTGTTTTTCTATTCAATGCCAGCCTGATCTATATCTCTCTGATTTTTGCACTGTTTTTTCAGCGAAAGCAATTCGTATTAGCGCTGATCGGCGCATTTTGGGTCAGTCTGGGCGTTGCAAACGCCATTCTGCTCATTTATCGCATCACGCCGCTGTCCGCCATGGATTTTGTGCTGCTGCATGCCGTCGGCAGTATTTTGCCGCTTTATTTTGGTGTTCCGCAACTGATTTTGACGGCCTTTGGCGCTGCGGTGGTCGTGGTCATTCTGGTGTTGGCCTATCGCCGCTGTCCGAGAAGTCCCAATCGCGCGGCGCTGGCACTTGTCATGCTGTCCATCGCCATTGCGGCGGCCACGCTCAGCGGCTGCGCGATGCGCGCCTGCGGCGTTCTGGGCACCTCCTTTACCAATCTTGGCGCAGCCTACCGCAGCTTCGGCTTTCCATACAGCTTTACCGTCAGTCTGTTTGATCGCGGCATCGACAAGCCGCCGGACTATTCCGAAGCATCGGTGGACGAGATTCTCGCCGCGATTGACGCCGATCAGACAGTCGAGCCGGAGCAAACCCCTAATATTATTTTTCTGCAGCTGGAATCCTTCTTTGATCCCAATTATGTTCACGGCCTTCAGTTTTCGGAAAACCCCATTCCCATTTTCACCGCGCTGCGGCAAGGGCATCCCCACGGATATTTGACCGTTCCGGTCATCGGCGGCGGCACTGCAAACACAGAGTTTGAGATTTTGACTGCCATGAATCTGGAATATTTCGGCACCGGAGAGTACCCTTACAACACCGTGCTGCAAAAGGAGGCATGTGAGTCGATGGCCTATGACCTGCATGATCTGGGCTATGCCACTCATGCCATTCACAGCAATTCCGGTACCTTTTACAGTCGTAATTTTGTCTTTTCCCATCTTGGCTTTGACAGCTTTACCTCGCTGGAATATATGAATCCCGTGGAATTTAACCCCCTTGGCTGGGCGAAGGATCGCGTGCTGATTCCAGAAATCGACAAGGCCCTCGACGCCACAAAGTCCCGGGACTTCATCTATACCATTACCGTTCAGGGTCACGGGAAATACCCGACCACCGTGGTGGACCCCACCCAGCGCATCACCGTTGACGGACTGCAAAATGAAGCCAATCGCATTCCTTTTGAATATTATGTCAACCAGCTCCATGAAACGGACGTTTTTATCGGCGAACTGCTGGCAGATCTCAACGGGCGGCATGAGCCTAGCGTTGTGGTCATGTACGGCGACCATTTGCCAAACTTTGAGCTTGATGACGCCAGCGTGCAGATGGACACCGTCTATGAAACGGAATATGTCATCTGGAGCAATTTTGGCTTAACAGCCGACAATGTAAACCTTCGTTCTTACCAGCTGTCCTCCTACGTTATGGGGCTGCTGGGGATGGACAGCGGCGTTTTGACAAAGCTGCACCAGCGCTATCAGGACAACGACAACTATCAGCAGGCATTAAAGCTGCTGGAATATGACATGCTCTATGGCGACCACGAGGTGCGTCAGGCGCACAAGTATACCCCCACCGTATTGCAGATGGGAATTGACCCCATTTTGATTACCGGTTTCAGCCACATGCTGGATTACATGTATATTTACGGCGACAATTTCACACCTTGGAGCACGGTCTACCGAAACGGCGACGATCTACCCACCACCTATATCAGTTCGTCGTGCCTGCGCATTGATGAAACGAAGCTCCGCAGCGGCGATCATCTCACTGTCAGTCAGGTTGGTTCCGACGCCGTCATTCTCAGCACCTCCAACACGCATCTGGTTTCGGAAGATGAGCTTTTGGATCTGCTGAACTAACCATATCAAAATTTCGCAGCTTCGCGCTGCGCCCAGCGAGGGAATTCTAATGAACTACGCCATGATAAAAAGCTATGACATTGCCGATGGTCCCGGCGTGCGGGTCAGCTTGTTTGTTTCCGGCTGCACCCACCACTGCGCGGAGTGCTTTAATCCGGAAACATGGGATTTTGCCTACGGCGAACCCTTTACCGCCGAAACGGCCGCGCGCATTTTGCACGATTTGGCGCCTGTGCACATTCAGGGTTTGACGCTTTTGGGCGGCGAGCCGTTTGAGCCGCAAAATGAGCCGACAATGTGCGCGCTTGCCCGGCAGGTACGGCAGGCCTATCCGCAAAAAAACATTTGGGCCTACTCCGGCTACCCCTTTGAGCAGTTGCTTGCCCGCGGTTCTGCGCTTCTGCCGGAGGTCGATATTCTGGTGGACGGGCCATTTGTAAAAGAACTGAAAAACCTCAACCTCCGCTTTCGCGGCTCTTCCAATCAGCGAATTCTGGACGTTGCACAATCACTTCGCGCCGGTGCGCCGGTACATTGGGAAGGAGAGTCCGACACATGATACAGCCAGTTGCAATCAAAAAGCTTCACCCGTCCGCCGCACTGCCCACCTATGGTTCCGCTTACGCCGCAGGCGCCGATCTGCGCGCCTGTCTGGACGCGCCCGTCACACTCGCCCCCGGGGAAACCGTTGTCATCCCCACCGGCCTTGCCATGGAGATTCCCGCAGGCTTTGCCGGGCTGATTTATGCCCGCAGCGGCCTTGCCACAAAAAAAGGCCTTGCGCCCGCCAACAAGGTCGGCGTGGTCGACGCAGACTATCGCGGCGAGGTCAAGGTCGCGCTGCACAATCACAGCGCCGCCGTGCAGGTTGTGGAGCCTTCCGAGCGCATTGCGCAGCTGGTCATCACACCGTTTCTTACCGCTCAATTTCTGGAAACTGAAACGCTGACGGATACCGGCCGCGGCGCGGGCGGATTTGGCTCCACCGGGGCAAAGTAAAATTCTTCAGACAGTCATATCCCACCGATTGCGGAATAATATATAACCAGACTGCACGCGGGAGGGATTCAAATGGAATATGAAGCACCCCACCGGCTGTCCATGGAGGATCGCGGACAGCTGAAAATTTCCGGTGTTTCCGATGTGGACAGCTTCGATGAACAGACCATCGTCCTGCAAACATCACGCGGGACACTGATTGTACACGGCTCACAGCTGCATTTGCAAACCTTGTCGCTGGAAAGCGGCCAGATTGAGATTGACGGCATTGTGGACGCGCTGACCTATGAGGACGGCCACCGGGAAAGCGGCAGTTTCTTTGCGCGCCTGTTTCGCTGATGGAACTGCCCATCGCGCTGCAAGCGCTTCAATTTGCCATTTCCGGACTGATCGGGCTTTCACTCGGCGTTGTCTATGACTGCCTGCGCGTAATTCGCCATCATCGCCGCAGCCTGACCATCGCGCTGGACGCGCTGTTTTTGGCGCTGTTTTTGCTGACGCTGCTGCTGATGTGTTATTATGTAGGCGGCGGTATTTTTCGGTTTTTCATGCTGGGCGGCGTATTCCTTGGAATCAGTCTTTGGTTTTCTGCGGGAAGCGGGTGGTTTGTTCCCCTGCTGGATTGTCTTTTTTGCCTATTTTGGCGTGCAATTTCCGCCCTTTTCCGTCCAATCCATACATTTTTTGAAAATGGAAAGATATTTTTGAAAAAAGGCTTTTCTTTCGTCGAAAGAACGGGTATTATAGACAGTGTATTACATCCAAAATTTAGGCGCAGACTATTGGGGCGGAGGGGCGAGTGCATTGACGCGCAGGAAATCGCTACTGATTGTAAAATTGATTATCTTGATCGTGGTCGGATACTCTACCGTTACCCTACTATCTCTGCAGGCTCAGATTATGGAGAAAAAGGCAGAAAAAGAGTCGCTCTCGGCAAGGCTCACAACCATCGAGCTGGAAAATGAGCGTTTGCAAGATGAAATTGCAAATGTTTCCTCTCCGGAGGGCATCACCGAGATTGCACGCAACAAGCTTGGGCTTGTCACGGATGGCGAGGTCGTGTTCTACGACGTCGGCAAATGATTCTCTCTGCCAATCTGAAGGAAGGACGTCCCACAAAATATGGAGTTCACAGTCGGTTCAATCATCGAAGGAAAGGTCAAAACGATCACAAAATTCGGTGCCTTTATTGCACTTCCCGGCGGCAAAACCGGAATGGTACACATTTCCGAAATTGCCCATGCCTATGTTAATGACATCCATGATCATCTGACGGAGGGTCAGGATGTGAAAGTTATGGTGATTGCTGTTGATCCTGCCGGAAAGATCAATCTCTCCATTAAGCGGACAATTGAGCCGCCACCCCGTCCTGCACGGCCGGAGCGTTCGGATCGTCCGCAGCAGTCTGACCGTCCATACCAGAGCCGTCCGCAGGGAGATCGTCCCTATTCTCCCCGTCCGCAGGGCGACCGGCCGTACGCATCCCGCTCCCAGGGGGATCGTCCGCGCAATGATCGGCCCTATTCCCATAATGATTCGCGCTCCTTTGCCTCGAAAGAGCCACCAAGCTTTGACGATATGCTCAAGCAGTTCATGACTGACTCTGACAGCAAGATTGCCTCTGTCAAGCAGTACGCGGACCACAAGAACAAAAATCGCCGCAGCCGATAATGATACGCCACGGCCCTTTCCGAGCATTCGGAAAGGGCCGTTTTCTGACAATCACCACGGCCGCAGCCGCTCGCCCACCGGTCGGAAGGAAGGAACAAACTATGAATATCGTGATCACCGGCGGCTCGCGCGGCATCGGCGCAGCGGCCGTTCGCCGTTTCTGTGACGGGCAAAACAAGGTCTGGTTTTTGTACGCAGCCTCATCTGCGGCCGCGGCGCAGCTTGCCGAAGAAACCGGCGCAACCGCGCTGCAGGCCGACGTGGCAGACGCGGATTCTGTTTTGGCCGCCTTTGCGCAGATTCCGGATCCGGACGTGCTGGTCTGCAACGCGGGCATCTCGCACTATGGTCTGATTTCTGATATTTCGCCCGACGCATGGGATCGCTTGTTTGCCGTCAATGTCAAGGGTGTCTATCAGTGCGTCCGCGCCGCGCTTCCGGCGTTTCTCAAAAAGCAGTCCGGCTGCATTGCCATGACTGCGTCCATGTGGGGCATTTCCGGCGCCAGCTGTGAGGCAGCCTATTCTGCTACCAAGGGCGCTGTCATCGCCCTTGGTAAGTCGCTCGCCAAAGAGCTTGCTCCCAGCGGAATCCGCGTCAACTGCGTTGCGCCCGGCGTCATCAAAACCGATATGCTCTCCTGCTTCACACCGGAGGATTTGCAGTCGCTGGCGGCAGACACGCCCCTCGGTCGCCTTGGCACGCCGGAAGAGGTAGCAGACGCGCTTTATTGGCTCTGCTCCGCCGAGTCGCGCTTTGTCACCGGGCAGGTGCTCTCGGTCGACGGCGGCTTCATCCTATAAAATAAATCGGAGTTTCATCAATGAAAAAGCAAGTGGAAAAGCAGCTAAAACACATCAATGAATACCTCATTACCCTGTTCAAATGGCTGGCCTGCGCCATTCTGACCGGCCTGGTCTGCGGCCTTGTAGGCACTGCGTTTCACTACGCCGTCAGCTATGCCACGCAAATTCGCATGGCCAGCCCATGGCTTTTGTATCTGCTGCCCATCGCCGGCGTTCTCATCGTGCTGAGCTATCACGCCTGCGGTCTGAAGAACAATGAGGGCACCAATCTCGTGATTCGCTCCATCCGTACGGAGAACAAAATTCCAATTTTGATGGCGCCGCTGATTTTTGTCGGTACTGCGCTGACCCACCTGTGCGGCGGCTCTGCCGGACGCGAAGGCGCTGCGCTGCAAATTGGCGGCAGCCTTGGCGCATTTCTGGGAAATGTGCTCCATCTGCACGAAAAGGATCTGCACGTCATCACCATGTGCGGTATGAGCGCGCTGTTTGCCGCCCTGTTTGGCACGCCGATCGCCGCCGCCGTGTTCTGCATGGAGGTCATTTCTGTCGGCGTGGTGTATTATGTCGCCTTTCTCCCCTGCGTCATCTCCTCGATTGTCGCGGTCGCCATCGCCACGTCCTTCGGCATCCGCGCCGAAACCTATGCCATTGCAGCGCTACCGGTGCTGAATCTGGGCGTACTGTGGCGTGTGATCGTGATTGCCATCGCCTGCGCGCTGGTGAGCATTTTGTTTATCATTGCGCTGCACCGCGCGGAGGAACTGTTTCACAAACGGATTCCGAATCAATATCTGCGCGTGATTGCAGGCGGCGTCGCCATCATTCTACTGACACTTTTGGTGCGCTCCCGCGACTATAACGGTGCCGGAATGGACGTGATTTCCGCCGCCATGCGCGGGCAGGTTGTGCCTTACGCGTTTTTGCTGAAAATTGTCTTTACCGCGCTCACCATCGGCGCCGGCTTTAAGGGCGGCGAGATTGTGCCGACCTTCTTTATCGGCAGCACCCTTGGCTGCACGCTCGGTTTGCTGCTGGGCATGGATCCCGGCTTTGCTGCAGCGCTCGGCCTTGTCGGCATGTTCTGCGGCGTGGTCAACTGTCCGCTGGCTTCCATGCTGCTGTCCATTGAGCTGTTTGGCTCTGATTCTCTGCCGCTGTTTGCGCTGGTATGCGCCATCAGTTACCTGCTCTCCGGGTATTACAGCCTGTATGCCAGCCAGAAAATTGTATATTCCAAGCTGCAAACCGAATATATCAACAAGGATACCCACTGATTTCCCATATTGGCGCAAAAGATGGCAGACACCCTCGTGTCTGCCATCTTTTTGTCATTTCGCATATTTGGACGTGCCAATTTTTATTTGCTTTGCTCCACCAACTGGATTTTGACGCCGTTGGGATCAAGCACAAAACAAAATCGGGTGTCTGAGCTTGGTGCAAAGGGACCGGCGTAAAGTGCCAGACCCATTTCATCAATTTTCGCCATGGCAGCATCTAAGCTTTCTACCCGAAATCCCATGGAAATGGTGGCGCTGTGCGCCAAATCTCTCGCATTATCCGAATTCATCAGTTCCACCAGCGTTTCGCCCGGTGTGCCGGTTCCAAGAAACACGATCTGCCGATTTGGCCCAGCCTGCAGCTGCCGCACAATTTTCAGCCCCAGCAACTGGCGGTAAAATGAAATGGTTTCGTCCAGATCAAACACGCTGTAGGTTGTCCAAAGATACTTTGTCATTGTTCCTGTCCTCCACTATTCAAAATACTCCGAATTTGACTTTCTCCGATCACCGAAATTCCGTTTTCTTTCAGCAGTTCAGCCGTCACCCCGTCGCCGGGAATCAACGTGCCGGTAAAGCTGCCGTCGTAGATTTCGCCGCAGCCGCAGGAGGGGCTGCGCTCCTTGAAAATGGCAAACTTTACATCATAGCGTTTTGCAAGCAGCAGCGCCGCCTCTGCCCCACGCCGATACTGCGCGGTCACATCTTTGCCGCTTTTGGAAATCACGCCGTATGCGCAGCGCTCGCTCGGTTCGCGCGGCGTGGGCAGACCTCCATAGACCTCGGGGCAAATCGGAATGAGGGTAATCCCGGCGTGCAGAAGCCGCAGCGCATCCGTGTTTTCGTTATTCCCGCCGCTGTATTTGCAGTTCAGTCCCAAAAGGCAGGCGCTGATTAACACATTCATAGGCGCACCTCCTGTCCATTTGATTATAAAGTTTCTCTTCCGGGAATGCAAGCGGCTGCATTTCCCGGGCAATCATCCCGTTTTTTCCATGCTTCGCCGAATTATTCACATATTCATCTGAATATTCATCATTTCTGTGCATTTTTCCTCTTGAACTCTGGTTTTTATTCTGTATAATGTATTAATATTAATCATTCAAAGGAGCATATACCATGAAAAAAATTGCACTGTTTCTGGCAATTGCAATGCTTTGCGTTGCTCTGACTGCCTGTGGCAGCTCTTCTACCCCCGCAGCCGATACCAGCACCCCCGCAGCGACTGACACTGCCGCACCGGCAGACGCCGCTTTGACCGTTACCGACGGCAAGCTGACCATGGCGACCAACGCCGCATTCCCGCCCTACGAAATGACCACCGACGACGGCGGCTTTGAGGGCATCGACATTGAGATTGCCGGCATGATCGCCGAGAAGCTGGGTCTTGAGTTGGTTGTCGATGATATGGACTTCAGCTCTGTTATCACCGCAGTCCAGGGCGGCAAGTCCGACATCGCAATGGCCGGTCTGACCGTCAACGAAGAGCGTCAGAAGAACGTTGACTTCACCTCCAACTACGCCACCGGCGTGCAGGTTGTCATTGTCCCGCAGGACTCCGACATCGCAACCGTGGACGATCTGTCCAATGACAAGATGATCGGCACCCAGGAAGGCACTACCGGTTACATCTACTGCTCTGACACCGTCGAAAACGGTGGTTATGGCGAGGATCATGTCATTGCCTATACCAACGGTGCAACTGCCATTCAGGCTCTGCTGAGCGGCAAGATTGACGCCGTTGTCATTGACAACGAGCCGGCTAAGGCCTATGTGGAAGCCAACCCCACCCTGAAGATTCTGGACACCGAGTATGTCACCGAGGATTACGCCATCGGTGTGTCTAAGGACAACACCGCGCTGCTTGACGCCGTCAACACCGCACTGGAAGAGCTGATTGCAGACGGTTCCGTCCAGTCCGTCATTGACAAGTACATCGCTGCAGACTAATCTCTGCGCAGCTAGTCGGAATACCAAAGACACAGCAAAAGGGGGCGGTTCTGCCGTCCCCTTTTTTTCCATAGAAAGGAGTTGGTTTCGTGGACGCTTTTTTTGCACAGCTTCAGCGAGATTTTTACCAAAGCTTTCTTGAGGGTGATCGCTGGGTACAATACCTCAAGGGTCTTCTCACTTCCATCGAGGTGACCATTGGCGCGCTGCTGCTCGGCATCGTGCTGGGTCTGTTGGTCGCAATCGTCCGCACGCTGCACGATCAGCAGCGGAATGAACGCGTCAGCGGTCTGCTGAAGTTCTTCAATGTCCTCTGTAAAATCTATACCACGGTGATTCGCGGCACACCGATGATGGTGCAGCTGCTCATTATGGGCTTTGTGTTTTTTGCATCCAGCCGCAATCTGGTGGCCGTTGCGATTTTGTCGCTGGGCATCAATTCCGGCGCGTATGTTTCGGAAATCATCCGGGGCGGCATCATGTCCATTGATCCCGGTCAGATGGAAGCCGGCCGCAGTCTTGGCCTTGGCTATGTCCCGGTCATGTACCACGTTGTCATCCCGCAGGCCGTTAAAAACATACTGCCCGCCCTTGGCAACGAGTTTATCACCCTGTTTAAGGATACCTCGCTGGTTACCGTCATCGGTCTGCGCGACCTCACAAAGGTCGCCATTCAGATTCAGGCTAAGACCTATCAGGCATTTATGCCGTTTGTCGGCATTGCAGTCATGTATCTGATCGTTGTCATGATTCTCACCTGGATGCTGGGCATCCTCGAAAGGAGGCTGCGTTCAAGTGATTGCCGTTGAACATCTTTACAAAAGCTTTGGCGCGCATGAGGTGCTCCATGACGTCAATGAACGCATCCGTCCGGGCGAAAAGGTTGTCATTATCGGCCCGTCCGGCTCCGGCAAATCCACCTTTCTGCGCTGCATGAATCTGCTGGAAAAGCCGACCGGCGGCAAGATCTTCTTTGACGGGCAGGAAATCACCGACAAAAAGGTGGATATTAATTCCATTCGTCGCCAGATGGGCATGGTTTTTCAGCATTTTAACCTTTTCCCCAACATGACGGTGCTGCGCAATTTGACCCTTGCGCCGATTCAGCTGGGACTGATGAGCAAGGAAGAAGCGGGCGAACAGGCGCTCGCGCTGCTGCGCCGCGTCAATCTGGAGGAAAAGGCCGACGCCTATCCCCAGCAGCTCTCCGGCGGTCAAAAGCAGCGCATCGCCATTGTGCGGTCACTTGCCATGAAGCCAAAGGTGATGCTCTTTGATGAACCCACCTCCGCGCTCGACCCGGAAATGGTCGGCGAGGTTCTGGAGGTCATGAAGGAGCTGGCCGCCGAGGGAATGACCATGGCGGTTGTCACCCACGAGATGGGCTTTGCCCGCGAGGTTGCCACCCGCGTCATGTTTATGGACGGCGGCGGCATTATGGAGCAGGGCACGCCGCAGGATATTTTCTCCAATCCGCAAAACCCCAGAACGCAGGAATTTCTATCCAAGGTTCTGTAAGAAGCAACGCTCCGCTGCCCAAAGGCAGCGACGCGTTTTTCTGCCAAACTGCCGTTTCGGCAGTTGCTGGCAAAATTTGATTCTCAATGTGTCACGCGGCTCACCGCTCTTAACAGCATCTGCATCACCGTCATGGCGCAGACGATGCCGCCGGCGATTGCTGCCGCCAGCAGCAGCGTGTAAAGGCCCTGATTTGCAAACGCGTTCCACTGCTGGAGCACCGCATACTGCATGGTTTGATAGAGCGCGCCGCCGGGAATCAGCGGGATCGTCGCCGGCACCAGAAAAATGGTCGCCGGCGCTTTTTTGATGCGTGCCAAAATCTCCGCGTAAAATGTCAGTGTAATCGAGGCAATCAGGTAGCGCAGCGCATCGTTGGCAACGGCCACGCCCGCCAGCAGATAGACGCCCCATGCCAAAAGGCCGCCCAGCCCTGCCAGCAGCAGCTTGTCCTTCTTCTCATTAAACAGCAGAGCGAAGCCCACAGAGCCGAAAAAGGCTGTAATCAGTTGCATCACCATGGCGCGCACCTCAAACGATTGCCGCCAGGGCAAAGCCAAGCGCAATCACAACGGCCAGCAGCAGCGCATTCATGGAGCGTAGCAGTCCGGAGATCATATCCCCGGAAAACATGTCCCGAATGGAGTTTGTCAGCGCAATCCCCGGAATCAGCAGCATAATATTGCCGATGCTGATTTTGTCCGCAGCCTGTCCAAACCCAATCCAAACAGAAAATCCGGCCAGCAGGCCGCCCAGAAAGCTGCATAAAAAGGTCTGCAAAAACGCGTTGGTATTCTTTTGCTGCAGCACCGCATCACACCCGCGCAAAAACATGCCGATGAGCGCGGCCGCAACGGCGTCGCGCCAGCTGCCGCCGAAAAACAGTGAAAACGAGCCGGAGATCAGCGCATAGAGCAGCACCTGCTGCCGAAAGGTCTGCTGTTTTGTTTTTCCAATCCAAAACAATCTGTTTTGTGCCTGATCAAGTGTCAATGCATCGGCGCAGATTTCACGAGAAAGCGCATTCAAGCACTCCAGCCGGTTCAGATCATATCCCTGCTGCCGGATGCGCCGCGTCTGCGTAAACGCGCCCGCCGTCTGATCATAAACTGTCACAATCATGCTGGACGTGATGGTGAACACATCCACCCGCTCCGCGCCGCGCGCCTTGCAGATGCGCTCGACGCTGTCCTCCACACGGCCGATTTCTGCGCCGCTGATGAGCATTTGCTCCCCAATGTCCATTGCCTGGCGAAGCGCTTCCTGACACGCACGTTCCTGCTCCATAAGCTCCCCCACTGACGAAGATGCCGGAGCAAACCGCAGCCGGTTTGTCCCAGCGTATGATTTTCATTCACGAGTTCTGAATATTGATGCGCACACTATAGCACGGTGATTCGCAATTTGCAAGGCTCACTTCTTTTTTCTCAACTTTGCCACAAAGAAGCCCTCATAGCGCGCATCCGGGCAAACGCAC
>JAQUZL010000035.1 GCA_028691385.1 Oscillospiraceae bacterium
ACAACCGAAGTATTGAACCATTGTGAGCCTCAGGGCCGCAGACCGAAAAAAGCAATCCCCATACCCCGCGTCCCAGTTCAAGAAAGCAGATTACGCGGCAAGCGCGTAATCAATCCTGATTCCTTGTTCAATGACTATAAACGTTGTTACAGGATAAACAGCAAAAGTGAATATGTGAATCGCCGGTTATGTATAGAAACAAAAGTAATTGCCTTTTTGAGAACCACTTAGGTATTCACTGCAAAAATTTGAAAGCAGCACGGCATGAAACAACTTTTACTAATCGTTTTTCTCTTGATTCACTTCCTTTCCGGCTGGAATTCGTTTGCGATCGAACGAGTTGACGGAGGACCGCATTCCGTCAAGAAGATTTTGCTGCTGGCCTCATACCATTTGCCCGACGAATGGACCAAACAGTTGAGTTCGTCCATTATTAAAAATTCCCAAGACATGCCATTTGCGCTGGATTTCAATATTGTGGTGTTGGATGCGTTGCGGTTTGAGGATTCGGATATCTGGGATGATTTGTTTCAACGCAACCTCCCGGCAATCCGCAAAGGCAAGTATCAAATGATTGTCGCGCTGGACGATGTGGCCGTAGATGTTCTGCTCCGGCACGCCAAGGAAATTCCCGCCGAAATTCCGATCGTTTTCGCCGGATATGAAAATTCAACCGAAAACCTGAAGAACCTCCATCCCAATCTTACCGGAGTCAGACAAAACTATGATTGTAAGCAATCGCTTCATATCGGACTTTCTCTTTTTCCTCAAACAACCCATGTCCTGCTGCTTGCCAATCCCCGATATGCACAACAGCAACTGAAGGAATTTCTGGCGACAGATCAATGTGCGCATAAAAATGTTGCCATTTCCTGTTTGCCGGAAACCGTCAAGACCACCAGCGACGTTTTTGCCTATCTGGACACCCTCCCCAAAGACACGCTGGTTCTGTTTGCTCCATGGCGGGCTATTTGTGATTCCGATTATCACAGCATGCAGGCGTTTTCAGCGGATTTGGCTCAATCCCTGAAGCGCCCCTATCTGATTTCCCTTGATACGCTTTTCGGTTACGGCGCATTGGGCGGCGTGGGAGCGTCGGCTCAACGCGACGGGGAAAAAACCGCAAAATTGATCCAGCTGGTTTTTGAACGCGGTTCCGCTATTGATATTCCAATCGAAAATGGTGATTCCGTGGCGTTTTTTGACTACAATGTCATGATGGGAAACGGCCTTGATTTCAAGTTGTTGCCTTCCGGGACGATTCTGTATAATCGTCCGCCGACATTCTGGAGCCGTCCTGAATTCTACTGGTCATTAGGCGGCGGCATCGTTTCCTTGCTTTTTGTCGGTATGTTTATATATCTTCTCGTGATAAAAAAAACGCTGCGCCTTCGATACGCGCTTTTCAATGAGTTGCCCGGACGGGTTTGTGTCGTCAACCGCAATGGGGACGTCCTGTATTTGAATGACGAGGCGCAAGAGAAATATTCCAAGTCGAAAATTCGCAATGTAATTGATTTTTCCGGAGCCGACCATGAAAAAGTGCTTGCCGCCATGCACCAGACTATGGATTCCGGCAAACGCATATCATTCGAATATTCCACGAATGACAGTAAACGAATGATTGTCATGTCCAAACTGCATCGCCATTTCTTCGGAGAGGACGCCGTTGTCTGGGTATCTTTGGACAACACCGAGCTTCAAAACGAACGGAACCGCGCCAAAGAATATTCTGCAAAGTTGGAACGAAGCATGAAACTTTGGAATGCTTTGCTGAATACGCTTCCCGTTCATGTCTTTGCTAAAAATCCGGATGACCATTTCAACTATGTTTTCTGCAACAAAGCGATTGAGAACTTTTTTCATCGGAGCAGCGAGCAGATCATCGGAAAAAATGACGCCGTACTTTTTCCGCAAAAATCCGCTCATGAAATTGCCGAATGGGATAATTTGGCGATTAATGATGAAAAAAATTTGCTGGAACAGACGGTTTCCGTCTTCGATGCGGATGGTAACATCCATTTTTTTCACAGTTTGAAGCAATACGTGGAACTGAATGAAAACGAACGGATGCTGTTGGGCGTCGCCATTGATATTACCGAATTGGAAACTCGTCGGCGGGAAAGCGAAACCGCTCAACGCCTGGCCGAGGAAAATGCGGAGAAATTGAAACTGACGTTGAATTCCATCGGCGACGGCGTTATTGTCTCCGATCTTCGGGGAAATATCGTCATGCTCAACCCGGTTGCGGAACGAATGACCGGGTATGCCAATTCTGAAGCGGCAGGGAAACCGCACGAACAGATTTTTAAGATTATTTCTTACGATGACGGCAAACCTTCTCCATCGCCGCTGACCCGTTCGCTTCGCACCGGAAACATTGTAGAACTGGCCAACCACACCGACTTGCTTTCCAAAGATGGCGAAACGTATCATATCTCCGACAGTGCGGCTCCGATCCGTGACCGGGATGATAAGATTGTCGGCGCAATTCTGGTATTCCGGGATGTTACTGAGGAATACACACAGCGCGACCAATTGCGCCGAACTGTAGCCTTGATGGAGGCCGGAGCCGAAACGACTTGCGCATCCGCTTTTTACTGCGATGTTTATGCCGGAACGATTTCCGGGTCAAAACTTCTCCCGCAACTGATCCCCTGCGAGGGCGGCAAAATGCCCAAGGGACTGGATTGGATCATCCCGGAGGATCGTGCCAAGCTGTTGAACGCATGGCATAAGCTCACCAATGGGGAAATTGATTCGTTTGTGGTAGATTACCGGGCAGAGAAAGATGGAGAAATGCGCTTTTACCAGTTGCGTTCCTCTTTGGCGGAACGACGGAAAAATGTATTGCGGACCTTCGGAGTGGTGCAGGATGTGACGGATATTACCCGGAACGCGGCGGAATTGAAAAACATCACAACACTCTGGGAACGGGCACTCCAGTTGATCCCCGTTATTTTCTGCGTCAAGGATATCAAAGACGATTTCCGTTATATTTCTTGCAATCAACGTTATGCCGAAATTGTCGGCAAGCCGGTGGAACAGATGATCGGTCAGACCGATTATGAACTCTTCGGCAACTCGCACCTCGTTGACGAGTGGCTGGCACACGACCGGGAAGTGGCTAAACAAAACAGCCCTCAATCTTATGAAGAATACATCATTGACCATAAAGGTGAAAAAAAATGCCTGCATTCATTTCTCAATGTTGCGGAAATTGACGGAAAAGCAATGTTGCTTTGCGCCTCCATGGATATCACCGATTTACGCCGCCGTCTGGAATTGGAAGAAGCGGGGAATCGCATCTTGAACCGCTTTATCGCGGAAAACAGTTTGAGCGGATTGCATGATTATATAGCCGGTGAACTGTTGAAGCATATTGACGCAGGGCGAGTCATCCTTGCCGGATGCGATCCGAAAAAGACGATGCCGTATTTGATTAAAGAATGGCCAACCTCTTCGGTTGACACGACAAAATTCGCCGATTGGAAATTCGATATTGCCACTTGGGGCGAAGTGCTTGAACAGTTGCATAACGGAAAAATTGTCACGGTTGACGATCTGACGGAAAGTCACTTGGCTCCTCGGATGGAGCGTCCTCTCCACCCTGCGGTTATCGTTCCGATTTTCGAATCGGGGAAAATGTGCGGTTTCTTACTCGCCGCTTCGGAAAAGAACAGGAATGATTTGAACGATATTGACGCAGGCATGATGCAAATGTGCGCCAATATTCTGGCCATGGCCGCGATTCGCGACCGGCAGCAGCGTCAGCTTCAGGAGGCCTTGAATACAAAACAAATGGTGCTGGATAATATTAAAATTCCGATCGGGCTTTATGACGGAAATGGCGAACTATTGATTGCCAACCGGGAAGCTGGAACTATTATCGGAAGATCGGCTCAGGAAATCACCACGTCCACGCTGAAAAAGGAATTCAAAGAAGAGTTCGAGCACAAGGAACGCACGGTGATGCGCGCGATTCGCACCAAAAAATCCACAGTACAAGAAATGAGTTATCGCGGTCACTCCTATATGATCAATGCCGAGCCAATTATCGACGGGCAAGGGCAAATCACCAATGTTGTTCAAAGCGCTACGATGTCACAGAACTTAATGGATTGCTCCGCAAGCAGGAGGTCATCACATTCTGTCTGGAAAATTTCTTTCAAAATGATGATTTGGAGAGTGCGTTGCAGGCAATTATGGCGAAGGTTTGTGAATATTTGCACGCGTCCCGCTTTTTTATCATAAAATATGATCATTCCAGACAGATATCACGTTCTTTTCTGGAATATGCAGCCAATCATGCGGCTCCGGTCATGCAGTCGCTGGAACTTCCGCTGGACGAGGGAAGCTGGTATCAGAAATTTGAAAAAAAAGAACATCTGGTTCTTTCCGACCTGGCTGCGCCGGAGAATGCAACATTACTGGGCAACTGGTTCAAAATATTTCAGGAGCGGCATATTCATTCCATGTACAATGCGGCGCTGCGCTGTGATGGCGAGTTGTGGGGCGACTTCGGTATTTTGTATGAAGATGCGCCTCATGCGTTTTCTATGGACGAATTGGATTTTCTGGATGCAATGGCGATACAGATCAATTTGCTGCTCCAGAAGTCATCGTCGCACAATGCGCTGGTCAAGGCGCTGGCCGACACGCAGAAATCGGAACGGGAAAAGAATCAAATTCTCAAAAATGAAAAAACGATCAACGCCTGTCTTTCCACCCTTGCTTATCGGAACAATTCGATAGACGATGCGATTAATACCATGCTTCAGGCGTTAAATGAACATTTCGGCAGCACCAGAAGTTATATTCTCCAAATTTCCGACGACCGTAAAACTCAATCCATTTCGCATGAATATGCGAGGAATAATCTGGAACATGTTTTTGACCGTGCGGATAAGAAACCATTCTCTCCTTTGGCACCATGGTTTGTTCGCCTGCAGAAAGACGGCGTGTTTTTTGTGCCCAATATCAATAACCGGCAAACCCTTGAGGAAATGGGGGAATGGCGGGATGCGGTTCCGCTTCTTGGCATGCGTTCGTTTTATACCGCAGCCATTCGTTCCGACGGCGAGGTTTGGGGTTTATTCGGTATTATGTATCAAGGCGAAGACCGAGGTGATTTCAGCAGAAGCGAATTGAACGATCTGCTATGCTCCGCCGCCCGTCTGATTGAAATACTGTTGCAGCGCAAGCATGTTCACGACCGGCTGGTGGCAGCCATGGAACTGGCGAAAGCGGCCGATAAAGCAAAAAGCTTTTTTATCGCCTCCGTCAGCCATGAAATCCGTACGCCGCTCAATGCGATTATCGGTTTTGCCGAACTGTTACGCACCGGGGATTTTTCCCGGGAAGAACTGCAAGATTATCTACGCTCCATCTCTTACAGCGGTAATGCGCTGCTCGGCTTGATAAACGATGTGCTGGATCTGTCAAAACTTGAAGCCAATCAGATGCAGATTATCACCGAGCCGACTGATTTTCGTGAAGTCGCAAAGGATGTTATGAGAATCTTTAGCATCAAAGCCAAGGAAAAAAATATAACGTTAAATTTGAACATTCCGGCAATGCCCGCGTTCATGCTGGATAAGCTTCGCATACGCCAACTTCTGCTGAATTTGATTGGCAATGCGGTCAAATTCACCAACGCCGGATCGATTACGATCGCAGCCGGTTACAAAAACAAACCCACCGGCGGAATGGATTTCACCTTCACGGTTGCCGATACGGGAATCGGCATTAACGAGGCGGATTGCCGCAAACTCATGGAACCGTTTGTGCAGTTGAGCAACATGCGAGGCACCAACGCCTCCAACAACGGCACCGGTCTTGGTCTGGCGATCTCCAAACGTCTGGCGGAACGGATGAACGGAAAAATCTGGCTTCAGAGCCGGATTGGGGAAGGAAGCACGTTCGGCGTCACGCTGTATGATGTTAAAAGTGGCATCGTACAAAGCAGTACATCGCAAAAATGCCTGTCCCAAGTAGAGGCGAACTCCGCATCCAAATCCCAATCCGTACTGCTGGTGGATGATGTGGCGATGAATCTCAAAGTGCTTTCAGCGTTGTGTCGTAAAATCGGCATTTCAGATATTGTAACCGCGGACAGCGGAAATGCGGCGTTGAAGGCACTTGCGGAGAGAACCTTTTCCGCAGTCCTGACCGATTTGTGGATGCCGGAGATCAATGGCGCGGAATTGGCACAAAAAATTCATTCGCTTCCGGCGGATAAAAAATTACCGGTCTTTGCAGTCACGGCGGATGTGGAAGCCAAAGACAATTTTGATGCTTCCGTGTTCTCCGGAATACTGATGAAACAGGTTACTTTGGAAAAACTGAAAGATCTTTTTGCGTCCGTTCATTCCGGGAGTCAACAGGATTGTGCGAAGCAAAAATTGTAACTTGATTTTATAAAAATTACAGGATAAAACTATGAATACAGTACGTGACCGGCTTCGCCGATATAGATGCGTCAGAGACGCATTTTGCAAGAGCATCCATTTTTTTGCGGTTATGGCGCGCATGAGCGGTCATCGTAAAGTGCATCCATGGGGACTGGTCATATGTTTGTTGCTCTTCATGTTTTGCGCGACGGAAAGTTTTGCCGCCGGGAACAGGAGAACCGTTCGGGTCGGTTACAGTGCGCTGCCGGGATTTAATGAGCAGACGGCGGATGGTCGGCGCTCCGGCTACGGATATGAATTTTTGCAGTATATCGCCTCGCGCGCCGGTTGGGATTTGGAGTACGTCGGCTATGACAAGGGCTGGGCGGAATTGGAAACCATGCTTGAAAATGGTGAAATTGACTTGCTCTCCTGCATGATTAAAACGCCGGAACGAGAACAGAAATTCGGTTTATCCGAAAAACCGTTAGGACTTTGTTTCGTCGATGTGATTGTAAAACGGCATGCTTCTCATGTCTCTCCACGGGATTTTACAATCGAAAATTGGGGACGCGTTGGATTTTGCATGGGGAAAAGGATTAATACTCTTTTTGAAGAATGGGCGGCCGCCCGTCATATTGCATATACTCCGGTCTTTTTTGATTCCGACAGCCAGTGTCATGAAGCACTGAAAACGGGTCAAGTGGAGGCGATCATCTCCATAAGTTTCTGCCGTTTCGACGATGAATGGCTGCTGGAACGCTTTGCGCCGGAATATGTTTACTGCGCCGTCGGTAAAAACAACACGGCTCTGCTGAACGAATTCAACGATGCGCAGCGCAAATTGGAACATGAGGATCCCACTTGGGGAGCCAGACTGACTCAGCAGTATTACGGTCGTAATTTTATCACATTGCTTTCCGGGCACGAGCGAAAATTCGCAGAAAACGCACAGAAAAATCAAACGGTATTCCGGGCGCTGCTGAATCCAAACCGCTTTCCGCTGGTGTTTCTCCAGGACGGAAAACCGCAGGGGATTCAAGCCAATATCCTTGAGAAAATCATCAAACATACCGGGTTGAGCATCCAGATCATGCCATGCCGGGATTACAAGGAATATCTCCGGTTGCGCGACGCCGGGGATTTTGATGTGCTGCTGGACGCCCGTCACGACTTCAACCAGGCGGAAAAAGAAGGTCTGTATCTCAGCAATGCTTACCTGACCACTCCGGTTTCCATCCTCCAGAAAAGAACAAACAGCAAAGGAACTGGGAAAATCGCCTTGCTTTCCGAAGCAGTGCTGGATGATGAAATGTTTCAGGCAGGATTACATGCCAAACAGCTTGTTTATTGCGGTTCAATGGAAGAACTCGTCAGTTCGGTCAAAGAAGGCGTCGTTGACAAGGCGTATTTGAATACCCGCAGCTGCAATGAAATCTTACGGCTTGACCGTTCCGGCGAGTTGTCATCCAAACTGGCGTTAGGCCTCCGTATTGAATATGCCATGGCGGTCAAGCGCGATGCTCCGCCGGAGCTTCTGACTATCCTGAATCATGCGATCAGCGCTATTCCCGCGGCGGAAATCAATGACAGTATTGTAAACTATGAATTTTCCCCGGAATTGAATTTTCATCTTACCGATTGGATTCGAGCCAATCCGCTGGCGGGTATCGTTATTTTGCTGACCGTGCTGTCGGGGGTTATCGCTGTTTTCTGTTATATTTTGCTTTCCAGGCGACGGTACTACCGCAACGCCAAAGTTTTGGAAGAGCTGCCGCTGCGTTTCTTTGTCGCTGATCGGAACGGTAAAATTCTGATGGTCTGCGCTCAAGGAATTTATGCCCGCCAAACGGTGAAAACAATCTCCGATTTAGATACAGCGCCCGTTACGGAAATCATGATAAAAGCCGTGGCTGAAGCATTTCAAAACGGCAGCGCACGGGTTGATTACGATTATCAAAATTCTAAACATTCGGCGATCGCTTCCCGGTTGCCTGATTCTCTTTTCGGCGTTGATTCCGTCATGTTTATTGCTCAGGATACCAGTGAGTTGCATGAGGCAAAGACGCGGGCGGAAGATCTTGCCACCCGTATGCGGTTAAAGCTTCAAAGCATCGGCGATGCGGTTATGGCCACTGATGCGGACGGACGCATCACGTTGATGAATCCCGCCGCCGAAAGAATGTGCGGCATCACTTATTCGGAAGCGGAAGGGAAAATGCATGAGGAGATTTTCAATATCGTCAACTATGAAACCGGTGTCCGGGTGGATTCTCCGGTGCGCGAAGCCCTTGCTTCCGGCAAAACCGTGGAACTGGCCAATCATACCGATTTGATTGCCGTTGACGGTCAACGGCGGCATATTGCCGACAGCGCGGCGCCGATTCCCGACTCGAACGGAAATATTACCGGGGCTATTTTGGTATTCCGTGATGTCACGGAAGAGTACAACAGGCGGGATCAACTGCGTATCGCCAATGAATCCCTGACACGTTTATCCGAAGTTGATCAACTGCAGAAACAGTGCCTGTCGGAACTTCTGCTAACAAATGGATTTGCAACAGCATTTGAAAAGATCGCGTCCATGCTGGGAACTTACATGCAGGCGGCCGTGATCAACATATCCCGTTACTTTGATGCCAAGCGCCCGTTTGCCCGTTCCGAGGTGCTGTGGTGCAAGGGAGCAAAGAGAGATGACTTTGAGTTTGTACTGTTATATGAAGATGATTTCTCCGCAACATTTCAGCTGTTGAAACAGGGCAAAATGGTATACGGAGTGATGGATGAACTCGTTAAAATCCCGACGACGGAGCACGAAGAATGGCAAAATGAATTATTATCTTATTTTCAGCGTGCCGGAGTGCGCGAACTTTTGTGCGTGCCAATTATCCGGCATGAGAAATTCTGGGGGTATATCGGCAGTGAGATTCACCAAAACAGCAATGAAACGTTTGGTGAAATCGGTCAGAAGCTTCTGTTATCCGCCGCCCGTATGACGGAATTGATGTTGGAGCGAAGCGATTTGGAACGGGAACTCCATGAATCACTGTCAAGTCTGGAATTTGCTTCGGAATTGTCGCATTTAGCGGCCTTTTCTTTCGATATCACCAATAATATTCTCCATGGCTCCTCTCAATTAAAACAATTGTGGCCGCATCGTGACGGAAAATATATTCCGTATCAGGAGTGGGTGGATTGTGACGATTTAACGGAGTTTGACCGGGTATACACCGCTTTACGGGATGGAACGGATGAAGTCTTGTCTCTGGAAGTTCGCACTGGCTGGTTCGGTGAACAGCGGACTTATATTTTCCGGGTCGGGCGGAATCAGTCGGAGGATACTCTGCCGCGCATTATAGGCGTCCTGCTTGATGTTACTGAATATCGAAAGCGGGAAGAGCAACTTCGTATTTCCAACGACAGTCTGCAGAAATTTATGGAGCAGGATCAATTGCAAAAGCAATGCTTCGCAGAGCTTGTGGTCGCGGACAGTTTTGAAAGCGCATTCAAAAATATTGCGTCGATGCTGGGAAATTATCTGCAGCTGGCCCTGGTCAACATGTCCCGTTACTACGACGGGGAACGACCGTATTTGCGATCTGTCATCGTTTGGAACGGGAACACCTTGAACCCGGATTTTGCGTTTGAACACATATTCGAAGATCAGTTTCCCGCCACTTTCAACGAACTGAAACAAGGGAATGTGATTTACGTCATTGCGGAATCTTTGAACAATATTTCTCCTAAGGCGCGTACCCCGTGGCAGAAGGAACTTGTAGAGTACTTCCGGAAATCCCAAGCCAAGGAGTTCCTGTGCGCTCCAATTCTCTTCCATGGTAAATTTTGGGGATACATCGGGAGCGATATTTATCAGCATAATGTCACCTTCGGTCCAAGTGGACAACGGATCATGACTTCGGCCGCCCGCATGGTAGAGCTGCTGCTGATTCAGAATGAAGGACGCGAAGAATTGCGACGATCCGAAGATGAAAGGCAGCAATTGCTGGATATTCTTCCCATGCCGGTTGCCGTGCTTGCTCCGGATTCAAAAATTCAGCATCACAATCAAGCTTTCCTTGAAATGCTGGAATTGCCGGATTCCGATGTGTCCGGCCAACGGTGTCTCCGTAGAATCTGCGGCCCGGACTGTTGCGTGGAAGCTTCCTGTCCCCTGCGTCTTACTTTGAGTCGTAAAGCGCCGCAAACCATCGAAAAACTCATGCACGGTCGCAACTATCTCTTGAAAACACTGCCGATATTGAATAGCAATGGTATTCAGCGCGTAATTGTGGTATTCATGGATCTGACGGAAATTGTCCGGCGGCAGGAGTTGCTGACTGCGGCAAAGGAACAGGCCGAAGCCGCGGCCAAAGCAAAAAGTTATTTTCTCGCCACTATGAGTCATGAGATCCGCACGCCGTTGAATGCGGTGATCGGATTTTCCGAACTGCTGAAAGACGGTACGCTGCCGGAAGAACAACGCAAGGATTATTTGAATGACATTTCCATTGCCGGCAATGCTCTTCTATCCTTGATCAACGATGTACTCGACTTATCCAAACTGGAAGCAGGGCAAACCACATTCAGTCAAAATGAAATAGATTTTGCTGAATTGGTTGAGGAGATGCAAATTATTTTTCGTGCAAAAATGCAGACGAAACACCTGCAAAACATTGTAGATCTTACTCCCATGCCCCATATGATGCTGGACAAGCAACGGTTGCGCCAGATACTCTTGAATCTGGTCGGCAATGCCGTCAAATTCACCGATACCGGAGCAATCACCATCAAAGCTGAATTTCTCCGTGAGACGTCCGAGCGCGGTACGCTGTCATTTTCAGTCGGTGACACCGGGTGCGGAATTCCAGCGGAAGATCAGGAGAATATTTTCAGTCCGTTTGTTCAGGCGACTGCTTCACGCGGAATACAGACTGTAAATGGCGGTACCGGCTTGGGGCTGGCGATTATTCACAAGATGCTGGAACGGATGAATGGCAGGATCACCTTGAGCAGTGAAGAGGGCAAAGGATCGTTATTCATGGTGGAAATTAGCAATGTCTGTTTTAAAGAAGCAACCGCGAATCAACAACCTGCCGTATTGTCTTCTGAACTTTGCTGTCCGGAAGTTTTAAGGACACGTATTCTGCTGGTCGATGATGTCGCCATGAATTTGAAGGTGATGAAAGCCATGTGCGGAAAACTCGGATTCCAGTCGGTTGTGACAGCTGAAAGCGGAGCCGCGGCACTGACTCTGCTGAAACAACAGCAGTTTGATCTGATTCTGACCGACATGTGGATGCCGGGAATGAACGGTGCGGAGCTGGCGGCTGAAATCAAACGCAATCCGGAGAATGACAAGCTTCGTATTTTTGCACTTACCGCTGATATTGAGGCGCGTTCAACCTTTGACCTGCACGATTTTTCCGGGGTTCTTTTGAAACCGGTAACTCCCGACAAAATTATCAAAATCGTTAATTCATCACCTCAACAGGAAACTCATGATGCAGTTCATGAATGACCTCATCAAATTAAATCATTAGGGCATGACCTTGATCGAATTACTATCTTTGGAAAAGCTGTGAAACTCCATAAATTCTCTGCTGAAAAATTAAAAAGAACGGAGCTTGGACGACCATTTTTTTGATTTCATCCGCTTCGGCTTTCGGTAGAGTCGATTTTTGTTTTGACGCAAATCCCGTTTCACACCAAGCTTTTGCAGATTTCACTTCCGAACGCCGTTCCGCCGGAGAATTTCATGTTTTCGACGTTCCGGACACCCTCCGGGACCATTTTCTGGCAATTCTCCGAGGGGAAAAAGTCGGCGGCTTTGGGCCTGTCACAATTATCGGTATTATCTATGTATAAACTGCTTATGGAATATTTCATCGACCAAAAGTCGTGGTCGAGTTCATATTCTCATTATTTGGGTGATGGAATCCGAATCATGTTCTTTTTAATTTGAGCCTGACGCGACTTTTTGTAGAAGTCATAGCGCCTTTATTTTCAACAATGTTTCCCGATATATTTCCTGATTATACCGGAATCACTGCCGCCCCGCAGCGTACGACAAGATTCCGGTCAAAGATACAAAATATTTGTAAGAAATGTAAGAGTCACCAGCTCATTTGTCGTTGTCGTCGTAGACCTCTCCGAGCTGATAACCGGAACCGTCGGCAACCGCGGCGATTTTTGACTGTGTCCACAATCCGGAACGATCGGTGGTGTCTCCGATATGGCCGTCGAGATAACCGATGTTGCCGGTTCCGTTGTGGCGGGCGGCCACCGCGTACAGCGGCACGTCGTTGTTGTCGGAACGGTTGCGACGATAAACCAGCGGTGACTCGGCCCCCCATGGAGCCTCTGGCGTGTCATCGCCAGCGGTAGTGTAGACGCTGTCCGACACAAACGCGTAGGTTGTGGCCGACGGAACCGCGTCCATCTTCAGCATCCAAACAGTGCCGGACATCGCACCGCCTTTGCGACCAAGCTCCTGTTCACAGTTGTCATCCGGGTAGTCCATTTCCCCCCACAGCGTCCAGATCGTGTTTCCGTAGCTGGAGTTGCCGCGGTAGATCATATCACCGGAATATGCGGACGGACAAATTGTCACCTTGCGCGCTTCCGGAGCAATGTCTATTGCATATGGTGCGCCTTTGTTGTCAACCTCGGTCATCGAAATACCGAGATTGTCGCGCATTTCACGGCAGAACCGCCAGAATGTCTGATAATTGGTGTCGTACAACGTAATCCACTGATTATTTCCGGCGCCGTACAACTGCACCGCCTTCAGGCTTTGATTGAGATTGCCGGAACAGGCGGCTTTGTTCGCCATTTCCCTGGCGCGAGCCAGACTCGGCAGCAGCATCGCCGCCAGAATCGCGATGATCGCAATCACCACCAGAAGCTCGATCAGTGTGAACCTTTTATGAAAAAACATTTTCTGCCATACCTCCCAATATTAGACAGTGATGTTACAAATAACATCAATCATTCACATCAAAAACCTCGCCGTAGAGATATCCGGCGCCGTCGGAGATGGCAGCAATCTTTGACTGTTTCCACAATCCGGCGCGGTCCACGGTGTCGCCAAGGTGTCCGTCGACGAACGCGAGATTGCCGACGCCGTTATGCCGGGCGGCAACGGCAAATCCCGGCACTTCGGTGCCATCCCGCCGGGTTATCAGCGGACATTCGGTGCCGCACGGACGGTTCGGGGAATCGGCATAGCCGTTCTCGGTATAAGCGCTGTCTCCAAGCAAAACAAAAGTGGTTGCGCTGGGGACGGCATCCATTTTTGTCATGGACAAAGATTCTACCGCGCCCCCTTTGCGTTTAAGGACAACTTCGCAGTTAACATCGGCATAGTCGTCATTCGGCTGCCCCCAGGTGTTGCCGTAACTGGCGCCGCCATACCATGCCATATCGCCGTAAACGCTGGACGGACAGTGGGTAACTTTACGATTCTGGGGGTAGACCAGATCACCGACATACCAGGCGGCGCCTTTGTTGTCGCTGTAATCCATGGAAAAGCCGAGATTGGCGTGCATTTCCGGACAGAAACGCCAAAAAGTCTGGTAATTGGTGTCATACGTGGTGATCCACTGATTGTTGTTGGCGCCGTAGAGCTGGATCGCCTGCATGCACTGACGCAGATTTCCGCCGCAGGCCGAACGGTTAGCCATTTCCCTGGCGCGAGCCAGACTCGGCAGCAGCATCGCCGCCAGAATCGCGATGATCGCAATCACCACCAGCAATTCGATCAAAGTAAACTTCTTCTGCTTATCCATCACACACCACCCCGTTGTTAGTTGTATTATTTGTTATAGACGAAAATCATCTCCAGCGACAAGACCGTTTATATCGCAAAGGTAGCCAAGATATGATTTTTTCCAAAGCGAATCCCGGTCTTCCATTCCGCCGACATGTCCGTCGGCAAAACCGAGATTGCCCTTGCCGTTATGCCTGATTGCGGCGGCATGCAGCGGCGAAAATCCTCCGGCCGAACGCCGTTCAAAAAACACACTTTGCGTTCCACCCGGAAAGGTGTCGCTTCCACCGCGGTCGGTGAATGCGGAATCGGTCAGAAACACATAATTTTTCCCATCCGGCAGACCGTCAAGTTTGACGGCGGTGCATTCAAAGCCGTCGGCGTCAAACCTGACCTCGCAGCCATCGCTGAAATCCGCGGAGAGTTCACCGTACTCCCAACCGAAAAAAGACGCTCCGTAGCTGATATTCCCGGCTCCGCCCGCCGCCGAAGCGGGCATCCCGACCGGACACAGCGTAATCTTTCTTAAAGCCGGGCTGATGTCCCGAAAGTACATTCCAGCCCCCGGAAAATCGCTTCTAGGCTCCATATTGAAGCCGAGTTCGCGGTGCATGCTCTCGCTGGCGCGCCACCACCCCTGGCGGGCGAACCCCGATGTAATCAGCCAGCCGCCGTTTCCGGCGGCATAATTCTGGACTGCCCGCAAGCACCCCTGAAGATTCCCGGCGCATGACCGCCTCAACGCTTCCGATTTGGCGTGATTGATGGCCGGAATCAGCAATGCAAGAACCAACGCCGTCAAGACTGCCACGATCAGCAGTTCGCAAAACAAAAAACTATGGCCGGCGCGGTTCATTGCTTACTTTACATCTACTCCGGCAACTCCTCAACCTCACCCAGCAAATAGCCGCCTTTATCGAAATACTGATTGATTTTCGAACTATTGAGGATGGCGTTGCGGTCGGTATTGTCGTTCACGTGACCATCGGCATAGCCGAGATTGGCGGTGCCGTTGTGCCGGGCGCCGATGCCGCATCCGACAACCGAACTGTTATCCCCGCCGTTCCGGTCAAAGACGTACACTTCGGAGCCGATGGTTTGTATCATATTGTCCTCACGCTCCTGCGTGTTGATGCTGTCGGCAAGGATCACAAAAGACGATGGAGAGGGAATCCGGTCAAGGTTGATGAAACGCCCGTCGGCTTTGCCGCCCTTGATGTCGATCTCAAATCCGTCATCCTCAAAATCTCTGATCGGCCCGAGCATGGCTCCGAAGCTGCAGTTTCCGCCCTGATAGCTGTTGTCGCTGTAAATGGCCGAGGGGCAGCGCGTCGTCGACCGGACTTTCGGATCGACGCCATTGTAGAATGTTATGCCGTTGATCTCACTAGCCACGCCGGGACTGATACCGATAATATCGTGCATGGCCGGAGAAAACTTCCACCAAGCCTGCCAAAGCTGGTCCTGAGAGCAAAACCACGGACCGTTGTTCTGAGTATAAAGGTGAACGGCCTGAAGCGACTGGCGGAGGTTGCCGCCGCAGGATGCCTTGTTTGCCATCTCCCGCGCCCGCGCCAGACTCGGCAACAGCATCGACGCCAGAATCGCAATAATTGCGATTACCACCAACAGTTCAATCAACGTAAATTTTCTGTACATCATCTTTCCTTATTTGTTTTAAATATACCCTGAATCCGTGAAAGAAACACCGTGTTTCTCTCATTATTGTTATTATGCTATAAATTTATAGCAACTTTATTTGATTTTCAAGTCTTTTGATAACAAAATCGATGATAAGTTCACTTTTTCATA
>JAQUZL010000036.1 GCA_028691385.1 Oscillospiraceae bacterium
TCAAGATAATCTTTCATTCTCGTTTCTCCTTATAATTGTTATTCCTTGGCGGATGGCTGATTGGCCGCCTTGATGATGTTGACAAACTTTTCCGGGTCGAGCGCAGCGCCGCCGATGAGTCCGCCGTCCACGTCCGGCATGGCCAGCAGCTCCGCGGCGTTGGAGGGATTCATCGAGCCGCCGTAGAGAATGGAAATGGCGCGCGCCACGCGGGCGTCGAACGCCTTGCGAATGGTGGCGCGGATGTGCTCACAGATTTCCTCGGCCTGCTCGGGGGTGGCGTTCACGCCGGTGCCGATGGCCCAAAGCGGCTCATAGGCAAAGATGACCTTGCGCATCTGCGGCTTGGTGAGGCCCGCCACGGCCATTTTGACCTGGGTGGAGATGATGTCGAACGCCACGCCCAGATCGCGCTGCTGCAAGCTCTCGCCCACGCAGATGATGGGCGTGAGTCCCGCCTTGATGGCGGCGGCGGTTTTGAGATTCACGGAATAGTCCGTTTCCTCCACGCTGCGGCGCTCGGAATGGCCGATGATGACGCACTCGGCGCCGGCGTCCACCAGCATATCGGTGCTGATTTCGCCGGTATACGCGCCGGACTGCTTCCAATAGACGTTCTGGCCGCCAACGGTGACCCGGGTCTCCTTGAAGGCGCGCACGGCGGCGGGAATGGTGATGGCCGGGGCGCAGACGATGATGTCGCACCAGCGCCCCTTGGGCGCAATCAGCTTGAACTGTTTGGCAAACTCCTTGGCCTCGGTGGGCGTTTTGTTCATCTTCCAGTTGGCCGCGATGATACACTTGCGATATTTACGGTTCAAAACGGTGTCCTCCTTATGCCTTGTCCATCAGACAGGCAACACCGGGCAGCTCTTTTCCCTCGAGCAACTCGAGCGACGCACCGCCGCCGGTGGAGATATGTGTAATTTTGTCGGCAAAGCCCAGCTGCTCCGCCGCCGCCGCGCTGTCGCCGCCGCCGATGATGGTCACCGCGCCGGACTCTGCCAGCGCTTGCGCCATGGCCTTGGTGCCCACGGCAAACGCCGGAAATTCAAACACGCCCATCGGCCCGTTCCAGATGATCGTGCCCGCGCCGGAAACGGCTGCGGTGAACGCGGCGCGGGTTTTCGGGCCGATGTCAAGACCCATCATGTCGTCCGGGATGGCCATGGCGTCGACCACCACGGGCGCGGCGTCCGCGGCAAATTCCTTGGCCGCGACGGTGTCGGTGGGCAACAGGAGCTGCACACCCTTTTCTTTTGCCTTGGCAATCATTTGCAGGGCATAGTCCGCCTTATCGGCCTCCAGCAGGGACGTGCCGATCTTGCCGCCCTGGGCATAGGCAAAGGTATAGGCCATGCCGCCGCCGATGATGAGCGTATCGACCTTGTCGAGCAGATTGTTGATGACGGCGATTTTGTCGGAAACCTTCGCGCCGCCCAGCACCGCCACAAACGGCCGCTTTGGCGCATCGAGCGCGCCGCCCATGATCTCCAGCTCCTTCTGAATGAGAAAGCCCGAAACGGCGGGCAGATAGGCCGCCACGCCCGCCGTGGAGGCATGGGCGCGATGCACCGTGCCGAACGCGTCGGACACGTACAGCCCGTCCGCGCCCACAAGCGCGGCAAGCGCCTTGGCGAAATCGGGGTCGTTTTTCTCTTCGCCCTTGTCAAAGCGCAGGTTTTCCAGCAGCAGTACCTGACCGGGCAGCAGCGCGGCGGCCTTTTCCTGCGCCTGCGCGCCTACAATATCCTTGCAGAAAATCACCGCACGGCCAAGCAGCGCAGCAAGGCGCTCGGCCACCGGCGCAAGGGACAACGCCTCGTTCCACGCGCCCTTGGGCTTGCCCAGATGGGAGCAGGCGACGACGCACGCGCCCCGGTCGAGCAGGTAGCGCAGGGTGGGGATGGCAGCGCGGATGCGCTTATCATCGGTGATCGCGCCGGTTTTTTTATCCTGCGGCACATTGAAATCGCAGCGCACCAGTACGCGCCGGCCTGCAACAGGAACGTCGCAGACGGTCTGTTTTTTATAGTTCATGGCGTGGCCTCCTGTAAGAATTGTTTATTTGCCATCCGTCACAGCGGATGGGACTTTCATTTTACCGAACCCCTGCAGCGCCGGAAAATCCAGCTGCCGCAGCGCTTCGTACACCGTGATGGCGACGGAATTGCCGAGATTCAGACTCCGCGCGGCCGCAAGCATGGGAATGCGAACGCACGATTCCGGGTGCTCGTCCAAAAACGGCTCCGGCAAGCCCTTGGTTTCCTTGCCGAAAATCAGGTAGTCGCCATCCTCAAACGCCGCTTCGGCATAGCTTCTCGGCGCTTTGGTGGAAAGCAGCCAAATCCGCTCGGCTCCGGTCTTTTGGAAAAAGTCCTCCAGATTGTCATAGACGCGCACGTCCACCAAATGCCAGTAATCCAGCCCCGCGCGGCGTACCGCCCGCTCGGAGATGTCAAACCCCAGCGGACGAATCAGGTGCAGCACGCTGCCGGTTGCGGCGCATGTGCGGGCAATGTTGCCGGTGTTTTGCGGAATTTCCGGCTCTACCAATACGATATTGAGCATAAAATCCCCCCTTCGGCAGTTACCATAATTATTGTATGCCAGAATGAGATAAAATTCAATAAGAAAGCGGCCGAAAAAGTTCGGAATGAATGGAATTTATTCTTGCATTTTTAGGGCGTTTATGGGAAGATAAGCTGACGGATTGTAACAATCCGAACCTCTTTAGAAAGAATGAGCGGCATGGCACGAATTGTGGTCAAGGTCGGCACCTCAACGCTGACCCATTCCGGCGGCGGAATGAATTTCAAAAACATGGACAGGCTGGCGCGCACGCTGGCAGACGTGCACAATGCGGGCAACGAGGTGGTGCTGGTGTCCTCCGGCGCCATCGGCTGCGGGTGCGGCAAGCTGAAGCTTGCCCAGCGTCCCACGGACATTGCCGCCAAGCAGGCGGCCGCCGCTGTGGGGCAGTGCGAGCTGATGCATCTGTATGACAAGTTTTTCGGGGAATATGGCGTCACCACCGGGCAGATCCTGCTGACAAGAGAGGACTGCAATCACCCGGAAATCAAGGAAAATCTGGTCAACACCTTCACGGCGCTGCTGCATCTGGGCGTCATTCCCGTGGTCAACGAAAACGATTCGGTGTCCTATGCCGAAATCAGCGCCGACCACGCCACCTTTGGCGAGAACGACACCCTTTCGGCCGTGGTGGCGGGGCTGTGCGGGGCGGATCTTCTGGTGCTGCTGTCGGACATCGACGGCCTGTATGACGACGATCCCCACCGCAATCCCGACGCGCACCTGATTGATGAGGTCTGCGAGCTGACGCCCGCGCTGCTTGCCAGCGCCCACGGCGCAGGCACCGGCTTTGGCACAGGCGGGATGGTGACCAAGCTCACTGCCGCCCGCATCGCCATGGAGCAGGGCTTCGATATGGCCATCACCAACGGCGCGGAGCCGGAAAATATCAACTTTTTGGTGAAAGGCGGCAGGATCGGCACGATCTTCCGCGGAAAGAAGGCACGCCATGACGGTGCTTGAGCAGCAGGGCGCGGCGGCAAAGGCCGCATCGCGCAGCCTTGCCATTGCCGGGACTGGGACAAAAAATCAGGCGCTTTGCGCCATTGCAGATGCGCTCGAGCAGCGCACAGCTGAAATTCTATCCGCCAATGCGCGCGATCTCGCCGCCGCCCGGGACGCGGGGATGCGCGAGAGCCTGCTTGACCGGCTGCTGCTGAATCCCGCGCGGATTTCCGCCATCGCGGCGGGCGTGCGCGCCGTGGCGGCGCTGCCCGATCCCATCGGCGTGACGAGCGGGATGCGCGTGTTGCCAAACGGACTGACCGTGGGCAAAAAGACCGTGCCGCTGGGCGTGGTCGGCATCATCTATGAAGCGCGTCCCAACGTCACGGTGGACGCGGCGGTGCTGTGCCTGAAGGCGGGCAACGCGGTGATTTTGCGGGGCGGCAAGGAAGCGTATCACTCCAGTCAGGCCATGACGGAAATCATGCGCGCGGCCATCGCCGGGGCGGGACTGCCCGCAGACGCGGTATCGCTGGTGCAGGACGCCACGCGCGCTTCCGCGCAGGAGCTGATGCAGCTCACGGACTATCTCGACGTGCTCATTCCCCGGGGCGGGCGGGCGCTCATTGCATCGGTGGTGCAAAACGCCCGCGTGCCGGTGATCGAAACCGGCTGGGGCAACTGCCATGTCTATGTGGAAAAAACCGCCGACCTTGCCATGGCGGCGCGCATCATCCAAAACGCGAAGTGCTCGCGTCCGTCGGTGTGCAACGCGGCGGAAACGCTGCTGGTGGACGAAGCGGTCGCGGCCGACTTTTTGCCCATGGCCAAGCGCGCGCTGGACGAATACCACTGCCGGCTGCGCGGCTGCGAAAAGACCCGCGCCATTTTGGGCGACTGCGTGACGCCCGCCACAGCGGCGGACTGGGACACCGAATACGGCGACTATATTCTGGCGGTCAAGGTGGTTTCCGGCATGGACGAAGCCATCTCCCACATCATGACCCACACCTCCGGCCACTCCGAGTGCATTGTGACCTCGAACTATTTTGCCGAAACCCGCTTTATGAACGAGGTGGACGCGGCGGCGGTCTATTGCAACGCCTCCACCCGCTTTACCGACGGCGGCGAGTTCGGCCTTGGCGCGGAGATTGGCATATCCACCCAAAAGATGCACGCCCGCGGCCCCATGGGGCTGGAGGCGCTCACCTCCACCAAGTTTTTGGTCTACGGAACGGGGCAGGTGCGATAAATGGAAAAAATCAATCAGCTGATGCTGGCCATGACCGACTATTTTGCCGGCGACGCGCGGCGCATTCAGCATTTCACCAAGGTTTGGGCCTATGCCCGCCTCATCGCCATGGAAGAGCACGTGGACGGCGAAACCCGGTTCCTTTTGGAAGCCGCCGCGCTGACCCACGACATCGGCATCCGGGACGCGGAGGCGCAATTCGGCTATAACAACGGCAAGCTGCAAGAGCAGTTCGGCCCCGCGCCCGCGCAAGCGCTGCTGCAACGCCTTGGCTTTGACGCGGAGCTTACCGACCGGGTGTGCTTTCTCATCGCGCACCATCATACTTATCAGTCCATTGAAGGCATTGACTACCAAATTCTGATTGAAGCGGATTTCCTGGTCAACCTCTTTGAATCCCAGAGCGCGCCAAACGACACGGTGCGCGCCCTGTTTACCACAGCGACAGGCAAACGCCTGCTGGAAACCATGTATAAAAAGGAGATTGACCATGCTTCTGGCCATTGACATCGGCAATAGCAATATTGTCCTGGGCGGCATCGACGGCGCGGACATCCTGTTCGAGGCGCGTCTTTCCACCGATCATATCAAAACCTCCGACGAATACGCCGTCGAAATTCGCAACCTTTTGATTCTCAATGAAATTGACATCGCCGGGATTCAGGACAGCATCATCTCCTCGGTCGTGCCGCCGGTGTTCAACGCCGTCAGCACCGCCGTGGTGAAGCTGACCCGCAAGCAGCCCATTGTGATCTGCCCGGGCTGCAAGACCGGCCTCAACATACTCATGGACAACCCCTCCACCGTGGGCAGCGACCTCATCGTGGACGCCGTGGCCGCGTTCCACGACTATCCCACGCCCCTTGTGGTCATCGACATGGGCACCGCCACCACCATCTCCGTGGTGGGCAAGGGCAACACCTATCTCGGCGGCTGCATCATGCCGGGCGTGCGGGTGTCGCTGGGTGCGCTTTCGTCCACAGCCGCGCAGCTGCCGGGCATCAATCTGGCAAAGCCGCAGAAGGTCATCGGCAAAAACACCGTGGACTGCATGCGCAGCGGCATCATGTATGGCCACGCCGCCATGATCGACGGCATGGTCGAACGCATCGAGGACGCGCTGGGGCAGCCGCTGCAGAGCGTGGTCGCCACCGGCGGCATCGCGCCGTTTATCGTGCCGCTGTGCCACCGCGACATTCTCATCGACAAAAATTTGCTGCTCAAGGGTCTGTCCATCATCTATCAGAACGAAAAGCGGAGATAAACGCAGCGGGCGCGCCGGTTGGCGCGCCCGCTGTTTCGTTTTTTTTACGCCTTATCCGCGCGTTTCCCGTTCGGCCTCCAAGATGCCGTTTTTCACGGCGGCTTTGACCACCAGATAGAGCGCGAGCAGGGCGATTGCCGCAATCGCCCCATAGAAGATCAGCGCCACCAGGACGCCCATCACGCTCACCTGCCCGGCAGCTTGACGCCGCAAAGATAGGTCGGATCCGCGTCATAGGGCGCGGACGCGGCCACGATGGCGTAAAACCGGTGGCCGCCGGAGAGATTGTAGGCCAAGAAGCCGTGGCCGGTCAGAATCCGGCAGGCGATATAGCTGCGCAGGCCGCTGTGGCAGTTGACATAATATGTCTTTTCTCTGCTTAGCTCGCCGATGCGCGCGCGCAGACTGTCCAGGGGAATGTTGATTGCGCCGGGGATGTGTCCGGCGGCGAACTCCGTATCGAAGCGCACATCCAGAAATACCGCGTTCGGGTCTTTGGCGATGGCGGGAATCTCATGCCAGTGGTACTGGCGGACAAGTCCCTCGCGGACATTTTCGATGGTGAAGCCCGCCATGTTGACCGGGTCCTTGGCCGACGAGAACGGCGGGGCATAGGCCAGCTCCAGCTCGGCAAGCTCCGCGCCGGTGAGCGCTTCCCGCACGGCGACCGCCATCACATCGATGCGCTTGTCCACGCCGTCAAAGCCCACAATCTGGCAGCCGAGGATGCGTCCGGTGGCCGGGTCAAAGAGGGTCTTGAGGGAGAGGTTGTTCGCGCCGGGGTAATAGGTGGCGTGACTGGCCGCATAGTTCAGCACCTTGTCATAGGCCACGCCGGCGGCGCTCTTTTCATTGAGGCCGGTAGCGGCGACGGTCATATCAAACAGCTTGACCACGCTGGTGCCAAGGCTGCCGCGATAGACGCGGTCGCGCCCGCAGAGGTTGTCCGCCGCGATGCGCCCCTGCTTGTTGGCCGGGCCTGCCAGCGGGATAAGCGCAGGCGCGCCTGTGACGTTGTTTTTGACCTCCACCGCATCGCCCACCGCGTAAATATCCGGGTCGGAGGTGCGCATATGCGCGTCCACCGCGATGGAATCCTTCGCGCCGAGGGCAAGCCCGGCGGCTTTGGCAATCGCGGTGTCCGGCCGAACGCCGATGGCAAGCACCACCACGTCGGCCGCGGTTTCGCCGCCGGCATAGCTGACGCAAAGCGACTGTCCGTCCGCGCGGAAGCCGGAAACCGGCGCGCCCAGCTGCAGCGTCAGCCCCTTGCTGCGCAGATAGGCATGCACCTCACAGGCCATGTCATAGTCAATGGGCGGCAGCACCTGGGGCGCGGCCTCCACCAGCGTGGTTTTTGCGCCGAGCGCCACAAGATTTTCCGCCATTTCAAGACCCACAAAGCCGCCGCCCACCACCACAGCCGTGCGCGGCGGGTGCGCGGTCAGATGATCCTTGATGCGATAGGTGTCCTCCACGGTGCGCAGGGTGAAGATGCGCGGATCGTCGATGCCGGGCAGGTTCGGGCGAATGGCCTGCGCGCCGGGGGACAAAATCAGCTTGTCGTAGCCCTCCCGATAGATTTCGCCGGTGTCTAGATTTTGCACGGTGACCGTTTTTGCCGCGCGGTCGATTGCCGTGACCGCCGAATGCACGCGCACATCGATGGCAAAGCGGCTGCGGAAGGATTCCGGCGTTTGCAGGGTCAGCGCGCTGCGCGCGGTGATCACGTCGCCGATGAAATAGGGCAGGCCGCAGTTGGCGTAGGACACGTGGCCGGTGCGCTCGAACATGATGATTTCGGCCTGTTCGTCCAGTCTGCGCAGGCGCGCGGCGGCAGACGCGCCGCCGGCGACGCCGCCGACAATGAGTACTTTCATGTTGGTTCCTCCATTTCTGATCGCGGTGGTCTGGGATGCTTTGATTGTACCACAACGCGCGCGGTTTTGCATCCGCAAACGATTTCTCATTGCGCCCGGCGGCAGAAAATGCTATAGTAGTTCGAAAGCAAAATTGGAGATGAGTCTATCATGAAAAAATATGTTCCTGTATGGCTGCCGGTCGTTGCGGCTGTACTGGTTGCGGCGCTGGTGGCAGGCGCTGTGCTGCCCGCCAAAGCGCCCGGCGGCGGCGCGCTGTACCTCAGCGGCAACGCGCTGCACTATGCCAGTCTGGACGGCAAAACGCAGCTGACGCCCACCGAAACGGTCAGCGCCACCGGCGCGGTGGCGGGCAGCTCGGCGCTTTATCTGCGGTATCTGGTGGAGGAAGTGGGCGGCTTTGTCTATTATCCGGACAACCTCGCAAGCGGCGACACGTCCATGACGGTCTCTCGCTGCCCCGTCGACGGCGGCGAGCCGGAGCAGCTGGCCACGCGCGTGCGCTCGTACTTTTTGTCCGACAAAGGCGACAAAATGATCTATCTTGATGCGGATGGGCAGCTGTTTTCCACCGATTTCTCCGCGCCGACTGCCCTTGCCTCGGACGTGCGCGATTATTTCGCCTCCGACGACGCGTCGGTCATTGTCTATACCACCACGGCGGGCGCGCTGTACCGCTATGAAAATGGCGCGGCGTTCGAACTTTCCGACAATGCAACCCTGTCCGGCCAGTCCGACGATTTGCAGCAGGTGTGGTATCTCTCCGGCGATACGCTGATGGTGCGCACGGGCACGCAGGACGCCAAAACCATTGACACCGGCGTTGCCGAGGTGCTGCAGGTCTATCCGGCCGCCGGCGCGGTCTATTATGACAAGCAGGTCAATGTTTCCACGCCCATCGCGGATTTTCTCACCGACGATGTGCCGAACGACGCATCCCGGGACGATCTGCGCGCCGCGCTCGCGGGTGAGGCCTTTGACTGGATGGATGTGACGCTGTGCTATTATGACGGCGCTGCGGCGCACGTGCTGGGCGAACACTATGCCGGCGCCGAGCAGTACAGCGATCCGGACGCCGCGCCCGTCCTTGTTTACGACTGCTATACGCTCTCCGACACGCCCGTTGGAATGCTCTCCGATATCGAAACGGTGGAGCAGGCATGGGAGGTGTTCTATCAGGGCTTCATCCGGGGCTATGACGCCTATCTTACCGAGGGCGCGCAGTCTGCGCCGCTGACGCTGGACGAAACCATGGCCAAGCCGCAGCTGGATGCGGCGTGCAAGACGCTGTACTATATGACGGACGTGGATCAGACCTCCGGCGTGGGCGATCTGTACGCCGCGCCCATTTCCGGCGCAGCCGTCGGCGCGCCGACCCTTGTGGCCGCTTCGGTGGATTCGGACTATTCCCTCCATGACAACGGCGTGGTCTATTTTGCCGACGTCATCAGCCTGCTGGGCGATTTGTATGTGGACGGGCAGCACATCGACAAATTTGTCTTTATGGAAAACCTGAAGGTGACAGACGACGGCCATGTCCTGTATTACACCGATTGGGATGAGAAGGCCGGTACCGGCACGCTGCATGATTATCACGACGGCGCGAGCGCGCTGCTCTCGGCAAACGTCAGCACCTATGAGCGCGTGGACGGCGCCACACTCTATCTGGTGCAGGGCGACGACACGTCCAGTCTGTGGGTTGCGGCGGATGGGCACAACCTCACGAAGCTGGCAGACGGTGTGGACAAAATCGTCCCCCTGACCCGCTCGGATCGGCATTCGTTCTATTGGTAACCAGCCTTTTTTCACAGACCAGGCGGCGGGCAGTGCCCGCCGCCTTTTTCCGCCCCGCGCGCAATTGCGCTGGACTTTTCATGCGCGCGTGCTACAATAAAGAAAAAGGGGGGCTTGACATGAAGAAATCAACGGCGTCTGTGCTCTGCGGCATCTGCGTATTTGTCTGCGCGGTGATTGCTTTGCTGATGATTGCGGCGCTGGTGGGACTTCTGCTGCTGGATCATGCGCCGGTTCCGCTGCTGCTGTATTTCCTGCTGATTTTCGTTTGCCTTCTTTGCGCGGCGGTGGGCGTGATTGTTGTGCTGCGCCAGCGCCTGCAAGAACTGAAAAAAGGAGAGATTGAAGATGCAGCTTCTAAGTATTGAAACCTATCCCGGCAGAACCTTTCAGGCGCTCGGCCTTGTGCGCGGCTCCATCGTGACCACCAAAAATTTCGGCAAGGATTTCATGGCCGGCATGAAATCGCTGGTGGGCGGCGAGCTGGCAGGCTATACCGAAATGCTCAACGACGCCCGCGCGACCGCCACGGCCAGAATGGTGGAGGACGCCCAGCGCCTTGGCGCGGATGCGGTCATCGGCGTGCGGTACGCGTCCTCGTCGCTGATGCAGGGCGCGGCGGAGGCCATCGCCTACGGCACGGCCATCCGGTTCCTCGACTGACCCACGTATCCAAAAAACGGCAGACAGCCCACGCTGTCTGCCGTTTTTTGCCCCGCAGCTGCCGATCCGCAATCGGACGCGGCAGCTTGCAGCCTGCTCTTTTGTTCCACAACTGGTTATCTGGTCTGGTGATGGATGATTTTTCGAATCTGCCGCTCGGACAGATGATACTGCCGCGCCAGCGCGCGATAGTTTCCGCCGTCAAAGCGTGCGCGGATATCCCGGTCACGCGAGCCGCGCAGGATGGATTCAAACTTGGGGATATATAGATTTTGTCCGCCGCAAAGCTGTGTCAGCTGGCGGAAGGCTTCCAGCCCAATCACTTCGGCAATGTCGCGGTACTCCTCGGCAATATCGTTCAATGTAATTTCCACAATTCACACTCCAATTTTATTTTTTACTCCCACCGAAGTTCGTCTACGGCTTGGGGGATTGTGCAGCTTCTCTTTCTCGAACTTTTGTTTCTTATTATACAAAAGTACTGTCCAATAATCGGGATATTTACCGCTTTTTCGATAAATTATTTTAATGGGCGACTAAAAGCTCATAAATCCGCGTCAATTTTTGGTCGATGGAGGATTGCAGGCGCGCAAATTCTTCGTATTTGACATAGCCGTCGTGAATTTTGGCGATTTCGGCGGCGTTGTGGGCTTTTTCCTCGTCAAACGCGCTGTGCAGCGCGTCCAAATCGGCCACGAGCCGCTTGAAGAAATAGCCGAACACCCCGGTGAGCGCCGTCGCGATGGCGATCAGGATGGAAAAATCGGTCATAAAGAGGCTCCTTTCTGCGTTTTTTCTTTACCTTAGCACCGAACGCACACCCGGTACACCAAGACGCTTCCCGGAACTGCTTACGTTACACCGTTTTGCGAATTGCTTCCGCAACCAACACCGCCAAGTAATTTCCTGAACCGATTCCGGCGCAAAGCGAAACAAGCCTTCATAAAATGGCGGTGGAGGCGAAAAATGTATGAAATTCAGTAAGTGGGTCGTTGTTGGACTACTCAGCTTTGCGGCCGTCTTTACCGCAGTTATGGTCGCATTGTTTTGCCGATACCGCGTGGTGCCCGATACGCTGATCACGGCGGTATTCGCCTTTCTGGGCGGCGAGGCCGGCGTGCTGGGCTTGATTCGTCACGCGGACGCGCGCTACCGTTCCGATGACCCCGGCGCCTCCAGAAAGGAGCAAGCAAATGAAGGAAAAACTGACCTCCCGTAAGTTTTGGGCGGCGATGCTGGGCATCCTGACCGGCCTTGGGATCGCCTTTGGCCTTGACACAGGCGTTGTGAACACCGTGTCCGGCGCGGTGGTGACCATGGTTTCCGCCGTCGCCTATATCGCGGCGGAGGCGCGGGTGGATGCGGCGAGAACGGAGGCATCCGGTGGAGAAAACCGTCATTGATGTGAGCCAGTTCAACGGCGCACCGGCCTGGTCCGTGGCGGCCAGGCACGTGGACGGCGCAATTTTGCGCATCGGCTTTCGCGGCTACGCCACCGGCGCGCTGCAAAAAGACGCGCGCTTTGCCGAAAATTTGGCGGCGGTGCAGCGCGCCGGGATTCCCTATGGCGCGTATTTCGTGACCCAGGCCATCACGCCGGACGAGGCGCGCGCCGAGGCGGATTGGGCCGCACGCGCGCTGTGCGGCGCGGTCATGGACTTCCCGCTGTATCTTGACAGCGAGTATGGCGCGGCGGCGCACGACGGCCGGGCAGACACGCTGGGCATGGCCGCGCGTACGCGCTGCGCCGCTGCGTTTCTCGAGCGGCTGGACGCGCTGGGCGTGCGCGGCGGCGTCTATGCGTCGGACAGCTGGTTTTCTGCGCAGCTTGACCGCGCAGGGCTTGCCGGAACGTCCTTGTGGGTGGCGCGTTACAGCGCGCAAAAGCCCGTCACGCCGGGCTATGACGCCTGGCAGTTCACCAGCACCGGCACGTGCCCGGGCGTAACCGGCTTCGTGGACAAATCGTATTTTTACAAGATGTTTGCGAAAACGACGCAGCTTTCGCCCGCCGGGCAGGAGGCCGTAGGGAAGCTGGCCGCGCTGGGCGTGATCCGCTCGCCGGAATACTGGCGGGAAAACGGCGGTGCGATGCGCTATCTCGACGTGCTGCTCATTGCGGCGGCGGGCGCCATCAAAAAAAGCGGCGCGGCTGCGCCGAGCGTCGCGGCCGCCGTGGAAAAGCTGGCCGCAGCGGGCGTTGTCAACACGCCGGCGTATTGGCTGGCCAATGCCAACGCGCTGCGGTATCTGCCGGAGCTTCTGATGCTGCTGGGCGGCGCGGTATAAAATGAGCGGCTCGGACGAATTTTCGTCCGAGCCGCTTGTCTATTTATTTGGCGCAGTCAACGCGTGGGAAGCCGGACGCTGCGCGCGCGTGGGCGGCTTGGTGATGGGGTGCAGCGTTTCCAGCACGATGGCCGCACCAATCAGCGCGATGCCGCAGAGCATCCGCAGGGTGATCCGCTCACGCAGCAGCAGCGCAGAAAGCAGCGTGCAAAACACGCTCTCCAGCGCGAGAATCAGCGTACTTTTGACGGGGTTCACGAACTGCATGGCAAAGTTTCGAATCAGATAGCACAAAACGGTGGGAAACAACACCTGAAACACCACAGCCGCGATGGCGATGGGCGGATAATGGCCGCTTCTGCCCTGCACCAGCGTGAGAATACCAAGCACTGCCGCCATGGTCACAAACTGCAAAAAGGTGATCTGGATGCGGGGGCACGCGGGGTCGATGGCGGAAACCATCAGCGCGCCCACCGCGTACATCACCGCCGCCAGCAGCAAAACAAGGTCGCCCACGGCAAAGCCGCCGAAACCGCCGCCAAGGCACATCGCGCCCACCCCCGCCATGGCGACGCCCGCCGCCAGCAGCGACCAGCCGTGGGGGCGGATGCGGTAACACAGGCAGTACAGCAGCGGCAAAATCACAATATTGGTGGCGGTGAGAAACGACGTTTTGGACGCGGCCGTCACACTGAGTCCGCAGATTTCCAGCACGAAGCCCGCCGCAGTGACCACGCCGAGCAGCACGCCCGCGCGCACGGTGGGCGCGCGCATTCCGCCAAGATGCCTGCGAAACAGAAACCACATCACGATCGTTCCGAAAAAGAACCGGTAAAACACGATTTCAAAGGGAAACAGGCCGCTGTTGATGCAGAGCTTGGACGCGACAAAGCTGCTGCCCCACAGGGCGGCAGCCAAAATCAGCAGGAGTGCGTATTTCGTTTCGGTTTTCATAGAATCGCTCTTTTCTGACAGCATGCAAATAATTCGCGGCTATTCTACCATGAAGCGGCGCAAGATACCAGCGCCGCAGTGGAAAAAATGCCGCTTTTTTTGCAGCAACGCTGCACATTTTGAACAAAAAGGCGCAGGATTTTATTTACAAATCGATAAACCCGATGTATGATATAGAGAATTTTACGGCGCTTTTTGCCACCATCGCGCGGCGCAACGCCAATTTCTGAGAGTCGAGGGATGATCATGGTACAATTTGCAGATCGAATGAAAGACATGAAAGGCTCCGATATTCGCGACATTCTGCGCTTTGCGGCGGTGCCGGGCATGTATTATTTTGCCGGCGGCATGCCTGCGCCGGAGCTGTTCCCGGTGCAGGAAATGAAGGCCTGCGCGGACTTGGTGATGGACGAGATGGGCGCAAGCGCGATGCAGTATTCCTCCACGGAGGGGTATCCGCGGCTGCGCGAGCAGATCGCCCAGCGGCTCGCCGAAAAGAACAACATCCACGCCGACAAGGATCAGATCCTGATCACCTCCGGCAGTCAGCAGGGGCTGGACTATGCCGGCCGCGTGTTCCTCAACGAGGGCGACGTGGTGGTCATGGAAAGCCCATCGTACCTTGGCGCAATCAACGCGTTTAAGACCTGCCAGCCGCGGTTCGTCACCGTGCCCACCGATGAGGACGGCATGATAATGGAGGCGCTTGACCAGGTGCTCGCAACCACGCCCAACGTGAAGATGATCTATGTCATCCCCGATTTTCAGAACCCCACCGGGCGCACCTGGCCGCTGGAGCGGCGCAAGCAGTTCATGGAGATTGTGAACCGCTATGAAATCCCGGTGGTGGAGGACAACCCCTATGGCGAGCTGCGCTTCGACGGCGCGCCGCTGCCCGCGCTGAAAAGCCTGGACACCAAGGAGCTGATTATTTATCTCGGCACGTTTTCCAAGATTCTCGCCCCGGGCTACCGGCTGGCGTGGGTCTGTGCAGGCGCGGAGATTCTGAAGAAATTCAACATTATGCAGCAGGCGGCGTCGCTGCAGGCCTCCACCGTGAGCCAGATGGAAACGGCCAAATACCTCGATACCTACTCGGTGGACGCGCACATTGCCGCCATTCGCGAAACCTATGCCCGCCGCTGCCGCCTGATGGTGGACACCATGGCCGCGACGTTCCCGGAAGCGGTGCGCTTTACCCGTCCCAAGGGCGGTCTGTTCACTTGGGCGGAGCTGCCCGCGCAGATCGACACCCGCGTGATGGCCAAGCAGGCGCTGGAGAAAATGGTGGCCTATGTGCCGGGCGCCGGGTTCTTCCCCAACGGCGGCAACAACCACTGCCTGCGACTGAACTATTCCAACATGCCCGACGAGCGGATTGTGGACGGCATCACCATTCTGGCCGAGGTCATCAAGGAAAATCTGGCACGCTGAAAGTAAAAAAAGACCGGGCAGCTGCGCTGCCCGGTCTTTTTTAATCGGATGGACTTGCCACCGCAAAGAGCAGATCGCTGCCGCCCTCGTCCGCAGTGAACGCGCCGTACAGGGAAAACATGCTCAGCATCCGCTCGGCGGAATAGACGCCGTAGCCGTCCTGATTGTGGTCGGTGGCGTCATAGGGGTCGGCCATCAAAAGCACATCGTCCGCAGTGGACGCGGTGCCCATGGTGTCATAGCCGATGATGACCTGCCAGTGGCCGCCCCAGTCAATCCAGCAGACCAAAATGGGCTTGCCGTCCGCAAGCCAGCCGGTCATGTCCTCCAGCGTGACGCCGTCGGGCTTTGTTTCGGTGGTGACAAGGTCAAAGCCGCCCACGCCGGAGAACATATCGGTCATCTGGCGCAGTGTGGTGCCGGGATAGTCCCCGTAGACCTCCTCGCTGAGCGGATGACGCAGCGCGGCAAGGGACGATTCGTCCCAATCGCCCAGCGCGTCATACCACTGCAGCACCATCAGCGCGGCGCTCGCGCCGCAGGACCATTCGCTGGTCTGCTGCTGGGTCTTGAAATGGGTCAGCACGGTTCGCGTGTCGGTGGACTCCATATTGTAAACGTCGGGGGCGGCATAATAGGCGGAATCTTCGTGATCGCCCTGCCGCTCCACGCTGTCCGCGCCATCTTCCGCAGACAGATCGGCCGCGTAGGGAATTTTCATTTCGTCGGTGAAGTTTTTTTCTGCGGCGCACGCGCAGAGCAGAACCA
>JAQUZL010000037.1 GCA_028691385.1 Oscillospiraceae bacterium
GATGCTTGCGCCACATGTATTCGGCGGTAACGGCCGTGCCGGCGGTGACGCCGATGATCGCGCCGCCTGCGCCGACGGCCACGGAGTAGCCCGCGCGCACCAAAATCACCGCAAGACCAAGGCCGATGATCAGCCGAAACACGGCCTCCAGAATCTGGCTGACGGCGGTGGGGGTCATGTTGCGCTGCCCCTGAAAATAGCCACGGAAGGAGCTTACCAGACACACGAAGAACACGCTCGGGGCAAGGCAGGCCATGGCAATCCAGGAGTTGGGCGAATTGAGCCAGATGGCAAACTGCTTGGCAAAGAGCAGCATGCAGCCGCTTCCCAGCAGACCCACGGTGAGAAACACATACAGGGAAACCCGATAGATGCGCTTGATTTGCGCGTTGTTGCCCAGCGTCTGCGCCTCGGAGATCATCCGCGACATGGCCACCGGCAGACCGGCGGTCGAGATGGTGAGCAGCACATTATAGATGTCATAGGCGTTGTTGAAATAGCCGTAGCCGTCGTTGCCGATGATCTGCACCAGCGGCATTTTGTAGACCATGCCAATCAGCTTGACAATCAGCGTGCCAAGCGCCAAAATGGCCGCGCCATGGAGAAAGCTCTGCTTTTGAATTGGTTTTTGCGACAAAATAAATCAGTCCTTCTGTGAATCGGCTTGTTTTGGCGCATCGTGAAACACGAGCGGCATGGCATAATCGGTCAGCTCCTTCACCACAGCGCCAAGGTCGATGGTGGGGAACTTGCCTTCGGCATAGAGAATTTTTCCGCGCACCATGGTCATGGCCACGTCGTGGCCGGAGGCGGCATAGACCAGCTGAGAAATCACGTTGTGGCAGGGGATGAGGTGGGGCTGGGTGAAGTCCAGCAAAATGAGGTCGGCGTCCATGCCGAGCTTGATTTGCCCGCACTCGTTTTGGCGACCCTGCGCGCGCGCGCCGCAGATGGTGCCCATCATCAGCGCGGCGGAAGCCGGCAGCGTGGTGGGATCCAGGGACTTTCCCTTGGCCAGCAGCGCACAGGTTTTCATCTCTTCAAACAGATCGAGGTTGTTATTGGAGGCCACCGAGTCGGTGCCCAGCGCCACATTCATGCCGGCGCGTACCATATCGGTGACGTTGGCGATGCCGCTGCCCAGCTTCAGGTTGCTGATGGGGCAGTGCACGGCGCTCACGCCGCGTTTTGCCAGCAGCGTCATATCCTCCGGCTCGAGCCACACGCAGTGCGCCGCGATGGCGCGCGCGTCCCAGACGTGGTGGCAGTCCAAAATCTGCGCGGGCGTCATGCCATATTTCTCCTTGCAGCTTTCGTGCTCGGATTTGGTTTCCGACAGATGCACATGCATGCCGGTGTGATTGTTCACGGCGAACTCGCTCAGCGCTTCCCACAGCTTGTAGGTGGTGGTGTATTCGCCGTGGACGGAAGCCTCAATTTTGATGCGGCCGTTGTCGTAGTGATTCCACTGCCGGAAGGTGGTTTCCAGCTCCTGACAGGCGGGATAGGTGTCAAAGGAGAAGTCTGTGTCGTCAAAGAGCGTAGTGCCGCGGCTGAGATTTGCCTTGATGCCGGATTCGGCGACGGCCTCGGCGACTGCGCCGGAGAACATATACATGTCGGAAACGGAGGTCACGCCGAAGCGCAGACTCTCCGCAATGCCCAGCAGCGTCGCAGCCTTGGCGCAGCGGTCGTCCATGCGGTCCTCCCGGGGGAAAATGTGCGCGGTGAGCCATTCGGAAAGGGCGTAATCGTCGGCAAAGCCCTTGAGGATGGACATGGGCAGATGCGTGTGGGCATTTACAAGCCCCGGCATCAGCACCATGCCGGTGGCGTCAATGATCTCGGCAGGCTGCTCATCGGGCGCTTTTGGGCTGAGATAACTGATTTTTCCGTCGGTGACGCCCACAAAGGCGTCCGGCAGGACGGACATCTGGTCGTTCATGGTCACCACGGTGGCGTGGGAAAATAGCGTGTCCATAGACGTTCTCCTATCTGTTATTTGATAAATTCCTTTTTCAGCAGACTGCTTTCCGGCACCAGCGCGGGATCGAGGGGCGCAAACAGGGGCAGCGCATGTAAAATCAGCTCCACCAGCTGGTGGTTGGCAACGTCCCGCGGCAGCGCAGCCAGGCGGTCGCGCAGAATATGTCCAAGTACCGGAATTTCATAGCCCAGCGCGGTATCAACCAGCGTGTGCGCCTTGGAAATATAGGGCGCGATGTAGCGCTGCTCACCAAGACGGACGTTGGTCCAAAGGGCGAGCGTCTGCTCAAGCGGCGTGTTGCGATAGTTGCTGTCGCGCACCAGCCGGCGCATCAAACGCGTCCAGCTGCGCAGAAAAATTTCCGTTCCGTTTTGCATCACATGGGAATGCAGGTTGACGGAAAGGGTATAGGCGTGGGGCAGCTGGGAGGTGAACATGTCATTCAAGCCGTGAATGCCCTCGCAGATGACAACCTCATCCTTTTTCAGCTGCAGATGCTGCGCATTGGTGTAATCGCGCGAACGGGTGTGGAAGTCAAATCGCGGCAAAAGCACCGCATCGCCCCGGTGCAGCGCGCGCATTTGCTCGTTGAAAAGCGGGATGTCCAGACACAGCGGGGACTCCAGATCAATTTCGCCGGTATCGGTTTGCGGGTAGGTGGCGGCATTCACATCCAGATAATAATCGTCCATGCTGATGGCATAGCAGTGCAGGCCATGCTGCGCAAGCGCAGCGGAGATGTTGCGCGCGGTGGTCGTTTTGCCGGAGCTGGATGGCCCGGCCAGCAGGATGACGCGTTTGCCGCTGGCGGCAATCAGGTCTGCCGCATCGGCGACCTTTTGAAAGTAGTTTGCGTCACATTCGGCAATATAACCGACGGGATCACGCCGAATGGCTTCATTCATCACGGAAAGCTCAAACATGAGTGGACTCCTTTCAGGATAGCTCAGCGGGAGCGGCGGCGAAAAAGTCTGCTTTTTGCGCGCAGACTGTATCAATTTTCTCCAGATATTCCCGCGGATATTTCGGATTTACCAGTCGGTGCAGCGCGCCGCCGGGTAAATTGAGTTTGCTGACGCCGCCGGAGCCGAGCGCCAGGATACTGTGCAGCTCCTCCATCATATATATGTTGTACAGGCATTCATAACCCGGTTTGCACCAGCCGACATTTTCAAAGCTGCCGGACATATATTTTTGGCGGTAGAGATAATAGGGGACGTATCCAGCCCGGCGCAGCGCCTGCGTCGCGCCCAAGAGCATTTCGGCGACAGCTGCGCCGCCGGGTAAATCGTCCTGCGTCAAGGTAAGGTCAGCCGCCTTTTTGATGGCAAGGGTGTGCACGGTGACGGCGGTGGGCGCGAGGGCAAGCACCCGGTGAAGGGAATCGGAAAAGGATGCGGGCGTTTCACCGGGCAATCCGGCGATGAGATCCATATTGACGTTGGAAAGCCCCGCGTCCATGGCCATGGCATAGGCCGAAACAATCTGCGCGCTGCTGTGATTGCGGCCGATGCGCTGCAAAATCGCGTCGTTCATGGTTTGCGGGTTGATGGAGATGCGGGTGCAGCCGAAGCTGCGCAGCACGTCCAGCTTTTCCCGACTTAGCGTTTCGGGTCTGCCGGCCTCCACAGTCAGCTCCAGATTGCGGGACAGATCAAAATGCGTTTGCAGCGCGCCAAGCAGGCGCGCAAGCTGCGCAGCGGACAGCGTGGTTGGCGTGCCGCCGCCGAGATAGACCGAGCGGACGCTGCGGCCGGCGCGACGCAGCGCGTCGCCGCAGACGGCAATTTCCTGCACCAGCGCGTACAGATAGGGCGCAACCAGCGAGCCAAACGCGCCGACGCTCTGACTGACAAAGCTGCAATAGGTGCACCGCGTGGGGCAAAAGGGGATGCCAACATAGACAGAAACGTCCGTCGGCAGCAGCAGGCGTGCGGCCTGCACGGTTTTTTCCGCGCATTCCAGCGCCAGTGCGCGCCTTGGCGCGGAGATGAAATAGTCACCCCGCAGCAGCTTGTCGCAAGCGCGCGCCGTGCCGCCGCGCAGCAGACACCGGGTGGCAATCTTGGTGGGACGCACGCCGGAAAACGCGCCCCATGGCGGCGCTTCGGGCAGGCATTGCAGCGCGGCAAGATAATAGCTTTGCTGCAGCGCCTGCCGCAGCGCGGAATCAGAGGCTTCCGCGCGCACCCGCTTCTGCGCCCGGCAGGTGCGGCCGTCACGGGTGATGACAGTCACGGCGGTGGCGTAGACCCGGCCGCGGCGCAGCGTGGACACCGCGCCATCGCCTGCGAGCGGCGATTCGGAGTATTCCATTTTTTCGCCGGGGAACAGGCTCATTTGCAGCTGCTCCATGGCATAGCGGAAGGTATGACCGGACAAATACAGCTTCATCCCTGCAATGCCTGAAACAGAAACATGTTGGTTTTGCGCTCCCGGGCAAGCGTGGTCGAGCCACCATGTCCCGGCAGCACGGTATCATCGCCGGGCAGCTGCGCAAGACGCCGCAAAGACGCTTCCATCGCGTCCCAGCTGCCGCCGGCAAAGTCCGTGCGGCCGCAGCTGCCGGCAAAGAGCGTATCGCCGGAAAACAGCACGTCGCCTGCAATCAGGCACACGGAGCCGGGGGTATGGCCGGGGGTCAGCAGCACCTGAAAGGTGATTGCGCCAAGCGTCACGGTGCTGCCCTCGTCATAGTAATCGGTGGGCTGCAGCGGCGCGCCCATCAGTTCGGGCGGCAGGCTCAGCTCATTTTTGTGGACATAGACCCGGCAGCCGGTGGCCTGCTGCAGCGCGGCCACCGCGCCAATATGGTCAAAATGCGCATGCGTGAGTAAAATGACCTTGCATTGCAGCGCCTGCTCGCCGAGATAGTTCAAAATCGTGGGGGCGTCATAGCCGGGGTCGATGACGGCGCACTCCATGGTCGCCTCGTCCCAGACAAAATAGCAGTTGGTCTGGTAGTCGCCCAGCGCCATAGCTGAAATTTTCATGGCAGACTCCTTTCATTACATCAGCGTGTCGGTGTCCAGCAGCAGCGTGACAGGGCCATCGTTCACCGAGGAAACCTGCATGTCCGCGCCAAACTCGCCGTGCTGCGGGGAAAAGCCCCGCGCGGCGCACTCGCTTAAAAACAGTTCATACAGGGGAATCGCGATTGCCGGCGCAGCTGCGCCGGTGAAGCTGGGGCGGCGGCCATGTCGGCAGTCGCCATAGAGCGTAAACTGGCTGACCACCAGCACCGCGCCGCCGACGTCGTCCAGAGCTCGGTTCATTTTTCCGTTTTCATCCTCAAAGACGCGCAGGGATAGAATTTTTTCGCACAGCTTTTTGCATTGCGCCTGCCCGTCGTCCGGGCCGACGCCCAAAAGAATCAGAAAGCCCTGCCCAATCTCGCCGCTTATCTGGCCGTCAATGGTGACACACGCGCGCTTTACGCGCGTAACAACCGCCCGCATGGTCAGTTATGGCCGCGGCGCACGTCGGTAACACCGGCGACGGCGCGGACTTTTTGACGGACAAGGCTCAGCTCGTCAAGATTGTGGACGGAAAAGGTCAGTGTGGTCTGCGCCTTGCCGGCCGCGATGCTGCGGGCGGAAAGCTCCTTCACCTTCAGCTTGAGTGTGGTGAGCACAGTGGCAAGATCCAGTACCAGACCGTCGCGATCGAGAGATTCGATTTCCAGCGTGGTGGTAAACGGCTCGGATTCCTCCCCGCCTGCCCAACTCACGGGAATCCAGCGGTCGCTGTTTTCCGGCGTGCGCGCGGTTTTGACATTGGGGCAGTCCGCGCGATGGACGGAAACGCCGAAGCCCTTGGTGATAAAGCCGACGATGTCATCGCCGGGAACCGGCGTGCAGCAGCGGGCAAACTTAATCATGCAGGAGTCAATGCCGGCGACCAGCACGCCAGAGTCGGAATGACGGCTTCTTGCCTGCTCGCGAACAGACAGCTTGGGGATGTCCTCTTTTTGCGGCACGCGGGAAAAACGCAGCAGCTCTTCCTGCGCGCGGTTCACCGCCTTTTGAGCGGTCATGCCGCCATAACCGATGGTGGCATAAAGATCCTCCATGGATTCAAAGCTGACTTTTTTCAAAATCAGCGCCACCAGCTCGTCGTTTTGCAGCACGGCAGGCGAGATGGCCACCCGGCGCAGTTCAGCGTCGAAGCTGGCCTTGCCGCGCACAATGTTCTCATCGCGCTTCTCTTTTTTGAACCACTGGCGAATTTTGATGCGCGCCTGATTGGACTTGCAGATTTTCAGCCAGTCACGGCTGGGACCGCGGGAGCCTTGGGCGGTGATGGCCTCCACAATGTCGCCGTTTTTCAGCACCGCGTCATAGCTTGCGATGCGGTTGTTAATCTTTGCGCCGATCAGATGGTTGCCAACCTCCGAGTGGATGGCGTAGGCAAAGTCGATGGGCGTCGAGCCGGAGGGCAGGGAAATGACCTTGCCGCGCGGGGTAAAGACGAATACTTCGTCGTCGAACATATCCATTTTCAGGGAGTGGATATAGTCCTCGGCGTCCACATCCTGCTGGTTCTCCAGCAGGCGGCGCACCCACTCGAACTGCTGCTCTGTGCCGCCGCCCGCGCCGTTCTGCTTGTATTTCCAGTGGGCGGCAATGCCGTATTCCGCCGTTTCGTGCATGGCCCAGGTGCGAATCTGCACCTCAAAGGGGCGGCCGTCCTTGCCGATGACGGTGGTGTGCAGGGACTGATACATATTTGGCTTGGGGGTGGAAATATAATCCTTGAAGCGACCCGGCACCAGCTTGTAAAGGTCGTGGATATGGCCAAGGACGTTGTAGCAGTCGGCGATGGTGTCCACAATCACGCGGAATGCGTACAGATCGTAAATTTCGTCCAGCGACTTTCCCTGCGCCAGCATCTTGCGATAGATGGAGTAGACGTGCTTCACGCGGCCATAGATGGTGCAGCGGATGCCGACGGTTTGCAGGCGATCGGATACCTGCGACTGAATCTTTTCCATAAACTGGCGGCTCAGCTCCTCGCGATCCGCGAGATAGGTCATGATCTCGTTATAGGCGTCCGGCTCCAGATAGCGCAGCGAAAGATCCTCCAGCTCCCACTTGATCTTCTGCATACCAAGCCGATGCGCCAGCGGCGCGTAGATGTCCATGGTTTCACGGGACTTGAGAACCTGCTTGTCCGGCGACTGGTACTGCAGCGTGCGGGTGTTGTGCAGGCGGTCGGCGATTTTGATGAGAATCACGCGGATGTCCTTGGACATGGCCATGAACATTTTGCGCAGATTTTCCATCTGCTGCTCCTCGGTGGTGGAATACTGCACGCGGGTCAGCTTGGTGACGCCCTCCACCAGCTCCGCGACGGCGCGGCCAAAATGCTCGGTGATTTCGTCAAAGGTGGTGTCGGTGTCCTCAATGCAGTCGTGCAGCAGCGCGCCCAGGATGGCGTCGGTATCCAGACCGATCTCCGCTACAATCTCGGCCACAGCCAGCGGATGAATGACATAGGGCGAACCGTCCTTCCGCTTTTGATTGGCGTGCTTGCGCGAGGCAAAGTCCACGGCCGCGTTGATGCGAAGCATATCGGCCGTTGGCGTGTAATTTTCAATGGCTTGCACCATAGATTGATAATGCTGTTCAATGGATTCCATTATGATTCACCTGCTTTGAAATGGTTCAGCCGGATCAAAATTTCGGATTGCTCCAGATCTACTTTATTTGCCCCGGCGTTCAGCGCGATATGTACGCTGCGGCGACGGTGCTGCAGGTCAATCAAACCACGCTCGGAAAAGACGTCCAGACAGATCTGCGTGCGCAGCAGACTGTCGGCGGTGCCGGAAAATCGGGCGATTTCCCGGCTTAGGCACGCGCAGTCCTCAATCAGCCGCCCATCTGTGCAGTGCGCAACAAGATATTTCCAGACGCCGACAAAGTCGCTGCGGGGTGGCAAAAAGGCTGCGGCCTCCTGCGGCGAAAGCGGATCGCCATGCAAAAAGCGTTCATAGAGGGATTGCTCCGTGCGGTGACGGCTGCGGGTCTGGTCGTCGGGACGGATGTCCGTCAGACTGAGCTGCACCGTGCGCGTACCGCGGAATTCGTTGATCTGCGGGGAAAAGGCGATTTCCACGGTGTCATTTTCCGCGATGCCGGCGCGGAGCTGATTGGTGGAAAAGAAAATTGCGTTGAAATAGGTTCTGCCGCGCCGCAGCCGCAGCCGCAGGTGCTTGCAGCCACCGATTTCGCTCAGCCGGTCAACGGTCAGCCCGCGCATGAAAAAGACAGGACGCGGACACGCTGCGCCGCATGGCTCCAGCTGATCGAGCCGCTCCACGTTGCTCTGGGACAGCAAATCCGGCGTGATCTCGCAGTCAATTTGCAGCGCAGGCGGCGTGCAGGTTTTGCGGTAGTCCGCGGCCAGCGCGCAAATGGCGTCGTTAAACGCCGCGATGCGGTCACGGCGGATGGTAAAGCCGGCGGCAAGGTCATGCCCACCGAAGCTCTCGAGCAGCTCGCTCAACTTTTCCAGCGAGGAAAACAGATGAAACCCGCCGTAGCTCCGGGAGGACGCCTTGCCCTTGTCACCATCAAGGCAGATGAGAAACACGGGTCTGGCATAGTCCTCGGCCAGCCGCGATGCGACAATGCCGACCACGCCCTGATACCACTGCTCGCCCGCCATCACAATGGCAGGCGGCGCTTCCTTCGTGGCTTCGAGCCGCGCAGCGGCGTCGGCATAGATCTGCGCTTCAATTTCCTGCCGCTGCCGGTTGAGCTGGCAAAGCGTTTCGGCCAGCGCAGACGCCTGCGCGGGGTCGCTGGTCATAAACAGCTCCACGGCCAGCTCCACACGCCCCATGCGCCCGGCGGCGTTAATCCGCGGCGCGAGCAGATAGCCGATGGTGCCGGCGCTCAACTGCTTGGTATCGCAGCCGCACTCCTTGATGAGCGCGCGCAACCCAAGGCGCGGCGACGCCTTCATAGCGGCGATGCCCTCGGCGGCAAACCGGCGATTTTCACCTGCCAGAGGCATGACGTCCGCGATGGTGCCAAGGCAGACAAGGTCGCAGTAATCCCGCAGCACGGACTCCTGATCGCCCGAGAGCGCGCTTGCCAGCTTGAAGGCCACGCCCACGCCCGCCAGCTGTGCGCCGTCATACCGGCAGTCGCGGCGCTGGGGGTCAATCACAGCGACCGCCTGCGGCAGCTCATTTTTGCACTCATGATGGTCGGTGATAATGAGATCAATGCCAAGCGCGCGGCAGGCGCGCGCTTCGGCGTCGGCGGTGATGCCGCAGTCCACGGTGATAATCAGCGTGACGCCCTGCGCGCCCAGCTGCCGAATAGCAGGCTCGTTCAGGCCGTAGCCCTCTTCAATGCGTCCGGGGATATACCAAAGACAGTCTGCCCCCTGCGCGCGCAAAAACTCGGTGAGCAGGCACGTTGCCGTGATGCCGTCCACGTCATAGTCGCCATAGACGGCCATGCGCTCGCCACCGGAAATTGCCTGCCGGATGCGCGCAGTGGCGCGCGCCATGTCGGGAAATTGTGAAGGCTCGGTCAGCGGACAGTCGGTGCTGAGCGCCAGCGCGGCCTTTTGCGGCGTGTCAAAGCCGCGGCTGCATAAAACGGCAGCCGTCAGTGGGGTAAGCCCGGAACCGTCAAATTGCCGCAGCGCCGCCGGGTCATATCGCCCCACATTCCAAATTCCATACTTCAATCAAGACACATCCATCAAATTATTTTTCGAATATTATATCAAATTATGACGCGTTGTACAATCCTAACTTTATGGCTGTCAGGGGGCAAACATTTGAAACGACGCAGATTCTGGGTGCTGGCCGTCATCGTGCTGGCGCTGATGGCAAAAAGCTGTTTCCTGTGCACGAATGAGTATCGCTGCGGCGTAAGCCGGCTGCCTGCGGCGTTTGCCGGGCTGCGCATTGCCGTCTTGTCCGATCTGCATGGCGCGCAGTTTGGCCGGGACAATGCCGCGCTGCTGCGCGCGACACGCAGCGCGGCGCCGGACCTCATTGCGCTGACCGGCGATCTGTGCGGGCAAGCGCTCGCGCCCGCCGACCTTCTCACGCTGGCGCGCGGCCTGCAGGCAATCGCACCGACCTATTATGTGACGGGAAACCATGAATGGGCGTCTGGTTTCGTGCAGCAGACGGAAAATGTTTTGAAAACCTGCGGCGTGACGGTGCTCTCCGGCAGCTTTGTGCAGCTGCGGCGCGGCAGTGAAAGACTTGTCCTCGCAGGGCTGGATGACCCCAACGGGCCATATGACGGAAAAACAGCCGCGCAGCTCATGGCGGAGATTCGCGCTGACGCGCCGTCCGCGCCGGTGGTGATGCTCTATCACCGCAACGACCGACTCGCGCAGTGGGCGAGCCTGGGGACGGCTTTGGTGCTGTGCGGCCACAGCCACGGCGGCGTTGTGCGCGTGCCGGGGCTTGGCGGCCTGTTTGGGCCGGGGGGAAGGCGATTCCCGGCATATGACGCGGGCGTTTATCGGCAGGCGAATACCACCATGCTGGTTTCCCGCGGCCTCGGCAATGGCGGCATCGTGCCGCGGCTGGGAAATCCGCCGGAGATTGCCATTGCGGTGCTTTGCGCAGATTCATGAACATTTCATAAACTTTGAGAAGAGCCAATTGCAAAATACCGTCTGTCCGCTATAATAAACGCAGGTGATTGAAATGTTTCAAAATATTAGATATGCACTGCAGCGTTTTATGTATGGCCGCAACGGCGCGGATACCCTTAGCTGGGCGCTGATTATTCTGGGCGCAGTGCTGTGCCTTGTTTCCAGCCTGACAAGCAGCAGCCTGCTCTATGTGGTCGGATATTTGCCGCTGATGGTTGCGCTTTTCCGGATGTACTCCAGAAATTTGGAAAAGCGCCATGCGGAGAATGCAAAATTCTGTGGTTTTTTCACCCATTTGAAGGATCGGCAGAATCGGTATTTTTCCTGCCCCAACTGTGCGCAGACCGTGCGCGTGCCGCGCGGCAAGGGAAAAATCAACATTCGCTGCCCGAAGTGTGGGCGGCAGTTCGTCAAAAAAACATAACGCGCGCGCCGGTACGCGTGAATAAAAAGCGGACGCCGCACAGTGTGCGGCGTCCGCTTTTTATTCACCAAGGAAGGAAACCTGATCGGCGCAGACAAGGTAAAACCGCCGCGCGTCGCATGTGAGTACCAGCACGCCGTCGATTGCGCTGAGAAGAACTGCATGATGCACCGCAAGCGCGCCGGCGGTCAGGCTGACCGTGCGGTCATGACTGCCGTCCGCCATCTGATGAGAGAGCATGGCGCGAACGGTCTTGCAGGCGTCCTCTGTGGTCGATGGCAGCAGCGAAAAGACAATCGCGCGCAGCTGCTGCAAAAATACGCGGTCAGCGCTTGCGAGAATCTCAACGCCGTCTGCTGCGGGAATTGGCGCATAGACCGCGCCGCCGGTATCGAGCGCATGCTGGGTTTGCGGCGAAAAACGGCGGAACGAGCCGGACAGCGCGGAAAGATTGTCGCCGCTTTCCTCTGCGCATTCGGCAATCGGATGCGCGCCCTGAATCAGGGATTGTGTCACAAAGGCAAAGGCGTGGTAATCCACGAACGCAGAACAGGCGCTGCTTTTTAGCAGCTGCAGCACCTGCACAAGCCCCTGACGGCAATCGCCGTCAGACGATTCCGGCGGGAGCGATTCCGGCGCGGATTCCGGATGTGGCGGAAAAGAATCGGCCTGCGGCGGGCATTGGGGCGCGGCGACCGGTTCCGGCGGCACAGCAACGGAATCACCGTTTGGCTGGTGCAGTCCGGATGATGAAAACGTATAATATTGGGGCATGAGATTCCCTCCTTGGCGATCAAAGACGTTGCTACAGTCTATGCGCCGGCGGGAGAAAAGGTTCCTACAATGCGTGAATCACGGAGGCGACAGCTCCCACGCCGCAATCTGCGGCCAGTGGAAAGCCCGCGCGCAGCAGTGCCGGACTGGCGTTTGCGGGGACAAAGGCGCGATCTGCCGCTTGCAGCATGGAAAGATCGTTGGGAGAGTCGCCGACGCAGACCAGCGTGCGGCGTCCAAGGGATTTGGCCAAGGCGCGCGCGGCCGCGCCCTTGCTGACGCCGGACGCCTGAATTTCGATCATGCGCGGCGCGGAGCGCACCGGGTCGCACCGACCGCCGCTTTCTGCGCGGATAAATGCGGCGGCGCTCTCATAAAGCGCATCTTCCTCGGCGGTGCAGCCGCAGAAAAAGTCGGGAAATTCCGGCGAAGGGGTATACGGCCCGATGACGGTGATTTTGAGAAACGGTTGGGGAATTTCGTCCGCCGGCACCGCGCGTACCGGCACGCCGGATGCGCGCATCCGGTCGCGCTGACCGACGCCGTTGACGGTATAGTGCGATTCGGGGTTCTGCACCTCAATGCACAGCGTGGGATAGCGCGCGGCGAGCTGCTGCACAAGCCCCGCGCAGTCGGTCATGCCGCGGCGAAACAATTCTTGCCCGGTGGAAAGATCGCAGCAGTAAGCGCCGTTGAACAAAATGCACGGCGCGTTGACCGGGACGGACGCGGCGCGCGGCTGGAACATGCCAAGACTGCGGCCTGTCGCAATGGTAAACGCGCCGCCCTCGCGGATAAAATCGGCAATTGCGTCAAGATTGGACTGCGGAATCATATCGTCTAAATCGGTCAGTGTGCGGTCAAAATCGCTGACCAGCAAGATCTCGTCATAACGCCCCATGCGGCCACCTGCTTTCCTGTTTTATAACGCCTTGGCGAACCACGCCAAACTACGCATCATAGATTGTTTTTTAAATAGTTTATCATGGGCGGAAAGCTTTGTCAAAAAACCAGATAGAGCCTTTGCATTTCCGGGGAAAATGGTGTATCTTTATTGGGTATAGAATGGAGGGGCAGACGATGGGACAAACTCCGCAAAATTCCCCAAAATACCCGAGCAATGATTTCGCATGGTGGGTGATCACCATCTTGTGTTTTGCTTCCGGCGGATTTTGGTGGGTTGGCCTGATTTTGATTTTCATGAATACGTCCGGCAAACTGCCGCCGCTGAACGCGCAGAAGCGGCGCGAGGCGGAAGCGCGCTTTCGTGCGCAAACCGAGCAGATTTACCGCAATGTGCAGGCCGCCGCGCAGTCTGCCGCACAGACAGCGCCCGCGCCGCAGCGCAAGGAAAAAAAGCGCCCCGGACGGGGGCGCATGATCGCAGGCTGCGTGATTGCGGCCGCGTTTTCTGTGACGGCCGCGCAGTCGATTGCGGCGTTTGTGCAGGCGCTGCTCTATCATCAGACGTTTGCCGAGCCGCTTTCAGACGCCATTGTTGCAACGGTGCTGGCGGTGGCCGGCGCAGCGCTGGCGCTTTCCGGTTACCGCTATGGCGCGCGGGAACGGCGCTATGCCGCCTATGCCGCCTATGCCGCCATGGTGGGGCAGCTGGATGAGGTGCCGCTGTCCCGCGTGGCCGGCGCAACCGGCACGCCGATGAAAAAGGTGCGTAAGGATTTTCAAAATATGATTGACGCAGGCTGGTTTGGCCCCGCCGCATGGATGGACAAGGACGCGAATCTGCTGCGCCGAACGCCAGCCGCCGAGCAGCCGCCGGAACGGGCGATGACGCAGGATGAGCAGATTTTGCGGCAGATTCGCGCGGATAATGATCTCATCGCCAACCCCGAGATTTCGCGCAAAATTGCCCGGATCGAGGAACTGACGAGAAAGATATTCCGCCTGGTGGAGGAGCGCCCGGAAAAGAAGCCGCAGCTGCGGAGCTTTTTGGACTACTACCTGCCCCAGACGCTGAAAATTCTGGAAAGCTATGCCAGAATGGAAGCGCAGGGCGTGGAGGGCGAAAACATCGCGCGCGCCAAATCGCAGATCGAAGTTATGATCGACACCTTGGTGGAGAGCTACGAAAAGCAGCTCGACAAGCTGTTTGCCGGCGACGTGCTGGACATCACATCAGATATTGCGGTAATGGAGGCCATGCTGCAACGCGACGGCCTGACCGAGGATTTGCTGCAGCCGGACAAGACTTGACAGCAATTGGACGGCTTGGTATCATAATGATAAGCAATCATATGACGGGAGGTATTTCATGCAGGTGCACGCAGGGGAATCCAGAGAGGACTATCTGGAAACAATTTTGATCATCCAGCAGCAGCGCGGCGCGGTGCGCAGCGTGGAAATTGCGGAATACCTGAACTATTCCGCACCCAGTGTCAGCCGCGCCATGAGTCTGCTGCGGGAAGCGCAGCTCATTACCATGGATAAAAGCGGCTTGATCCAGCTGACCCAGACCGGGTGCGCGCTGGCCGAGCAGATCTATGAGCGGCATCGCCTGTTGACCCGATTTTTGATGAACCTCGGCGTATCGCGGGAAACGGCGGAGCAGGATGCCTGCCGCATGGAGCACGTGATCAGCGCGGAAAGCTTTGAAAAAATGAAAGAACACGCAGGAATCTGCTGAAAAACAGGGGCGAAGGAAAGGGAGCTGTTGCAATGCAACAGCTCCCTTTTTAACTATTCCATGGCGTCAATCAGCCCGGCAAACAGGCGGCTGCCGCCGGCGTGCCAGATTTGCTCCATGTTTTCCTCGGAGTGCTCAATCTCTCTGGAAAACCGATAGGCAAGCGTCGCCAGCTCGGATGCCACACCGGTGACCGATGCGGCAAGCTGCAGCATCCGCACGCAGATTGCCATGCCGCGCACGCGATGGACAATGCGTCCGTCGTTGACGGCCTTGAGAAAATAGCGGTACAAAAAATATACCAGAAGATGCTCATACTGCCAGTCAGACACGGTGGACGCGGCAATGTGCGGCAAGGCCTGCTGTACCTGCCGGACGGCGTCCGGCCACTGTGGTGCGCCGATCGGCTCCATTTGCGCAAACAACTGGGCAATGCGCGCGTCGTAAATCGCGCCGCGCCGCGCGCGCGCAGGAAGCTGCTGCGCACGCTCCGCCCGCGCGGGCGCTTCGTCATAGGTCTTGCACAGCGCGCGGATTTCGGCAAAGCACCGCTTTTTGTACAGCCGCTGCACAGCGGCCGCAAAATCCAGCAGCAGCGCCATCCGGCGCGAAAATGGCAGGCTGCGATCCTGCACCATGGCAATCGCGGCGTCCCGGCAGCGCCGGAGGGTGAGATAGCGCTCCGGGTCCAAATCATTAGGCTCGGGCAGCTCGTCAAGCGTCGCCTGCGTGATGGTAAGGGGCGCAGGGGCAGAAAAAAGCCGCCGCGCGGCCTCCGGGCAGGAGATGGCAAGGCAAAATTCGCGAGTACCGCCGTAAATCTCATTGAAGCGCGGATAGAGCGCGCAGTTCACGCCGAGGTGTTCCTCGCCGAGACTGCGCTGCACGGAGCAAAAACCGTCCGGCAGCAGCAGGGGACAAAAGCCGCCTTTGAGCTGAAAAATCGTACCATCCGGCGTCTTGGTCATCAGCGCGCGCAGCCGCTCGCCCAGAGCGCCCTCTAAATGCTGATAATATACTGCGGTTTCATCATCAACGGTGACCTCCCAGTTTTGGCAGCAGGTGTCTGGGCAGTCGCCGGCCAGACAGGTGAAGCCATCAAAACAGGACAGGGTATGTAATGTCATCATGTTGCATTCTCCTTCTTCCTATGCACCGATTATAGCAGCCCGTTTGCTCGTGCGCAAGTCCCGCCTGTGGGCGAAAAAAGCGCCGTTCCCGGGAGGGAACGGCGCTTTTCAAAGCTTCAATTAGATCTTTGCGACCTTTGCAGCCTTCAGTGCTTCGCACAGCATCGGGACAACCGT
>JAQUZL010000038.1 GCA_028691385.1 Oscillospiraceae bacterium
GGCGTCCATGCCCAAAAGCCCGGTCATGATGTGATAGGTTTCGCAGATGAGCTGCATATCGCCGTACTCAATGCCATTGTGCACCATTTTGACAAAATGCCCCGCGCCGCCTTCGCCCACCCAGTCACAGCAGGGTGTGCCGTCGGCCGCCTTGGCGGAGATGGTCTGCAGGATGGGGCCAATCGCCGGCCATGCAGCGGGCGCGCCGCCGGGCATCAGCGACGGGCCGTGGAGCGCGCCTTCTTCGCCGCCGGAAACGCCGCAGCCCACAAAGTGGACGCCCTGCGACTGACACTGCGCCACCCGGCGCGCGGTGTCGGCAAAGTGCGAGTTGCCGCCGTCCACGAGAATGTCGCCCGGCGAGAGCATCGGCAGCAGCTTGGTAAGGTAGTCATCCACCGGCTGCCCGGCGCGAATCATCATCATGAGAATGCGCGGCGTTTGCAGAGAAGCCACCAGATTCTCAAGATCATAGGCACACACCACTCGGTCACTGTGCATTTCTTCGGCAAAGGCTGCGACAGACTGCTCCGGATGCAGGTCGTAGACCGCCACCCGGAAGCCTTTGCTTAGCATATTCTTTGCAAGGTTTTTGCCCATAACGGCAAGTCCGATCATCGCAATGTCTGCTTTTTTCATAATAGACACTCCCTGCTTTCTTTTGCGTCCGCGCCGCGGACAATGGTTTGGTTACCCGCATTATAGCAAAGCTGCCCGGTCAGTGCAATACGTCTCGCGCAGTTGATTTTTGAAGACAGAATCGATAGAATAAAGAAAAACGGCAGGAGGGGATTGCATGAATCGCTTTCAGAGCACGCTGCGCCGGCACATTACCCGGTTTAGCATCCTGCTGACGCTGGCGTTCTTTCTGGTATCCATGGGGGCCATGCTGATCTACTCCATGCTGTTTCATTTCTATCGGGCGCAAAACTATAATACCATTCTTTGCACCGCCTTTACCGAAATGTATGCACAATATGAAGCATATCTTTCCGGTGAGGGGCGCACAAGCTGTATGCGCTGCTTGAGCGGGGCGCTGGGCAGCGCATCGCTGACCATTATGCACCAGACCTTTTCCCGGGATGCGTCCGTGCCGTCCAATATGATTCTCACAGATTCGGACGGCGTTGTGGCCGCAACAAGCTATCGGGAGCTGCGGTATTCTCAAAAGGCGTTTAACGATCAGGTCATCAGCAACACCCAAGCGGCGGATGGCCTGTACAACACGGTGTACTATTTCGATGCAGCGCCCCATTATGTGTTTTGCAAGCCGCTGCGCAACGACGATGGCCGGCTGCGCGGCTATCTCACCTTGTATCTGGACTCGGAGCAGCTGACGCAGAGTATGCGCCTGCTGCAATACGGGGGCGTGATTGTTTCCGGCGGCAGCGCGGTGGTGGTGGCTGGCGACAATGCCATTGTGGAAACGCTGAACCATTTCCATGGCATGCGAAACGGCGAGTTTACCCTGGCCGGAAAAAAATACTGGATGTACTCCAGCGAAGTGCCTGACTACGGCGTGACGGTCTACACTTACGTCAGCGTGGTTTCCACGGCGGGCTATTATTTGATATTCAGCGTACTGATGGTGCTGTTTTTCATGATGTCGCTGGTGTTTTCCAATGGCGTCACCAAAAAGATTGCCCGGCACAGCGCGGCGTCGGTGGAACAGCTCCACCGGGAAATTGACATTGTGGCCGAGCAGGGCGGCGGCACGGTGAACATCCAGACCGGCGACGAGTTTGAGGACATTGCCGAGCATATCAATAATATGCTCGGACGCCTGCAGGAGTTGAGCAGCCGCAATCTGGAGCTGGCGCAGCTGAATAATGAAATGGAAATGCGCACGCTGGTGGCAAAATTTAACCCGCATTTCCTGTACAACACGCTGGAAAGCATCCGCTTTGCCATTCTTTTGGGCGTGCCGGGGGCGGATCAGGCTATTTTGAATTTGACCCGGCTGCTGCGCTACAGCATTGACGGACCCCAAACAGAGGTCACGCTGGCGCAGGACGAGCCGCATATATTGGATTATCTCAACATTTTACAGTTCCGCTTCGGCGAACGGTTCACCTATGCGTGGGAGCCGGACGCGGCGTGCAGAAGCTGCCGCATTCCCAAGCTGCTGCTGCAGCCGGTGATTGAAAACAGCGTAAAATATGGCTTTCAGGGGTGCGGCACAGTCCACGTGTCCATCACGGGGCGCGTCGAGCCGCCCAATACGCTGGTACTGACGGTCACGGACAACGGCCCCGGCATCAGTCCGGCGCGGCTGGCCGAAATTCGGGAAATGATGCGGTTGTCGCCGGAGTCTGCCGAACCGATCGGACACCATGAGCTGCAAAGCGCCGCGCGGCGGCTGTTTTTGCAGTACGGAACCGGAAGTCGCTTGGAGGTGGACAGCGTGATGCACGTCGGCACCACCGTCACAATGCGCATCGTCCCAAAGGAGGAGCACCATGAGTTATCGGGTTTTAGTGGCTGAGGATGAGGATATGATCCGCAGGGGCATCCTTTGCTCCGTGGACTGGAACGCGCTGGGCTGCAGCCCGGTGTGCGAGGCAAGAACCGGGCAGGAGGCGCTCGAGGCCATCCGGGAGGGCGCGTTTGACATTGTACTGATGGACATCAATATGCCGATTATGAATGGGCTGGACGTGCTGGAACTGAGCCATGCGCAATATCATTACGTGCCGATCCTCATTACCGGGTATCCCAATTTTGATTTTGCCCAGCGCGCGCTGCGCTATGGCTGCGCGGACTATCTGCTCAAGCCGGTGGATTTGGATGAGCTGCGGCGCGCGCTCACAAAGGCCTGCGCCGAGCGTGGGCGGCGGGCGCTGCTTTCACAGCTCGAACAGCCGGCAGAGCCGGCGCAGACCGCGCTTTTGCCGCCGCAGCGCGAAGAAGCCCACAGCCCTGTGGTGGATAAAATGCTGGCGTACATTCAGGAAAACTACGCGAAAAAGATCACCCTCGCCAAACTGTCGCAGGAGCTGTTTTACAGCGAGTCGTTTATGACGCATCTGTTCAAGCAGGAAATGCAGGTCAATTTTGCCGACTACCTGAACCGCTACCGCATCTATTGCGCCATCCGGCTGATTCGGCAGGGAAAACGCAAGCTTTCCGAGCTGCCCGCCGCCTGCGGCTTTGTGGATTACAAATACTTCAACACCGTTTTTAAGCGGTATCTTGGCTGCTCGGCCAAGGAATATGCCGCAGATGCAAAGAAAAATGAAATTAAAAACACCTGATCATTGCGAAAACGGCCACTGCTGCAAACTGTGCGGCAGTGGCCGTTTTGCAGGAAGCTGGTCAATTGAGCAGTATTTTCGCTGTTTGAGTGCAGGATATTGCCTGTTTTTACTGTTCAAGATTTGTTAACATATAAACAAGAAAAACGTTCGCATCGGATTTTTAGGAAGCGCCGGACGGCGCTGAAATGACAGGGGGAACTTGGATGAGTGTCAACATCAAGATCAGAGATGCCGTGAAGAAATACGAAAACAACACCGTCATCTCCGGCCTGAATCTGGACGTCAAAGAGGGCGAGTTCTTTACACTGCTCGGGCCATCCGGCTGCGGTAAAACGACGCTTTTGCGCATGATTGCCGGGTTCAACTCCATCGAGGGCGGCGACTTCTTCTTTGGAACGCAGCGCATCAATGACCTCGACCCGGCAAAGCGGAACATCGGCATGGTGTTTCAGAACTACGCGATTTTTCCGAACATGACCGTGCGGAAAAATGTGGCGTTTGGCCTGAAAAATCGCAAGGTACCGGCCGCTGAGGTGGCCGAGCGAACCGATCGGTTTATGCGCCTGATGCACATTGACGAATATGCCGACCGGATGCCGGAGCGCCTTTCCGGCGGGCAGCAACAGCGCGTGGCGCTCGCGCGCGCCCTGGTCATCGAGCCGGACGTCCTTTTGATGGATGAGCCGCTGTCGAATCTGGACGCGAAGCTGCGCGTGGAAATGCGCACGGTCATTAAGAGTATTCAGCACAATGTGGGCATTACCACCATCTATGTCACCCACGATCAGGAGGAGGCCATGGCGGTTTCCGACCGGATTGCCGTCATGAAAGCCGGTCAAATCCAGCATATCGGCACGCCGCAGGCAATCTATCAGCGGCCGGCTAATCTGTTTGTGGCCACGTTTATCGGCCGCAGCAACATCATGGATGCGGAATTGAAAATGGAAAACGGAGAGCCGGTGCTGTACTTCAAGGATGGCTATCATGTTTCGCTGCCCAACGTCCGCGCGGACTGCCGGGAAGAACAGCCGGTCAAGGTGTCCATCCGGCCGGAGGAGCTGCTCATCAACGCGGCCGATCAGGCGGGCATTGCCGCCAAGACCACCGACAGCGTGTTTTTGGGTCTGAATACGCACTACTTCGTGCAGCTCGACTCCGGCGAAGCTGCCGAGATCATTCAGGAATCCGACATTGCCGGCGTGCTGCCCAACGGCAGCACCATTCACCTGCGGGTCAATACCGATAAAATTAATGTATTCTCGGCTGACGGCAGCAAAAATTTGCTGACCGGCGTGAAAAACGATTACGATCAGTATTGCGGCGGCTGAGGGGGCGGGAACATATGACGAAAGGAAAAAAGCGGGCGGGTATTTGGACGGTTTACAGCGTGATGATTCTGGGACTGTTAATCCTGTTTTTGATCTACCCCATGGGCTCTATGTTCAAGCAGGCGTTTATTGACGCCGATGGACAGCTGACCATGGCGCATTTCCAAAAGTTCTTCAGTGAAAAGTACTACTTTTCTACACTGCTAAATAGCCTCAAGAGCACCGTGGCGGTGACGGCAGTGGCGCTGGCGCTGGGCATCCCGTTTGCCTATGTTTATACCTTCTATCGCCTGAAAGGCTCGCGCCTGCTGTACATTGTCAGCATTTTGTGCTGCATGTCCGCACCGTTCATCGGCGCATATTCGTGGATTTTGCTGCTGGGTCGTTCCGGCATCATCACCACCTTTATCAAGGCGGTGTTTGGCATTCGACTGGGCAGCATCTATGGCTTTCAGGGCATTGTGCTGGTGCAGTCGCTCAAGCTGTTCCCGCTGGTGTTCATCTACATGACCGGCGCGTTCCGCAACATCGATAACTCCCTGCTGGAAGCGTCGGAAAACCTTGGCTGCAGCGGCGTGAAGCGCTTTTTTAAGGTGACCTTGATGCTGACCATGCCGACCGTTCTGGCGGCGGCGCTGCTGGTGTTTATGCGCGCGTTTGCGGACTTTGGCTCGCCGCTGCTGATTGGCGAGGGCTACCGCACCTTCCCGGTGGAGATTTACAATCAGTACCTCGGCGAGGAGGGCGGCAACCACAACTTCGCGGCGGCCATCAGCGTGATTGCCATCTTGATTACGGCGGCGGTGTTCCTGATTCAGAAATACACCGCGTCGAAATTCAATTTCTCCCTTAACGCGCTGCACCCCATTGAGCGCAAAAAACCCCGCGGATTTTTTGCGGTGCTGATTCACCTGTTTGCCTATTGCCTGGTGTTCATCGCGTTTATGCCGCAGATCTATCTGATTTATACCTCGTTCAAAAACGTCAACAAAAAGTTGTTTGCGCCGGGCTACTCATTGGTAAGCTACAAGGCGGCACTGAACAAGGATTTGCTGCTGTCCATCAAAAATACGATCGTGATCGGCGGCACCTCGCTCATTCTCATCGTGCTGATTGCCATTATTATCTCGTATTTGGTGGTGCGGCGGAAAAATGCAATCAACAGCGCAATTGACGTCATTTCCATGCTTCCTTACATCATTCCCGGCTCGGTCGTGGGTATCGCGCTGGTTGTGGCGTTCAACAGCGGCCCGATTGTGCTCACCGGCAGCATGGTCATCATGGTGGTGGCGCTGTGCATTCGGCGTATGCCATACACCATCCGATCGTCGGTGGCCAGCTTGCAGCAGATACCAATGACCATTGAAGAGGCCGCGATCAGCCTTGGTACGTCCAAGATGGGCGCGTTCTTCAAGATTACGGTGCCCATGATGGCAAACGGCATCGTGGCAGGCGCAATTCTCAGCTGGGTGTCCATTATCACGGAGCTTTCCACGGCAATTATTTTGTACAACAGCAAGACCATCACCCTCACGCTGTCCACCTATATTGCCGTGAACCGCGGCACATATGGGACAGCAGCAGCGTTTGCAACGGTTCTGACTATCCTCACGACGCTTTCGCTGCTGATTTATATGAAGATATCCAAATCGGAAGACATCAAACTGTGACCTTGGCCTGCGACGCCATAAAGTTCGCGAGAAAGGAAGATTATCATGAAAAAAGCATTGGCACTGATCATTTCTTTGGCAATGATGCTGTCCATTGTTGGCTGTGGAAGCAGCAACAGCGCGGCCTCTGGCGACGCTGGGGCAACCACCCCGCAGGCGCCGGCAGCAGCCGCCCCGACAGCACCTGCCGCACCGGAGGTAACCCAGCCCGCTGATACCAAAATCGGCGGCAACCTGACCATTTATACCACCACCGACGACAGCAACATCGAACGCGTCATTCCGGCGTTCGAGGAGCTGACCGGCGTGGACGTCGAAATCATTTCCGGCTCGGCCGGCGAGTGCATTTCCCGTATTCAGGCCGAGCAGAACAATCCGCAGTGCGACGTCCAGTGGGGCGGTCTGACGCCGTCTGATCTGAACAAGTACCCGGATCTGTGGGAGCCGTACGTGTCCGCCAACGACGCCGACTATCCCGCAGAGTATCGCTCCAATGGCTATTTCAACTATTTCATGCTCCAGACCATCAACCTGCTGGTCAACACCGAGCTTGCCGATGAGCTTGGCGTTGAAATCAAGGGCTATAACGATCTGCTGAACCCGGCACTCAAGGGCAAAATTATTCATGCCGATCCGACCTCCAGCTCTTCGGCATGGCGGCATCTGTCCACGCAGCTGCTGGTCATGGGCGGCTATGACAGCCAGGAATCCTGGGACTATCTGGAGAAGTTCATTCAGAATCTGGACGGCGTCACCACCACCAGCTCCTCCGCTGTTTACAAGCAGGTCGCCGAGGGCGAATACGTCGTGGGTCTGACCTATGAGAACGTCTGTGTGGAGCTGCTGGAGTCCGGCGCGGACAACGTGCAGATGGTTTACATGGATGAGGGCACAACCTGCTGCCCGTTTGGCGCAGCTGTCGTGAAGGATGCAAAGAACATGGAGCAGGCCAAGGCGTTCATCGACTATCTGACCTCCGATGACTGCCAGCGCGGCTATGCCGAGGACTCCTCGTCCCGTCCGGCCAACACCAAGTTCCAGAGCACCAACGACTATCTGGTCGATCTGAACACCATCACCGTCGTCCCCGAGGATCAGGATTATCTGTCCGCAAACAAGAGTGATATTCAGACCAAGTGGACCGAGCTTTGGGCAAAATACAACTAATTGTACTGCGATTTGAGGATAGACATTTCCAAGAGAATACAGTAACATAAACCACAGGCCGCCGACGCGAGATTTGGTGCGTGTCGGCGGCCGTGGTTTATCATTTCGACAATGAAGGGGGAAGTGCAATGCCTGTTCGAATGATCATGGCAGATCTCGACGGAACGCTGCTGCATGAGGACAAACAACTGTCCCGGAGAAACTATGAGGCGCTGGAAAAAGCGGCAGGCCGCGGCATTGAAATCGTGATTGCCACGGGGCGGTTTTTCGGCGGCATCCCGGCGCAGCTGCGCAGCGCGCCGTTCTTTCGCTACGCAGTGACCGGCAACGGCTCGAAGGTGCTCGACAGCAAAACCGATACGATAATATATCGCGCGGAAATGAGCGCCCGCTGCGGCGCGCGGGTGCTGGACTGTCTGGAGCGGTATCCGGTGTCCATCGACTGCTATGTGGGCGATCTTGGCTATATGGCGCGGTCGCAGTATGATCACCTGGATCGCTATATCTCCCAGCCGGTGATTCAAAATATGGTGCGCAATATGCGCGTGCCGGTGGATCATTTCCGGGAATTTGTATTGTCCCGCGGCTGCGGGCTGCAAAAGCTGCAGTCGTTTTGTCTGGATCACGCGATCATCGACCAGATCCGGCAGACCCTTACCGAGCAGTTCGGCGAGCAGCTTGTGCTGACCGGCGCGCTGAAGGATAATATAGAAATCAATGATTGCCGCGCGACCAAAGCGCATGCACTGCGCGCCTTGTGCGATCATATCGGCATGGACTGCTGCGACGTGATGACCTTTGGTGACGCGGACAACGATCTTGCCATGACGCGCGCGGCGGGCTTTGGCGTCGCAATGGCAAATGCGCGGCCGGCCGTGCGCAGCGCGGCGGATTACATCACAAGCGCCAACGACGACGACGGCGTGGCGGCGGCCATTGAGAAGCTGATTCTATCCTAGCGGTTTGCAAGGAACGGCAGGAAAGACGTGAACGAAATAATGCAAAGTTGGAAAGCTTTGGCCGAATTGCATGAAAAACGTCAAACATATGCAAAAAAACTGACAGGCTGCACAATTCGCCGTGTCAATCATCGTTCGGTTTTTACGATATAAACAATTGATTTTTGGAACTGGTTTCGTTAGAATGTAACCAAATAGCATCTTTCTTGCGGCAAACGTCGCACGGCAATTCTGCTATTCAAAATTAGGAGGAAGATTCCATGAAAAAACTGTTTGCAATGCTTCTGGTAGTTGCGATGGTTCTCTCCCTGGCGGCCTGCGGCAGCTCTAATTCTGCAAGCACCACCGGCGGCGACACCGCTGCAACCAATAATGACGCTTCCACGACAACCCCCGCAGATTCGGCAACCACCGATTCCGGCGCGGCCATCAAGCTCGGCGGCACCGGCCCGCTGACCGGCGGCGCTGCCATCTATGGCATGGCTGCAAAGCATGGCGCTGAAATTGCAGTTGACGAGATCAATGCACTCGGCGGCATCCAGTTCGAGCTGAAGTATGAAGATGATGCGCACGACGCAGAAAAGGCAGTCAACGCATACAACACGCTGAAGGACTGGGGTATGCAGATTTCCCTGGGCTCTGTTACTTCCACACCGGCTGCCGCAACTTCCGCAAAGAACTTTGAAGACCGCATTTTTGCACTGACCCCGTCGGCGTCTTCGACTGCCGTCATCGAGGGCAAGGACAACGTCTATCAGATGTGCTTCACCGACCCCAACCAAGGCTCGGCTTCGGCACAGTACATCTTCGAGCAGAAGCTGGCAACCAAGGTTGCAATCATTTGGAAGAACGACGACGTTTATTCCAAGGGCATCCACGACACCTTCATCAGCAAGGCTGGCGAGCTGGGTCTGGAAGTCGTTTCCGACACCACCTTCACCTCCGACAGCCAGACGGACTTCTCCGTGCAGCTGACCGAGGCGCAGAAGGACGGCGCGGATCTGGTGTTCCTGCCGATCTACTATGACGCCGCTTCCCTGATCCTGACCCAGGCCAGCACCAAGGGCTACGCGCCGAAGTTCTTCGGCGTTGACGGCATGGACGGCATCCTGACCGTTGAGGGCTTCGACGCAAGCCTGGCCGAGGGCGTGATGCTGCTGACCCCGTTCTCTGCCGACGCAACCGACGATCTGACTGTGAACTTCGTTGGCAAGTACAACGATGCTTATGGCGAAACGCCGAACCAGTTTGCTGCTGACGCGTATGACTGCATCTATGCAATCTATAACGCCTGCACCGCAGCCGGTGTCACTTCCGCGATGAGCGCGGAAGTGACCAACGATCTGATGATCGCACAGTTCACCTCCATGACCTTTGACGGCCTGACCGGCGACGGCGTTACCTGGGATGCCAGCGGCGCTGTTTCCAAGTCCCCGAAGGGCATGATTATCGAAAACGGCGCTTATGTCGGCATGGACTAAGCCCCTGTAAGAACCCCAAAAAGAGGCTGCCGGAAGTTTCCGACAGCCTCTTTTTCAAATAACGTGTCTGTATCGTTGCAATTTCAGACAAAAACTGATATAATTTTTAATCAGTTTATAGAGAAAACGAGAGGTGTATGGGATGACATTTTTAACCTACGTCATCAGCGGCATCAGCCTTGGCAGTGTCTATGCAATCATCGCGCTTGGCTACACGATGGTTTACGGAATTGCAAAGATGCTGAACTTTGCCCATGGTGATGTCATTATGGTTGGCGCCTATGTCTGCTTTTTTGCCACATCGCGATTTGGCTTAAATCCGGTCATCGGCGTCCTGCTTGCCATGTTTGTGTGTACGATTTTGGGTATGGTAATTGAACGGCTGGCCTATAAGCCGCTGCGGCAGGCGCCATCGCTGGCAGTCCTCATTACGGCGATCGGCATCAGCTACTTTCTGCAGAACGCTGCCCAGCTTCTGTGGACCTCCAACCCCAAGACGTATACCTCAGTTGTGGGCAATGGCGCGCTGCAGCTGGCTGGCGGACAACTTCCAATCTCCTATGTGACGATTGTCACAATTGTTGCCTGCGTGGCAATCATGGTAGGGCTGACCACCTTTACCAGCAAGACCAAAATGGGCAAGGCCATGCGCGCCTGTTCCGAGGATAAGGGTGCGGCGCAGCTCATGGGCATCAACGTCAACACGACCATTTCCGTGACCTTTGCCATCGGCTCGGCGCTTGCCGCCATCGCGGGCGTGCTGCTGTGCTCGGCCTATCCGATCCTGACGCCAACCACCGGCTCCATGCCCGGCATCAAAGCCTTCACGGCGGCGGTCTTTGGCGGAATCGGCTCGGTTCCCGGCGCGTTTTTGGGCGGCATTTTGCTTGGCATCATTGAGATTTTTGCAAAGGCCTATATTTCCACCCAGCTTTCCGACGCAATCGTATTTGCCGTGCTGATTGTCGTGCTGCTGGTGAAGCCGACGGGCCTTCTGGGCAAGCCGGTCAGTGAGAAGGTGTAAGGTGATGACGATGAAAATCAAGAAGATGAGCAAGTACACGCGCCGAAACTTCATCACCTATGTGATGCTGGCCATTTTATTTGTAGTGGTTCAGGCGCTGGTTTCCACCGGAAACGTGTCAAGCCTGATCAAGGGGCAGCTGGTTCCAATCTGCGCCTATGTGGTCATGGCGATTTCCCTCAACCTGACGGTTGGCGTTTTGGGCGAATTGAGCCTTGGTCATGCCGGATTTATGAGTGTCGGCGCATTTTCCGGCGTTGTGATGGCGACCTGCCTGCAGACCGTCGTGCCGATTGCCTGGCTGCGCCTGGCCATCGCGATCATCACCGGCGGCGTGTTTGCCGCAATGGTCGGCGTCATTGTCGGCATTCCGGTGCTGCGCCTCAAGGGCGACTATCTTGCCATTGTGACGCTGGCGTTCGGCGAAATTATCAAGAGCATTATCAATAACCTTTATATCGGTCTGGACAGCGGAGGCCTGCACATGTCCCTGCTGACCGACAAGCTCAATCTGGCGGAGGGCGGCAAGACCATCCTCGGCGGCCCGATGGGCGCCACCGGCGTTTCGTCCATCTCCACGTTCACGATGGGCATGATTCTCATCGTGGTCTGCCTGACGGTGATTTTCAATCTGGTGAACAGCAAGTCCGGCCGCGCGGTGATGGCGCTGCGGGACAACCGCATCGCGGCGGAGTCCGTTGGCATCAACGTGACCAAATATAAGCTGATGGCCTTTGTGATTTCTGCGTCCATGGCAGGCATGGCGGGCACGCTGTTTGCCATGAACTACTCCACCGTGGTTGCCAGCAAGTTTGACTTCAACACCTCGATTCTGGTGCTGGTCTTTGTGGTGCTGGGCGGCCTTGGCAACATGCGCGGCTCGATTATTGCGGCGGCGGCGCTGACCATTCTGCCGGAGCTGCTGCGTCAGTTCCAGGATTACCGGATGCTGGCCTATGCCATCGTGCTGATTCTCGTGATGCTGGCCACCAACAACCCCACGCTGTCGGCTGCATTCAGACGGTTTTTCGGCAGCTTCCGCAGAAAGAAGCCGACATCGGATGCGAAGGGAGGCGCGGCACAATGAGCTTTGAAAAACGTCCGGAAACCAAGCTGGTTCCGGTTCCGAGCACCAATATTGTCCCGGAGCGCGACGTGGACAAGACGCCCATTTTGGAGGCGCGCAATCTCGGCATTGATTTTGGCGGCCTGACCGCCGTCGATGATTTCAACATGGGCATCGGCAGAACGGAAATTGCCGGCCTCATCGGCCCCAACGGCGCAGGTAAAACAACGGTGTTTAACCTGCTCACCAAGGTTTATCAGCCCAGCCGCGGCACCATCTTGCTCGATGGCACCGATACCCACGGGATGAACACCATTCAGGTCAACCGCAGCGGCATTGCAAGAACCTTCCAGAATATTCGTCTGTTCAACAACCTCTCCGTTGAGGATAACGTCAAGCTCGGTATGCACAATCAGATCAACTATTCCACGCTGGAGGGCGTTTTGCGCCTGCCGAACTATTGGAAGAGCGAAAAAAGAGCCCACGAGAAAGCGCTGCAGCTGCTGTCTATCTTCGATATGCAGGGTCTTGCCCATGCAAAGGCAGGCAGCCTGCCCTATGGCGCGCAGCGCCGTCTGGAGATTGTCCGCGCGCTGGCCACCAATCCGAAGCTGCTGCTGCTGGACGAACCGGCGGCCGGCATGAACCCCTCGGAAACGGCGGAGCTGATGGAAAACATCGTGAAAATTCGCGACGCGTTCCAGATCGCGGTGCTGCTCATCGAGCATGACATGAATCTGGTCATGGGCATCTGCGAGGGCATCTGCGTGCTGAACTTCGGCAAGATTATCGCCAAGGGCACGCCGTCCGAGATTCAGGCCAATCCGGCCGTGATCGAGGCGTATCTTGGAAAAAAGAAGGAGGATGATGCAAAATGAGCATGCTGAAAGTGGAAAACATCGACGTGTTCTATGGCGCGATTCACGCCATCAAGGGCATCTCCTTTGAAGTCAACGAGGGCGAAATCGTGACCTTGATCGGCGCAAACGGCGCTGGCAAATCCACCACGCTGAAAACGGTTTCGGCGATGATGCGGCCGAAAAACGGCACGATCACCTTTCTGGACAAAAGCCTTTTGAATGTCGCGCCGCACAAAATTGTTTCCATGGGTATGGCGCACTGCCCCGAGGGGCGGCGCATTTTCCAGCAGATGACCGTGCAGGAGAATCTGGAGATGGGCGCGTACACCAGGGCGAACAGCGAAGTGGACGACTCCATTGCCGACATTTACGCGCGGTTTCCGCGGCTGAAAGAGCGCTATAAGCAAATTGCCGGCACTCTTTCCGGCGGCGAGCAGCAGATGCTGGCCATGGGTCGGGCGATGATGTCCAAGCCGAAGCTTTTGATGCTGGACGAACCGTCCATGGGCCTGGCGCCGATTCTGGTGGAAGAAATCTTCAACATCATTCAGGAGCTGAACGCTTCCGGAACCACGATTTTGTTGGTGGAGCAGAACGCGCAGATGGCATTGTCCATTGCCAACCGCGGCTATGTGCTCGAAACCGGTAAAATCAGCATGGATGGCCCGGCAAAGGAACTTTTGCGCGATGCGCGGGTTCAAAAAGCCTATCTCGGCGGCTAAACCACAGAAGAAAAAGCGGGGTGGCAAACCCCGGTCCAATCAGGATACGTACAAAAAGCGACAACCACAAAAAAGTGGTTGTCGCTTTTCTCTTGGTGTGCGGAATCGCTCCCGACGAGATGGTGATGCCGTGACGAATCTTGTCATGGGCAGCGCTGCTTGCGGCAACAACTTACCTATGATATGCGCGCTTTGGCGCGGAGCGCCAAAATGCGCATATAATAGCCGCTTTGCGGCTATTATATCATGATGAAATCATGCTATAATCGTACGGATACTGGGTGTTTATATAACAGGAGGAATAGAAAATGTGGTTAGTATTTGGAATTGGAGCAATTGCAACAGCAATATTAAACATTACTTGGTATGCACAAAATAAAAATAATGATGTGTTTCGGTTTTTAAGCGTTTCTTTGACGACTTTAACGATGTGTGCTTTTTATGACCAGTGTCGTCAATGGGTTATTTCTGAAGATTGGTCTGCCTTAATGGACGTTGTGCCTACGCTTGCTACAATGTGTTGGGGGTTAGTGATCGCTTCTATTTTCATGAATGGTGTTACTTTAATGAAAAAGGAATAACTTGATTGCTACCCCGCCAAATGAGCATAACACGAAATTAGGGCATCACCACTTTGCAGCGGTGATGCCCTAAAACATCCTTATGAGAGGGGCGCATGGCTGCCCGTTTTCATGGGAGGAAACCGATCAGCGGTTCCATTTCCATTCCAGAATCTCGGGCAGATCCTGACCGTATTCATAGATATACTGCTTGTGCTCGACCAGCTTGTCTTTCATCTTCTGCACCAAAAATGCACCGCGATTGCCCAGCTGCGGCAGCCGCTGCACCGCGTCGATGACCAGATCGAAGCGGTCAAGCTGGTTCTGCACGCGCATATCGAACGGCGTGGTGATGGTGCCCTCTTCCACATAGCCGCGCACATGCAGCTTGCGGTTGGCGCGGCGATAGGTTAGCTCGTGCACCAGCTTGGGGTAGCCGTGGAACGCGAAAATAATCGGCTTATCCCGGGTGAACGTGGTGTCATAGTCCAGATCGGACAGGCCGTGGGGGTGCTCGTCGGACGGCTGCAGCTTCATGAGATCCACCACGTTGACCACGCGGATTTTCAGCTCCGGCAGGTTCTCCCGCAGGATGGAAACGGCGGCCAGCGTTTCGATGGTCGGCTCTGCGCCGCAGCAGGCCATCACGAGATCCGGCTCCTGCCCCTCGTCATTGGACGCCCACTGCCAGATGCCGAGACCCTGCGTGCAGTGCTTGACGGCCTCGTCCATGGTGAGGTACTGCATCCGCGGATGCTTGGATGCAATGATGACGTTGACATAATTCCGTGAACGGATGCAGTGATCGAAGGTGGAGAGCAGGCAGTTGGCGTCCGGCGGCAGGTACAGGCGCACAACGTCCGCCTTCTTATTGGCCACATGATCCAGAAAACCCGGGTCCTGATGGGTGAAGCCGTTGTGATCCTGCGCCCAGACCGTCGAGGTCAAAATGAAGTTGAGTGAAGCAATTTCCTTGCGCCAAGGGATGCTGTTGCACATCTTCAGCCACTTTGCGTGCTGCGACACCATGGAATCCACAATGCGGATAAACGCCTCGTAGCTGTTAAAAAAGCCGTGTCTGCCGGTGAGCAGGTAGCCCTCCAGCCAGCCCTCGCACATATGCTCGGACAGCTGGGAGTCCATGACGCGGCCATCGGTGGCAAGGAACTCGTCGCCGTCAACGATTTCCCCGTTGAAGTCGCGGTTGGTTACCTCAAAGACCTTGGAGAGCTTGTTGGACATGGACTCATCCGGGCCAAAGAAGCGGAAATTGCGGGCATCCATATTGAGCTTCATGACATCGCGGACAAAGCCGCCCAGTTCCTGCATATCCATGGCTTCCACCGCGCCGGGAGCGGGAACGTCCACGGCATAGTCGCGGAAGTTCGGCAGGCGCAAATCGCGCAGCAGCAGGCCGCCGTTGGCGTGGGGGTTTGCGCCCATGCGGCGATTGCCCACCGGCGCAAGCGCCTTCAGTTCCGGCACCAGATCGCCGGATTCGGTGAACAGCTCCTCGGGACGATAGCTGCGCAGCCATGCTTCCAGCTGGGCAAGATGCGCGGGCTGATCCATCGTGATGGGCACCTGATGGGCGCGGAACGTACCTTCGATGTGCTTGCCGTCCACCACCTTGGGGCCGGTCC
>JAQUZL010000039.1 GCA_028691385.1 Oscillospiraceae bacterium
GTACAATATTTGGAAAGAGGCGAAAACAATGCAGCGACCGGAAAATACCCCGATTGGGATTGTGGGCGCAGGCATGATCGGCTGCGATCAGGCCGCACTGTGCATGGGCTATGGATACGAAGTCGTCGTGTTGGTGCGCAGCGCTGAAAAGGCGCAGCAGGCGCGGAAAAAGATAGAAGCCGACTATGACATGCTGGTGCAGCATCACGTGATTTCTCCGGCGGACAAGCAGCGCTATCTCACAAGAGTGCATTTCACGCAGGACTATGCGGATTTGGCGTGCTGCCGCGTGGTGTTTGAAGCGGTCGCCGAGCAGATTCCGGTAAAGCAGACGGTTTTTGCGGCGCTGGAGCAGGTTTGCGCGGCAGACGCCGTCATTCTTTCCCAGTCATCGAGCATTGCGCCGGAGGCACTCTATGGAACGATGGGTCATCCGGAGCGGCTGTTGGTGGCGCATCCGTGGAACCCGGCCTATCTTGTGCCGATGGTGGAGCTGGTACGGGGCGAAAAAACGTCCGACGCTGCGGCGCTGCGCGCAAAACAGCTGCTGGAAAGCATGGACAGGGAGGTCGTGACGCTGCAAAAATCAGTGCCCGGGTTCATCGGCAACCGCATCATGCACGCCATGTTCCGCGAAGCGCTGGAGCTGATCGACATGGGCGTGGCCACCGCGCAGGACATTGATAAAGTGATTTATTACGGCTTCGGCCAGCGCTATGCGAGCATCGGTCTTATGGAATTTTATGATGCGGTGGGGCTGGATTTGCAGCATGACATTGATACCGGCCTGTTTCCCGCGCTCAGCACCGCCCAAGCGCCGCAGGCACCGCTGATGGAGCGCTATGCGCGCGGAGAGCTTGGCGCAAAGACCGGAAAAGGATTTTATGATTGGACGCCGGAAAGGCAGGCGGACTTCGACTGGCGCAAAACAAAGCCGTTTTTGCAATACGGCCATTGGGAGAAAGCAGAACCATGACAGATTTGCTTGTGGAAATTCAGGAAAACTATCCGCAGATGACCGTGACGCAGCAGCGTGTGGCGGATTTTGTGCTGCGCCACGCCGGGATGGCGGCAACGCTGTCTGCCAGACAAATAGCCGCGCAGGAAGGCGTCAATCCCTACGCGCTGGAGGATTTCGCCGCCGGACTTGGCTTTCCCGATTTTACCGCGCTGCAGCAGGCGCTGCGCGAGAGCGGCGGGCAGGCGGATCCCGGTCTTGTGACATATTTTGAAGCGGTGGCGGAAAATTTGCGGCGGACGCAAAAATGGATGCAGGGCGGCACGGCGCAGGACGCGGCCGCGATGCTGCATGGGGCAAGGCGCATCTATCTTTTGGGGATGCGCAGCTCCTTTGCGCTGGCGTATGCTGCGTTTACGCGCCTGTCAAGGATTCGCGGCGGCGTGCGCCTTGTGGGCGCGGCGGCGATGGAGTATGCCGAGGAGCTTGCCGAGGTGCAGGCGGGCGATGTGGTGCTGGCATACCTGTTTCCGATGTACTCCAAAATTACGGCCAATCTCATTGTGCTCGCCCGCGCGCGGGGCGCAAAGGTGATTCTGGTGACCGATGAGCAGCACGCGCCGCTCGACGGCTATGCGGATTTGCTTTTGCCGTGCTATGTGGGCGGCGTGGGGGAGAAGCTTTCGCTGACTGCGCCGCTGTGTTTGAGTGAGTATCTGGCCGCAGCGCTCGCGAATCTGACGCCGGAGGAAAGCTGTGCGACTGACCAAAGTGTGCAGCGGCTGCTGGAGGACAGCTTCGAGCTGTCCTCCGTGCGGGAGGACCGGTGAAAAAGGAAGCATCCGCAAAGCGGATGCTTCCTTTTTCAGTCCAGATGAATGTACTCGCTGCAGTCCTGGTTGTTGTACTGCTTTTGGATGCGCAGGAGGATGGAATCGTCCGGCTGCACCGTTTCCTCCAGAATTTTATATTTTGTGCCGCGGCGCTGCATGGTCTGCTTGTAGGCCTCCACCTCGTCTTTCACGCCTTTGGCGGCCAGCGCATGGGCGAGGTCGTCCTTCAACTGAAAATGTAATGTTTGCAATAAACATGCTGATTTCACACGTTTCATGGTAGAAATCACATCCTTTCCATATCAATTTTATCATTTTGCATACTTTTTTTGCAAGTTGGAATTTTGAGAAATTTTTGTCGCATCGCAGAAAGTGCCGAATTTATGCAATCGGATGACGCGCGTGCGACAGCGCAAAACGAGCTGATTTTTTGCTTGTCTACGGACGGTATCTATGTTAAAATATGCTTATCAATAGACAGATTGGAGTTGTTTCCGATGGCTTATGCAATTAAGGCGCCCGCGAGATACGTACAGGGTGCGGGAGAACTGGACAACCTGGGTCTCAATACAAAGAAAATCGGTTCGAAATTCTTCACAATCGTTTCCGCAGGCGGCCAGAAGCGGTTTGGCGACCGCATCACGGCCAGCCTTGCGGCAACCGAGGGACACACCGCCGTTTTTGCGACCTTCCACGGCGAAGCGACCAAGGAAGAGGTTGCCGCGATGATCGCCTCCTGCGGCGATTCCGGCTGTGACGCAGTGATTGGCGCGGGCGGCGGCAAGGTGCTTGACACGGCCAAGGCCGTTGCCGACAGTCTGAACCTGCCGTGCGTCATCATTCCGACGGCGGCTTCCAACGACGCGCCGTGCACCGGCGTTGCGGTGCTTTACAATGACGCAGGCGTCGTGGTGAAAGCGCTGATGACCAAGCATGACCCGGAACTGGTTCTGGTGGATACCGAACTCATTGCGGCCGCGCCGGAGCGCCTGTTTGCCTGCGGCCTCGGCGATGCGCTGTCCACCTTCTTTGAAGCGCGTGCCTGCCACAAGAACGGTGTGAAGTGCATGGCGCGCGGTCAGGTTTCCAATACCGGCCTGATGATGGCGCGGCTGTGCTATGACATCCTGATCAGGGATGGCCGCAACGCGCTCGACGCGGTACGGGAGCATAAAGTGACCCGCGCAGTGGAAAATACCGTCGAGGCGACGATCTATCTGTCCGGCGTCGGCTTTGTGAACGGCGGCCTGGCAGTTGCCCACGCGGTGAACGACGGCCTTGCCTATGAGCCGCAGTGCCACGACATGTACCACGGCGAAAAGGTTGCTTTCGGCGTCATGACCCAGCTCGTTTTGGAAAAGGGCGACCCTGCCGAGTTTGACGAGGTGATGGCGTTTATGAAGGCCACCGGCCTGCCCATGACCTTTGCGCAGCTTGGCATCAAGGAACTGAATCACGAGAACCTGCACAAGGCGGCGGAAATTGCCGCAGGCCCGAAGGAGTCCGCGAGAAACCTGATTGCGGATTTGACAGCCGATGACGTTTACAACGCCATGCTGAAGGCCGACGAGCTTGGCCGCAAGTTCCTCGGGGAATAAGACCTTAAAAAACGCTGCCGCAAGGCAGCGTTTTTTGCTGCGCGCAAACGAGGAAATGGTTGCCGTTTTTTTGCGAAATATGGTAACATAGAAATATAGTTGTCAAATTCCATCTGTAAGAAATTTTTTGGAGGTGTTGCAATGAGGAAACATTTACCCGAAACCGTTCGCGTGCCGATTGAGCAGGACAACCCGGCCATCCTGCGTGATGAGGCGCTTTGCATCAAATGCGGGCAGTGCAAAACCGTTTGCACGGAGGATATTGGTGTGCATGGCACCTATTCGCTGGCAGATACCAACGATACGGCCGTTTGCATTCACTGCGGGCAGTGCGCAAACGTGTGCCCGGTGTCCAGTATCACGGAAAAGTATGAATATGAGTCGGTGGCCGCCGCTGCGGCAGACCCGGAAAAAATTGTGGTGTTTAACACCTCGCCGTCGGTGCGCGCCGCGCTGGGCGAGGCATTCGGCATGCCTGCGGGCAGCTTTGTGCAGGGAAAAATGGTGGCGCTGCTGCGCGCGCTGGGCGCGGACTATGTGCTCGATACCAATTTTTCCGCCGATTTGACCATCGTGGAGGAAGCAAGTGAGCTGATTGAGCGCATCACGAAAAAGACGCGCCCGCTGCCGCAGTTTACCAGCTGCTGCCCCGCTTGGGTCAAATACGCCGAAACCTATTTCCCCGCGCTGCTGCCCAATCTCTCAACGGCTAAAAGTCCCATCGGGATGCAGGGACCGACGGTCAAAACATATTTTGCAAAAAAGGTCGGTATTGACCCGAAAAAGATTGTGAACGTCGCGGTCACACCCTGCACGGCGAAAAAGTTTGAAATTCGCAGGGATGAGATGCGCGCTTCCGCCGCCTATTGGGGCGACGATACGCTGCGCGATATGGACTATGTCATCACCACGCGCGAGCTTGCCCGGTGGGCAAAGCAGCGCGCGGTTGATTTTGCCGCGCTGCCCGAATCGACCTTCGACCGGCTGATGGGCGAAGCCAGCGGCGCAGGCGTCATTTTTGGCAACACCGGCGGCGTCATGGAAGCGGCGCTGCGCACGGCCTATCAGTTCCTTACGGGACAACCGGCACCGGCGCAGCTTTATGCGCTTGAGCCGGTGCGCGGCCTTTCCGGCATCAAGGAGGCCACGCTTACCATCGCGGGACTGGAACTGAACGTGGCGGTGGTCTATGGCACAAAAAATGCCGCCGAACTGATTGCCCGCATGCAGGCGGGCGGCAAGCAGTATCACTTCATCGAGGTGATGACCTGCCCCGGCGGATGCATCGGCGGCGGCGGGCAGCCCAAGCAGGCGCTTGATCAGGCGGACGCGACGCGGGAAAAGCGCATGGACAGTCTGTATGAAAGAGATCGGGCGCTCACATTGCGTGACAGTCATGATAATGAGGAAATCAAGGCGCTGTACCGCGATTTCTACGGGAAGCCGCTGAGCGAACTGGCGGAAAAAATGCTGCATACCCTGTACCGGGATCGCAGCGAAGATTTGGGAGGAAACCATATGTCTGAAACGGTCAAATATCGCTGCACCATCTGCGGCTACATCCACGAGGGCGCGCTGCCTGCGGGCTTTACCTGCCCAATTTGTCATCAGCCGGCATCCATGTTTGAAAAGATGGAAGCTGCACAGGCTTCCGGCACAAACCAGTTTGCCGGAACGCAAACCGAGAAAAACCTGATGGAAGCCTTTGCCGGCGAATCGCAGGCACGCAACAAATATACATACTTTGCAGGCATTGCCCAGAAGGAAGGCTATGACCAGTTGAGTGAAATTTTCCTCAAGACGGCGCGCAATGAGCAGGAGCACGCCAGAATCTGGTATCAGGCGCTGGGCAATCTCGGCGACACTGCCACCAATCTGCTGCATGCGGCAGAGGGCGAAAACTATGAGTGGACGGATATGTATGACCGGTTTGCCAAGGACGCCGAGGCCGAGGGCTTTGCCGAGATGGCCGAGCTGTTCCGCCGGGTTGGCGAGATCGAAAAGGCGCATGAGGCGCGATACCGCGCGCTGCTGGAAAACGTCCAGATGCAGAAGGTGTTTGAAAAGAGCAAGCAGACCATTTGGGAATGCCGCGTCTGCGGCCATTTGGTGATGGGTGTCAAAGCGCCCGACGTTTGCCCAGTCTGCAAATTCTCCCAGAGCTATTTTGAGGTCAGAAAAGAAAACTATTAAAAGCACGCGCCCCAAAGCCGGTCGGCTTTGGGGCGCGTTTGCGCGGCGGCTATTTCAGCTGCCGCAGATAGGTCTTGACAGCGCTGTCCAGACAGCGGCTTTCGGTGGCTTTCTGAATCGCCTTGGCATGGACGGCGGGCGGCAGAAGCCGCTGTTCAAAATAGACGATCGCGGCGGGGTACTGCTTGCACAGCGCGGTGGCAAAATACCAGGCGGCGGCCATCGTGACATAATAATCCCGGGCTGGGAGCGCCGCGACAAGCTGCAGCTGCGCAGGGTCAAACTGCGCGAAGAGATACAGCCGCATCAGCGTGACAATGCCATATCGGACGGTGTAGACGTGGGTAGAGCGCAGCCAGCGCAGCACGTGATCATAAACTTCCGCCGGGTGCGCGGCAAAGATCCGGGGCGCAAAGCTGTCACAGGTTGCCCAGTTGTCAAGATAGGGCAAAAAGACTTCGGTTTCGGCCATGGCAGCGGGATAGCTGCGGATGCGCTCGATGAGAAACGCGTGCAAATTGTTTTCTTCATAGTAATCATGCGGCAGCGCGCGCAAAAAGGCTTGCGCCGCATCGGTGCCGGAAAGCGTTGCGGCAAGGCGTCGCAGCTGCGGCACGCGCACGCCGATCACGCGCGCGGGCGCAACGGTGGGGATGAGCCGCGCGTGAAAGGCGCGATAGGATTCATCCTGCAGGGAAAAAAGCTGCTGTTGCATTTCGGTTAACATAACAATCACCTTGCGCTTCAAATTTTCTTTCTTGGATCACACTTTGGCGCGACGGACAAACCGATCCCTTTTCAAATGGGTCATTGTGTGGTAAACTACTGGCAACGGAATTATTTGAGGTGAAATTGTGGATAAAGCAACGCTCATCGCCCGTTTTGCGGAAACGGATGAGGACAAAATCATATTGGCGCGCGCGATGGATCGCATCGCGGCGGGGTATGACCGCAACATTCCGACGGCCACCGCGTTTCTCACAGCCAGAGAGCGCATTTTGACCGGGAATCTGCTGCGCGCGGCAGGTCTGCCGGCGGGACAGTTTTTCGGCGGGTTCGATGCGGCGGAGCGCACGGTGTGCGCTTATTTGCCGGACTATCTGGAACCGGAATCCTACTTTTCGGGGGAGAATTCTCCCGTGGCGCTGGTGCGCGCGACGTTTCACGCCGGGGACGGCCTGACCCATCGGGATTTTCTCGGCAGTTTGATGGGGGCAGGCATCAAGCGGGAAACGGTCGGCGATATTTTTGTGGACAGCGGCAGCTGCGATTTCTTTGCACTGCGAGAAATTCTGCCCTATATCCTGCAAAATTTGAGCACGGCGGGGCGCTCTAAGCTTTCTCTTGCGGAAATCCCAGTGGGGCTGCTGCGGCGGCCGGAGGAAAAAATCCGTGAGATTCGCGACACCGTTTCCAGCCTGCGGATGGACGCGGTGGTGGCGTCGGGCTTCCATCTCAGCCGCGGCAAGGCGGCGGCGCTGATCGAGGGCGGCAAGGCGACGCTCAATCACATGCCCACCATCAAGTCGGACAAGCAGGTTTCCATGGGCGACACGATCACGGTGCGGAGCCTTGGAAAGCTAGAACTCACCACGGTTGGCGGGGAAACAAAAAAGGGACGGATCGGCATTACGATCTCCCGATATTTATGAGGTGAACAATGGAACAGGAAAAAATCGACCGCATCAATGCGCTGGCGCGCAAGGCAAAGCTGGAAACACTGACGCCGGAGGAAGCTGCCGAGCGTGACCGGCTGCGGCAGGAATATATTGCGGCGGTCAAGGCAAGCCTCATCGGCAACCTGGAAAACACCTATATTGTCGATCAGTTCGGGCAGAAACAAAAGTTGAAAAAGAAATAAGAAGCGGCGGCCATGACGTGCATTTGCGGCCGATCTGGCCAGAGCGCATCTTCGCTCAAATGATAATTCCCTCGCAGTGATCCACCTCATGCTGAATAATCTGCGCGGGAAAGCCGGTAAAGGTCTTGAATCGCGTCTGAAATTCGCTGTTTTGATACTGCACCTTGATGGATTTGTAGCGTTTTGTCGGGCGTTGACCCACAAGGGACAGGCAGCCCTCTTGGGTCTGATAGGGTTGGGATTGCTTGACAATCCGGGGATTCCACATCACCATGTACGCGCCGCCGTTATCAAATGCGATGATGCGTTTATTGACCCCAATCATATTCGCCGCCATACCCACGCAGCCTTCCTTGTGCGCCATCAGCGTTTCCAGCAAGTCCTGCGCCACGGCCAAATCCTCCGCTGTGGCGGGCACTGCTTTTTGTGCGAGAAAAGTTTCGTCTTTGCAAATATCTCGAACCATAAAATGCTCCTTGGTGTGTTTTCTTAGAGTATAACACATCAAGGAGCATTCGTCACGATTTTGCGATCCGCGCTTTTTCTGTCGGCTGGCCGCACAGCCCGGTGGGAATCCGTTCAAGTTGAAATTTGTATCCTGTCATTTGCGCGGCCGCTTTCATACCCAATCGCTTTACGCATTGTGTTTGCATATTCTTTTTAAAATTTCCACATCCAGCAGCAAATTCACCGTCTCAAGGCTGCCCTTGTAAAACACGGCCCAGTTGTTGAACACACAGGGCAACTTCTTTGCCTGTTCCAGCGTTTCCACCGGAATGAGGGTCAGCGGCATTTCCCGTTCTTCACAATAGTTGCGGACGGTCTGCAGGCAATGCCCCACATAGGGGCATTGCCAAGTATAATAGATGGTCAGCTCTTTGCGCTCAATTGTGCACGTTCTGGCGTGCGCAGCAAACTGCGGCAGCGTGCCGTCAAAGGAGCGCGCGAGCAGCGTATAGCCGCTCGCAGTGGCGTCCACAGTCTTGAAGCCGAACTTCTCGGCAAAGCGCTGGTCGGAAAGCCATGCCTTTTGCTGTTTCGCCCCCAGCATGCATACGCCGGACTTGCCCTGCGCCTTCGCATCTGCAAGGCAGTATTCCATCAGCGACCTGCCGTACCCCTTGCCCTTGCTCTCGCCGTTTACCCACAGGCAGTAGATATAAAGGTAATTGTCACCCACGACGGGCACCCAAGCGGTTTCCAGCGGCGCATACTCGATAAAAACCGAGGCTTTTTCGTGCAGCTTCCGGAAAATGTGCCCTTCGCCCAGCCGCTCCGCCAGCCAGTGGCGCTTGGCCGCTACCCCGGGATGGGGTTTCCGGCTGCGGATGATGCAGCACAGGTGTTCCGAGGCGAGGTTTTCCGGAGTTAAATTGATAAATTTAGGTTCCATATATCAGATACTTCCTTACTCGGTTTTTTCCAACCGCTGCGCCATCAGCGTGGCTGCGGCGCGGTACGCTGTCACCAGTGCCCCGCTGAGCAGCACGCTACCCAAAATATCGGTAAGCCAGTGAACGCCGGAGATCAGCCGCCCCGCCACCATAAACGCTGCGAATGCGGCACAGACGGCGTTCACGGTGTTTTTTGCCATGCGGTTGTGAAGCAGTCTGGAAAACTGCATCATGGCAGTCGGCATGATGCACAGTACCAGCATCGTGGTGGAGGATGGATAGGACGGCTCCAAAATGCCGTCAATTAGAACCGGCCGAAAATTGACGCGATCAAATTCAAAAAAGAGATAGGCGGCCATCACCAGCAGATAGAAACCACCCAGTATAAGGATACTGCCGTCCACCCGGAGAATGCTTCTGCGCCGGATCAGCTGTGCAAGCCCCAGAACGGCAAACCCAAAGGCGACAAAAATCGGCACAAGCCCCAGCCAGTCGGTAATGGTATAGAGCGCGGGGTGAACGCCCAACGCTTCATGTACCGGGCCGTTCACCGCCGCGAAGCCTACAGCGGAGCCGTTTGGCCCGATGGGCAGCACGTCCATACACTGGATCAGCGCCGTGTAAAGAATAAACAGTCCGAAAAGGCAAAGCGAGGGTAAGAATCTGCAAAAAATCTGTTTCATGTTATAAACTCCTTTTGGTGAGGTGTCAGCATGCTTTCTATGCCTACGCTACCGCCGGGAGCGTGAAAATGATAGAATCCCGCCGTCACGGGGATGATACGATCCGTGTCAAAGCCATTTTATCAGCATCAGTGCCTTGATGATCAAAAACAGAAAGGTAAAAATGGCTGCGTAGGGCTGCAGGCTCACCATGAAAAACAGAGCAGCGATTGCACTGATCCCCAGCGACAGCTTGCTTTTGTACTTGACCCAAAAGGGGAACGTGCAATTCTGAAATGCCAGAGTAAGGATTCCCAACGCAATCAGGCCAAAAACGCAAGCGTAATAGGGAATCAGAATATACGGTTCCACTTGGGTCAGGAAAATTAGCGACACTTCTTGAATGCGCCCATCCACGCGCTGCCCGAAAAAGGGAAGAAACAAAAACATGGCAATGCTGCAATCCAGCAAGCCGAACACCAAATCACGAAAACGCTGCTGTTTCTGCCTGCTATCTTCTTCTGCGGCAGTCAAAATTTCTTGACCGGAGAGCAATTCATCCAGAGAAACCGAGAAATACTTGGAGATTTCTTTCAGAGAGTCAATGCTTGGCAAGCCTCTGCCGGACTCCCATTTGGACACGGCTGTGCGTGAGACAAACAGTGCCTGGGCCAGTTCCTCCTGCGTGAGCGCCTTGCGCTTGCGAAGCTCCTGTAATTTTTCGCAAAATTCCATAGAAACCATGACCTTTCTTTCAGATAGCGCTGCTGCCGAATCGGAGATCAGCGGGCAATAAGCCCCTTGCAGTCGCGGCAAAGTTTTTTGGAGCTTGCGGTGATCACCAATTCTTCCAACGAAGCTAGAAACGCCACAGCGCACACGAGAATTCCGGCTGCGGTGAGTCCCAGCACGACGTTTCCTCGTCCCGGATGCGCCATGCGATGGTGGGCGTCACATCCCGGAGCAGAGCTGCAAAACGCATAATTTCGCCCACGCGGTGGCCGAGGAAAGTCTCCGTCTTTCCTCCATTCTATCACGATTTCTTTTTGAAATATAGCTTCTTTGCAATCAAGCAGGAAGCGGTATCCATCGATTGGAACACGGACGGCAGTGCGAATCAAGTCTTTGTGGTCAATGTTTTTGATTTGACCGAGGGCGGAAAACGCATCGACCACGGCGATGATACCGCACTGCGGAACATGACTTCCAACGAGGAAATTCAGTTCGATAATCACACGCTCCTTTTTCTCATATTCGCACAAAAAGATGGTAGACACGAAAGCGTCTACCATCTTTTTACCACTTCAGTCGGGTTAAGCGTTTTGCGCCGGAACGCTTGCATCTTTTTTATCCATATAGCTTAAAAAGAGGGTGCGAGCAACATAAACAATGCAATCAAATCTGATATAACGCATATGACAAGCATATTTTTGAAATCATAAATCAGCCACATCATCATGTCAATGCAGGTTACAATTTTTAAGCCATTGGAGGACTTAATCTTCATAACAGCAATGCTATAAAAAACCAAGCTGATAATGGGAAGAGATTCGGTTATTATTCCGTTATTTGTTGCAAGACTGGTCGCAACCGCTACCGCTAATATTCAGTCCATTGACCCAAATCTTTGGTTTTGCATTCCGTGAATTGTATAGATTTCTAATAATACTCATGCTATTTGCGATAACCGAACCCCAGCACTCGCTGACAGCATAGGTCAAGAGAAGCAATGCCATAGAAACGCTCTGTATTTTCAGCATAGAGTTTTTATCCGTTTGAAGGAAGGCATAGATAAGAATTCCAGTATTAATCAGAGCAACTCCGTTACTGATTACATACTGCCAAGATTGAAAAGTCAAGGCTAAGATCCAGATGCTTGGTATCAGTCGGTTAAGCTTTTCGCCTTATTTTCGCCGGACATGAAATAAGATGTCATAACAACCTCCCCAACAAGCACGATATCCTGCTCAAATGCTTCCTTCAGCTTTACCGCAATCATTTGAGCCTTATCTCTGGAAATATCCATCAAGACGACTTGATAGGATTCATTGAATGCATATGTATTATCGGAAGTCAGGTAACCTCCCTGCAGATTCTTGAGAATCGTGAATCCTGTAACCTTTGATTCCCATAAGGTTTCATCTATGACTGCTAGGCAGGTCTGTTCATCCTGTGCTGCATTCACATAACTATAATAACAAGTATTATTCATATCAAATAATTGATTGCTGAATTGATAGTGCAGAGCCGTAATGGAAATGCACAATGCTAAAATAGAAGGTAAAATGTATAACAGCCTTTTATCAATCTTCGACTTCAACCTGATCCCCCAAAAAAATTGTGCTATTTTTTTCATTATCCTATTCAAAATTCAAATTGTTAATGACAATTTTGCCAATACAAAATTGCCTTTCCTGTGGCGTGGATGCAAGTCGATATTGGGATTTTTTCTTTGATGAGATGAGGCATATAGGGCGTATGTCAATTGAAATCCGAAGCACAACTTCTGCTCCTCCACGAAAACAGTTTGCCCGGCAGCAACACGATTGGCATCCTGCATTTGTTCGGAATCAATTTTTTAATAGCGTAAGAATGTTTTTGCCACACGGGCAGACTCGTCGTCAAATGAGCCACGGTGCAGAGAACGCCCGCCGCTGTTTTGTGCGCGCCGCCTTCCTCGTTGGGGTCGCCCTGCCCACGCGCGGCGATATCGTTGCCACGCGGCACGGTCACAATCTGCGGCTTGCTTTTCGGCAGGTCAAATTCCATGTATACTTCTTAAAATCAAACGCCATGGGGATTCTCTCCTTTGGCTGCTTCAAGCTCGGACTTCTCCCATGCCTGCAAAACCGCCAGCTGTTCCGGCGTATGGAACCAATGTTCGCCGTTTTCCATGACGGTGAGTGCCGCGCCGTGGGTACCCACGAACTGCTCTACCGTTTCCCGGCTGGTCATATTGTCCTGCCCGGCATAGAGAATTGCCGTGGGGCAGCGCCAGTTTTGAACCGGGTGCGCCCGCTCCCAAGTGAGGTAGCGCCACGAGAGGGTTTGCCCAAAATTGGTGGCGATCTCGCCCTTTTCCCACAGCGCCTGTTCGGTGACGCCTGCCCAGCCCATCATGTCTGCAATCAGCCGCTCCATGTTGACGATGGGAGAGACAAATAGCGCCTTGCAAATGTCCTCGCCCGCAAAGGCCAGCATGGAGAAGTGGGCGCCGATGCTGTTGGCACGAAGATTGATTTCACTCCAGCGAGACTTCATAAATCCCATCACCGTCTGCAGCTCCGCCACCGCTGTCCACGGGTTAAAACGGTTCTTTTCGCGCTTGCGCGCCCCGTGCTCCGGCAGGTCGATTGCCAGCACCTGATACCCGGCAGGGCAGGCGATCTCGGCGAAGGCCACGCCCTCCTCCTTGCATCCGCACTGGCCGTGGACAAATAAGTATACCTTCTGGGACGGTTCCCCGTAGAGCAGGGCGGGGATGTGGTCAATGAAAAACGGTTTCTCCGTCATCATGTGCCAGCGCTTTTCTTTTTTGCTTTCGGCAGTGGCGTGACTGGCTCTAAAACATGGATGACCGCCTGTGTCAGTGCCCTGTCCTCAATGTCCAAAATGTAATGTGCCTTGCCGCCCTCGTAGGGCAGCGCAGTTTCTGCACCTGCCATCAAGTCGGACAGCGCCGGTAAAATCTTTACAAACACGGTGTTATCGCACACCAGCAGAACCGGCTTGTCATTTACATACACCATGTACTCTCCGAACATTTTGCGGTAGCGCACCGCGCCCACACCCGCGATTTGCTCGCAGACAAATTCAATATAATCAACCGTTGTCGCCATGACGTACCTCCTGCTTCGATTCTACTTTTATTCTAACCCCGGATGATTCCATCGTCAAATACTTTTGCCGCAGCTGATATGATATAATAACGACAAAGTCGTTATTATATGCGCATGTTGGCGCTCTGCGCCAAAGCGCTTAAAATATTTCAAGGCCCTGCCGCTGGAAGCGGCAGATGGCCATATTATATCATGATGAAATCATGATATAATTAACGACAAAGTCGTTATTATATGCGCATTTTGGCGCTCTGCGCCAAAGCGCTTAATATTTCAAGGCCCTGCCGCTGGAAGCGGCAGACGGCCATATTATATCATGATGAAATCATGATATAATATCCAAATCCAAAAACAGCGCAAGCGGCGTCGAGAAATTGTACGGCCTTGCGTGGTATTCTTTTTCCGTAAGGAAGTGAACCGGTATGAACGACAAAACACTTGCTGTCCAGCGGATGCAGGACTACATTGAGGCGCATCTGACCGAGCCGGTCAATCTGGCGAAGCTCTCGGAAGCCGCCTGCTTTTCCCCGTGGTACGCCGCGCGGATTTTCCACGAACTGACGGGGCTTGCCCCCACCGACTACATCCGCAGGCTTCGGCTTTCTAAGTCCGCTCTGCGGCTGCGGGACGAGAAGGTCAGGGTCATCGACATTGCGCTGGACACAGGCTTCGAGAGTGTGGACGGCTACCAGCGGGCGTTTGCGCGGGAATTCGGGTGCAATCCCAAGGAATATGCGCTGCGTCCCGTGCCGCTGCCGCTGTTCACCGCTTACGGCGTTAAATTCCGAGAATTGTGGAAAAAGGAGCGTACCAACATGGCAAACGAAAAGTGTATTTTTATTCAGGTCATCGAAAAGTCTGCGCGGAAGGTCCTCATCAGGCGCGGCGTAAAAGCGGCGGACTACCTCGCCTACTGCGAGGAGGTGGGCTGTGATGTGTGGGGCGTGCTCACCAGCATGAAGTCCCTCTGCGGCGAACCGGTTTGTCTGTGGCTGCCGGAGCTGTACCGTGCAGGGAATTCGGAGTATGTGCAGGGCGTGGAGGTGGCTGTCGACTATGACGGCGTGGTGCCGGAGGGCTTCGACGTCATTGACCTGCCCGCAGCGGCCTATCTCATGTTCCAGTCGGAGCCATTCGCCGAGGAGGACTACTGCGTGGCCATCGAATCGCTGCAATCGGCGATGAATCGGTACGAGCCGTCGGCCATCGGTTACGTCTGGGACGATGCGAATCCCCGCATCCAGCTGGAGCCACGTGGCGAGCGCGGCTACATCGAACTGCGAGCGGTTAAAAAGGCGTAAGCGAACGGTAAAAAATACAGACAAAGCGGAACCTTCCGTTTGTCTGTATTTTTTGCGCATCCTTTTTTTCGTTCACCGCAATCAAAATCGCGCAGGTGTAATCCGGGTTTTGCACGTCTGCCGTGGGGGAGATCTCCAGTCCCTCATCGTTCAAGGGCGCGCCTGGGTGGGGCTGACCCCATGAAAGCGGGTAAATGCACGGGAAAAGCGTTCGTATGCTGTCACGCTATCGCAGTGCGTCGGCAGTCGCATGACTTTCCGTGCGGTGTTGTGTCAGAGAGAAATCCTTCAAGCGTATAGGGCGGCGATCTCCTGTATTTTCCGCTTCAGTTCCGCGCGAATATGCGGCGGCGCTAGGCACTCGCATTTTGTTCCAAGGCTCAGGAGCATGTCGTAGTAATAGTCGTTTTCGATGAAGGGGAAATTCACAAGATAATGTTCCTCACCGTCTGGGGTAAAGTTCTCAAAAGCACAAACGTCAAGCACTCTGTCCATCACAGATCGGTGAATCCGGATTTTGATTCTCGTCTGCATGGCTTCCAGCAGATCATCAAAATCCAATTGCGGCTTTTCATACTCTCGCGGCACAAAAGTTTTTTCCTGTAACTGCAAGTTGGACATGCGGGACAGTTTGAATAAGCGGTAATCTTGCCGGGTAT
>JAQUZL010000040.1 GCA_028691385.1 Oscillospiraceae bacterium
GAATCTTCGTGATCGCCCTGCCGCTCCACGCTGTCCGCGCCATCTTCCGCAGACAGATCGGCCGCGTAGGGAATTTTCATTTCGTCGGTGAAGTTTTTTTCTGCGGCGCACGCGCAGAGCAGAACCAGCAGCGGCATCAAACAAAGCAGTTTTTTCATTGGCGCCCTCATTTCGTAACGAAAAAAAAGATATGCTGCCCACGAACGGAAAGCATATCTTTTGGAGCGGCTGACGGGAGTCGGACCCGCCTTATCTGCTTGGGAAGCAGAAGTTCTACCGATGAACTACAGCCGCAAGATTGAACTGATTATAGCATCCCTTTTTGGAAAATGCAAGACTAAAAGGTCGCGCGGAAAAAAGACGCCCCGCCATATGGCGGGGCGTCCGGCGCTTACTCCACAAACAAATCCACAAACTGATAGGTGTTGCAGTCCACAAGCCCCCGGTCGGTGAGCCGCAGGTCGGGAATGCACGCCAGCGGCACCAGCGCCATGGTCATGAACGGCGAAACCATGCTGCAACCGATGTCCTTCCAGGCGCGCTCCAGCGCCTGCACCTTTTGGGCAGTTTCCTCGGCGGAGGCTTCATTCATCAGGCCTGCCACGGGCAGCTCCACAAGGCCGGTGACCTTGCCGCCGGAAACGGCGCACATGCCGCCGCCGCAGGCGATGAGCGTATTGGCAGCCAGCGCCATGTCCGCGTCGTTGGTACCGACCACCAACAGGTTGTGCGCGTCATGGGCGACGGTCTGCGCCATCGCGCCGGAATGAATGCCGAAGCCCTTGACAAAGCCCGCGCCCACCTTGCCGGTGGCATGATGACGCTCAAAGACGAACGCCTTGAGCACATCCTGCGCCACATCTGCTTCCAGCCGGTCATTTTTGGCCTGCAAGGTCACGTGGCGCTCGATGGTGGCAACGTGCGCCGGGATAACCTCGATGGCGCGCACGGTGGCCGCGTCCTTCCCCCGGGCGGAGATGGCAAAGGTCTCCGGGGTGATCGTGCCGGACACGTGCATGGTGTCCTTGGCCCATGCAGGGAAGGTATAGTGCGGCAGGGTGACCAGCAGCTTGCCGTCCTCGGCCAAAAGGTCGCCGTCAATCCAGGTTTTGGTGACGTGGCAGGCGGTGAGATCGTCGATGAGCACCAAATCCGCGCACTTGCCCGGCGCAACGGAGCCAAGCTCCTGCTCCATGCGGAAGCACTGGGCGGTGTTGATGGTGACCATCTGGATGGCGGTGATGGGGTCGACGCCCTCTTCGATGGCGCGGCGGACGATGTGATCGAGATGCCCGGCGTCAATCAGGGTGTCGGGATGGGTGTCGTCGGAGATCAGGCAGGCATAGCGGCTGTCCACGGTGTGCTCGGTGATGGCGCGGATGACCTCGTGCAGGTCGCGCCAGCCGGAGCCTTCGCGCACCTGCGCGTACATCCCAAGGCGCATCTTGGCCAGCGCATCCTCCGCGCGGGTGGACTCGTGGCAGCAGCGCACGCCGGCGGCGATGTAGGCGTTCAGGCCGCGGCCGGTTTCCGGTACAGAATAATGGCCGGTGACCACCTTGTCCGCCTTGAGGGTTTCGTCCACAATGTCGTGCGGGCCGTCCCAGTTCAGCACAATGCCGGGGTAGTTCATCATTTCGCCAAGCCCCACCACGTCGTCCCACTGCATGGTCTCGCGGATTTCGCTTGCGGTGATGCGCGCGCCCGCGTCCTCAAAGCCCTCGACGGCGGGGACGCAGGACGGGAAGGTGATCATGGTTTTGAGCCGCGCGGTGCGCGCGTCGTCCGCCATGCACTTGACGCCCTCGACGCCCAGCACGTTGCAGATCTCGTGGGGGTCGATATAGACGCCCACCGTGCCGTGGGGAATGACGGCCTTGGCATAGCTGCTGACGGTCAGCATGGACGACTCGATGTGGATGTGCCCATCGAGAAAGCCCGGCGCGAGATACTGCCCGGCCGCGTCGATGACGCGAGTGCCCTCGCCGATGCAGTGCGCGCAATCGCCCACCATGGCGATGCGGCCGCAGGCGATGGCCACGTCAATATTCTCCTGAATTTCGTGGGTGCAGACGTTGACAAGCCGCGCGCCGCGAATCACGGTTTCGGCCGGTTTGCGTCCCTCGGCCACGTCAACCAAGGTCTTTGACGCCTCCCAGAGCGGCATTTTGCAGAAATGATTGCGCATATACGTCCCTCCGTAATTACTGATAAGATATGCCCATCATATCATGCCTTTTCCGGGGAAACAATCGGCAAATGGGCAAAATTGACCAATTTCCCGGCCGGTCGCGGCCAAATCCGCGTCGGCGCGCAATTCTCTATAGCTGCCAGTCGATGGGCGACTGGCCGTTTTCCGCCAAAAATGCGTTGATTTTCGAAAACGGACGACTGCCGAAAAAGCCGCGATAGCTGGACAGGGGACTTGGATGCGGCGACTGCACAATCAGCCGCGGCGCGGCGCTGCCGCAGCAAAGCGGCTGCTTTTTTTGCGCCTGCGCGCCCCAGAGGACGAATGCCGCCGGCCGGTTCATCGCGCCCACCGCGCCTACCACCGCGTCGGTGAAGATCTGCCAGCCGAATTTCGCGTGACTGCCCGCCTGCCCCTGCGACACGGTGAGCACCGCGTTCAGCAGCAGCACGCCCTGCGCAGCCCAGCGCGTAAGATCGCCCGTTTCGGCATGGACGCCCACGTCCGATTCCAGCTCCGTGAAAATATTGCGCAGCGAGGGCGGCAGCTTTGTCCCCGACGGGACGGAAAAGCTGAGTCCCATGGCCTGCCCCGGCTCGTGATAGGGATCCTGGCCGAGAATAACCGCCTTCACCTTGTCCGGCGGCGTCAGGCGCAGCGCGGCAAACATGGCGTCCTCGGGCGGATAGACCGCCCCTGCGGCGCGCGCGCGCGCCACGCGCTGCGTCAGCGCCGCGAAATAGGGCGCGTCCAGCTCCTTGGCAAGCACCGCGCGCCACGCGCCCAGCGCGTCCAAATCCATATAAATTCCGCCTTTCACTTGATTTTCCGGTTGGCAAAACAGCAACTTTGTTGTTATTTTAGCATACCGGCGCTATAATGGGAACACTGAATCTTAAAGGAGCTTTACCATGCCACATTCCACCTCTGCCACGCGCGCGACGCGCGGTGTTTTCTGCGCGCTGCTCGGCGGCTTCGGCTGGGGCTTTTCCGGCGCTTGCGGCCAATATCTGTTCGCGCACAGCGACATTACCCCCGCTGCGCTCACCGCCATTCGCGAGCTTGGCGCGGGCGTCGTGCTGCTGACGTTCTTACTTCTGCGTCGGCGCGGCGAAGCCTTTGCCATCTGGCGCGACAAAAAAAGCGTTGTGACGCTGCTGCTGTTCGCGCTTTTGGGGCTGCTGTTCTGCCAGTACAGCTACCTTGCCTGCATTGCCGAATCCACCGCCGGTACGGCGACCGTGCTGCAATATTTAGGGCCTGTGCTGGTGATGCTGCTTGCGTGTCTGCGCGCGCGGTCGCTGCCCTCCGGCGCGGAGGTCGCCGCGCTGGCGCTGGCCGTGGTCGGCACGTTTTTGCTGGCCACCGGCGGCAGGCCGGGCGCGCTGGTGCTCTCGGAAAAAGCGCTGTTTTGGGGGCTTGCGGCGGCGGTGGGCGTGGTGTTTTACACCGTCCTCCCGGCAGGCCTCATCGGCCGCTATGGCGCGACCGCCGTCACGGGCTTTGCCATGCTCGCAAGCGGCCTGCTGCTGGGGAGCGTGATCCGGCTGCCTGCGGTGCGTTTCACGGTGGATTTTTCCGGCGCGCTGGCGCTGGCCGCCATTGTGCTCATCGGCACGGTGGCCGCGTTTACGCTGTATTTGCAGGGTGTGGCCGACATCGGCCCGGTGCGCGCAAGCGTACTGGCCTCGGTCGAGCCGGTCACGGCGACGGTGCTCTCGGTGGTTTGGCTTGGTTCGTCATTTTCCGCTGCGGATTTCGCCGGATTTTTGTGTATTTTTGCGACTGTGTTCCTTTTAGCGCGGAAAAAGGCCTGATTCTTCCTGTTTTTGCAGATTTTTTTAGATTTTTTCGACGTTTTTCTTTTGACAAATGCATGTGCGAGTGCTACACTCTTTTGGTGCGAAAAATTGAAGAACGAAAAGAGAGAACCCACATGTATTGTTCCAAATGCGGCAAATCTGCAGAGGGCAAGTATTGTCCCATCTGCGGCGCGCCCATGACGAGCGACCCGTTTACCGAAACCCACAGCTTCCCGCCGCTGGATGAGGACACGTTCGCCCATATGCCGGCAGTGGTCATGCCGAAAAAGTCTAAAAAGCCGCTGGTGATTGTCCTTGCAATCGCCGCCGCAGTGGCTGCAGTGGGACTGTTCCTGCTGTTTGGCCTGCCGGATCGTTCCGGCGCAGAGCTGACCTTCTGCCACAATTGTCAAACCGCGACGCTCCTGTGAGTGCGTCAGCAAAATGAACGCCGGTATTGCCCTTGGGCAATACCGGCGTTTTGCAGCTTCTGCCGTGGCGCGGAGGACGGGATTGTTCCCTCCGCTGCCCATGGCAGGCGCGGCATTATTTCAGGCGGTGGGTTTGATCGTCGATGGTCTTTTTGCGGGTTTTCTGCTTGCGATCGAGAAAGACCGCCACACCGAAAAAGACTGCCGCGCCGATAAAAAACGTCACCCCGGCCACATATTCGTGTTTGTCGAAAATGTCCTGAAACCCGGTGACCAGCAAAAACGCGCCGATGATGTCCAGCACATAGACGCCGGCCTTTCCCCGTGATTCTCTGTTCATGTCGTACCCCTTTCCAGATGGCGAAGTCCCTTCGGGAAATGATTTTTCAGTTGGCCGTCCGCGCCCTTTGCCCAGCCGATGGGATAGCCGCCGACGGTGACGGCCGTCCAGCCAAGCTGCGTGCCGGGCAGCGCCTGCCCGCAGAGATAGCGCGCAAGCTCCAAGCTTTCCGGCGCATACTCGCATCCGCGCGCGGCAAAGCCCGCCAGCGCCAGCGCATGGGCAGGCTCAAACCGCCCGGGCTTGACCGCGCCGAGCGCCAGTCCCGCGCGCACCACACGAAGGCCGTCCAGCGCGGGCGCGCCGTCCGGCAAAAGATACCAGTTCTCGCCAAAGGAAACCGGCACGCCGGTGGGCGTCTGCGTAAGCGCCTGCGCGGCGAACTGCAAAAATTCCTTTGGCAGACGCGCGGCTTTCTGCGCCGCCGTTTCGCCCCGCGCGCCGCACGCCTGCCTGCGCAGCACGGCGCAGTAATGCCCCTCGCCGGGCAGCTTGTGCGGCCACAGCCGAACGGTGTTTTCAAGACCCGGCGCGCTTTGCTGCACCCAATCCGGGCGACCCGGCGCAAACCACGGCGCAGACAGCTTCTCCACCGCAAAGTCCGGATGGCGATGCAGAAACGCGCTCACGCTGCCCTCGTTTTCCTCCGGGGAGAAGGTGCAGGTGGAATAGACCAATCGGCCGCCGGGCGCGAGCATCGCGGCGGCGGAATCCAGTATCTCCGCCTGCCGCTGGGCGCACATGGCAACGGTTTGGTCGCTCCAATCGGTCACCGCGTCCTGCTCCTTGCGGAACATGCCCTCGCCGGAGCAGGGCGCGTCCACCAAAATGCGGTCAAACCAGCCGGGAAAGCGCCGCGCGAGATTTTTTGGGTGCTCATTGAGCACCAGCGCGTTCACAATGCCCATCCGCTCCACATTGCGCGCGAGAATTTTGGCGCGCTTGGCGTTGATTTCATTGCTGACCAGAATCCCCTGCTGCGCCATCGCGCCTGCGATCTGGGTGGTTTTTCCGCCGGGCGCGGCGCACAAATCCAAAATCCGCTCGCCGGGCTGGGCGTCCAGCAGCGCGGCGGGCGCCATGGCGCTCGGCTCCTGCAAATAGTAAAGCCCCGCCTCGTGCCAAGGATGCAAACCCGGCCGCGCGCCGGGCGCATAGGAAAAGCCGTGCTTCGCCCACGGCACCGGCGTGAGCGCAAACGGCAGGTCGAATGCGCTCTTCAGCGGATTTTTCCGCAGTCCCAGCTGCCGCGGCCGGTCATAGGAACGGGCAAATTCATCATATTCCGCGCCCAGCAGGCGCTGCATTTTTTCGGAAAATCCCTCGGGAAACATGGTTTTCTCCTTCTATTTAAATTTGTGGCTCTGCGCCACCGCCAGCTCGTCGCAGCGATTGTTCCGCGCGTTGGTGGCGTGACCCTTGACCCAGTGATAGCGCATGGTATGATAGCCGACCAGCGGCAGCAGCTGCTCCCACAGATCCACGTTGAGCGCCGGCTTCTTATCGGACTTAATCCAGCCCTTTTTCTTCCAGCCCCAGACCCAGCCCTTTTCCAGCGCGTCGCAGACATATTTGGAATCGGTGTAAAGATCGACCTCGCACGGCTCTTTCAGCGCCGACAGCGCCGCGATGACGCCGGTCAGCTCCATCCGATTATTGGTGGTGTTCTTCTCGCCGCCGGAAAGCTCCTTGACCAGGCCGTTCCACTCGAGAATCGCGCCCCAGCCGCCGGGGCCGGGATTGCCGCTGCAAGCGCCGTCGGTATAGACAATGATTTGTTTCATAGTACCTCACTTATGGTATTTGGTTCCGGCCTGAATGGACTCGGCGCGGTAAAGCTGCTCGAGCGCCATCACGCGGAACAGATGATGGGGAAAGGTCATGTCCGACACGGACAGGCGGAAATCGGCCGCGCGCTTAAAAGCCTCGTCGATGCCCTCTGAGCCGCCGATGACAAAGCAGGCCGCGCTTTTTCCGGCGGTTTTCACCGCTGCGAGGGTTTCGGCAAGCTGCGGCGAGGAGCACTTTTTGCCCTCCGGCGTGAACACGCACACCCACGCGCCCTTTGGCGTTTTGGCGCGGAGCGCGTCCGCTTCCTCGGCGCGGGTGCGCCCCTCCGGCAGCTCCAGCACGCGGCAGGTGCAAAACGCGCCCAGCCGTTTCTGATATTCCGCGCAGGCGTCCAGATAAAACTTCTCCTTCAGCTTGCCCACGCAAAGCAGTGTCAAATCAAACATGGAACTCCACCCTTCTGATAGAAAAGCGTATCACAACCGCCGGGCCGTGTCAAGAAATTGCCGCAGCCGGAACTGATTTTCCGCCTGCCTTTTTGCGCAGCGCAGCGATGAAAAAACTTGGCGGTGAAAGCGTAAGATTCTTCGCTGTGCTCGTATGACAAACGGGTGTGTCGAAACGTGACGAAAAAAACTTTTGTTCTTTGTCAAAAAAGGGGTAAAACTGGTTGATTTTGGGAATTAAGTGGTTTATACTATGTTCTAGCAGAACACGCACCCCAGCGTGGCCGCTGTCCCCTCGGCGGCATTCTGTACTGGCTTTTGAAAGCCTGTTTTTCTTTCTCCTTCGGTTCTCCTCTGAACATAGAAGAACCAAAAAGAGCATCCCGGACGGTCACCCGGGATGCTCTTTTATTATATCGCAGCCGCAGGCTGCGATATAATATGCCATCGGCGCGTCCCGCGCCGCGGCTTTGAAATCTCAAGCGCTTTGGCGCGGAGCGCCAAAATGCGATATGATATGCGCAGTTTGATTTTATCGTAAAAATCCCTCAAGAATTTTCTCTTCGGCCTCGGCGTCGGTAAGGCCGAGGGTTTTGAGCTTCAGGATCTGCTCGCCCGCGATTTTACCGATGGCCGCCTCGTGCATCAGTCCCGCATCCACGTGGTTGCAGGCGATGGCGGGGATGCTCTTGACCCGGGCGTTTCCCATAATGATGGAATCGCAGCTCACATGGCCAAAGCAGGCATTGTTGCCCTCGACCCGGGGGTAAAACGTCTGCACGGAATTTTCCTTTGCCACGGAGCGGGAAATCACGCGGGTTTTGGAGTTTTCGCCGTTCAAAATGACGTCCATCTCCGAAACGGCGGTCTGATCGCCCTGCGTCAGCAGCTTCTCATGAATGATGGCCTCGGAATCCGCGCCCTCGCAGACAATTTTCGTATAGCGCTTGGTATCGTCCACGCCGCCGATCTGGCTGGTTTCCAACGTGACGGTAGCGCCCTGCTTGAGATACAGCACGGTCTGGGGATTGAGTACATTTTTGCCGGTGCCGGAACCCTCGCCATAGTGGCGCTCGATATAGGTCACGCGGGCGTTTTTCTCCAGATAAAAGGTATGGATGCCGTCGTGACGGCTCTCGTCGCAGCCGTCGTTATGGATGCCGCAGCCCGCGATGATCTCCACGTCCGCGCCCTCGCCCACGTAAAAATCGTTATAAACCATGTCCTGAAAGCCGGATGCGGACACGACCACCGGAATATAGACCTTTTCGCCCTTCGTGCCGGGGTCGATGCGGATGTCGATGCCGTCGCGGTCGGTTTTGCTCTCGATTTTAATATGCTCGCCCTGGGAGCGATAGGCCTTCTGGCCGTTGGTGCGAATGTTGACGGCGGTATGCGCCGGCGCGGTGTCCTTCATGTCCGCCACGCGGGCAAGAATCTGTTTTTGAATGTCTGTCAGCATCTTCCGGCCTCCTGATCGAGCATGTTGCAGCCGACGACCGTATCGGAAAGGATCATCGGCAGGATTTTATCGGCAGGGCCGCGGTCGCGGATTTGGCCGCCGGCGATGAGCAGCACCTCGTCGGCCAGACGGATGATGCGCTCCTGATGTGAAATGATGATGATGGTCACATCGCCCCTCGCGTGAAGCTGGCGGAAGGTTTCAGTCAGTCTGGCAAAGCTCCAAAGGTCAATGCCCGCCTCCGGCTCGTCAAAAATCATCAGCTTGCTTCCGCGGGCAAGAATGGTGGCAATCTCGATGCGCTTGACCTCGCCGCCGGACAGGCTGCCGTCCACGTCGCGTGCGATATAGTCGCTGGCGCAAAGGCCAACCTGGGTGAGAAACGCGCAGCTCTCGTCCAGCCGCAGCGCCTTTCCCGCCGCAATCTCCAGCAGATCCTTGACCTTCATGCCCTTAAAGCGGGGCGGCTGCTGAAAGGCATAGCTCACGCCCGCCTTGGCGCGCGCGGTAATATCCAAATCGGTCAAATCAGTCCCATCCAGCACAATTTCACCGGACTCGGCCGGCATGATGCCCATGATGGTGCGCGCCAGCGTGGTTTTGCCGCCGCCGTTGGGGCCGGTGACGACCAAAAACTTGCCGCTTTCCACCTGTAAACTGATGTTTTTCAAAATTTCAGTCTTCCCGCCTTCTGATTGGGCGGAAACGCAGAGATTTTTCAGTTCAAGCATACAATTCCCTCTTTTTTATCTAGTTTCCCATTTTGGCTGTATGTTATCACACCTGTTTCCGCGTGTCAAGCAACGCGCTTTTTAATAATAATGTATGTGCCTGAAATACCTTGCAAATAACGCCGTTGCATGCTAAAATAAATAGGTATTACTGTACGCTGGAAAAGTATTGATTTTCCGCGGGAAAGGAGTTCCCGTTTATGTATTCAACCGCCTATGTCTGGGCGAAAGTCCTTGCGCAGATGGAGGTCAAATGGCCATCCATCTCCACGTGGTTTGACGACGCGGAGGTGCTCGAGCTGACCGGCGAAACGCTGACGCTCTATACGCCGACGGATTTTCGACAGGAATTCATTAAAAACAAGGCCTCGGCCTATATTCGCGAGGTCATGCGCGAGCTGTTCGGGATGGAAATTGAAGTGGAGGTGCAGGGTGACCGCGCCATCGCCGCGAAAGAACCGGACACGCCGGACACGCTGATGTTCAATCCCCAGTTCACGTTTGAAAACTTCGTGGTGGGCCCGTCCAACCGGTTTGCCCATGCAGCCGCGCTGGCCGTGGCGAAAAAACCGGCCGAAAGCTACAACCCACTGTTCATCTATGGCCCGTCCGGCCTTGGCAAAACCCACTTGCTTTACGCCATCGCCAACGAGATTCACCGCGCCGCGCCCCACTTCCGCATTGTCTATATCAAGGGCGACCAGTTCACCAATGAGCTGATCTCCGCGATTCAGCAGGGCAAAAACGTGGAGTTTCGCAGCAAATATCGCGGCGCAGACCTGTTTTTGGTGGACGATATTCAATTTATTGCCGGCAAAGCCTCCACGCAGGAGGAGTTTTTCCATACCTTTAACACGCTCTACGAGGCGAAAAAGCAGATTGTGCTGACCTCTGACCGGCCGCCAAAGGAAATGAATACCTTGGAGGATCGGCTTTTGACCCGCTTCGAGTGGGGTCTGATTGCGGACATCCAGCCGCCGGACTATGAAACCCGTGTGGCCATTATCCGCAACAAGGCGCGCTCGCTGAACCTTGTCCTGCCGGATGACGTCTGCGAGTATATCTCCAACAACGTCACCTCCAACGTGCGGCAAATTGAGGGCGCAGTCAACAAAATCAAGGCAAATCACGATCTCAACGGCATGAAAATCGACGTCGCCAGCGTTTCCCGCTGCATCACCGACATGTATAAGGGCGGCGGCGCGGCACTTCCCACGCCCTCGATCATTATTGCCGAAACGGCGCGCTTTTATCAGATTGAAGAATCCGTGCTGCGCTCGACCCGCAAAACCAAGGGCACCGCGCACGCCCGGCAGATTGCCATGTACCTGTGCCGCCACATGACCAACATCAGCTATCCCGATATTGGCCGGGAGTTTGGCAAGCACCACACCACCATTATGTATGGCGTGCAGGAAATTGAAAAGATGATTGACGCAGGATCCGGCAGCCTACAGCAGGAAATTGCCGATATTACGGCAGCGATCAACGCGCGGCTTTAAAAAAAACACGCCACGATTGCGGCTTTTCGCACCTTTTTTTCATTCCACAGACTCTTGTGGAAAAAGGAAAACTTTTCTGTGGAAAATGCATCCGTAAAATTTTGTTCACAGTCTGCTGTGGAAAACCGGTTTTTCTGCACAGTATGGCTGTGGATGATTTTTGTTGACGCGGCAAGGGCTTTTGACACTTTTCCACATAACTTTTCCCTACGACCCCTTACGACTAACCATATTCCTTTTTCTACTTTCTAAGCGTACGAAAGGAGCTTCTTTCATGAAATTTACCTGTGAAAAAGCAATTCTGACCCAAGCGGTTTCTTTGGCTTCGAGAACCGTGTCACCCAAGAGCAGTTTGGAAGCCCTGGAGGGCATTTGCGTTCGCGCCGGTATGGGCGTTCGCCTGTCCGGGTACAATTTGGAAAACGGGATTACCGTTGGCGTCAGCGCCACCGTTTCCGAGGGCGGCAGCTGCATCATGCCCGCGAAGCTGTTTTCTGATATTATTCGCAAGCTGCCGGACGACATGGTTAGTATTGTAGTGGATGACAACTACCGCACTACCATTTCCTGCGGCATCTCCCGCTTCTCCATCACCGCCATGACCGCCGAGGATTACCCGGAGCTGCCCGACGTGGAGGGCGACTATTCCGTGAAGATGACCCAGGCGGATCTGCGCAAGCAGATCAACGGCACCATCTTTGCCGTCAGCGAAAATCAGGCGCGTCCCATCCATACCGGATGCCTGTTTGAGATCACCGGCGACGATGTGACCACAGTCGCCGTGGACGGCTACCGCATGGCGCTGCGCCGCTGCAAAACCAGCGAGGAAAATCACATCACGCTCAAATTCGTGGTGCCGTCGGTCGGCCTGAAGGAGCTGGAAAAGCTGCTGAACGACACCGACGAAACCGTGTCGTTCACCGCGGGCAAAAAGCATATCTCGTTTAAGGTTGGCGACGCGGTGCTGATCTGCCGGCTGCTGTCCGGCGAATTTCTCGACTGGCGGCGGGTGCTGCCCACCGAGAATCCCATTCATATGGTCGCTAAGACCTCTGCCTTTGCGCAGGTCATGGACCGCATGAGTCTGGTGATTTCCGAAAAGGTGAAAACGCCGGTGCGCTGCACCTTCCAGCAGGACGGCGCGGAGTTCAACACCGCCTCCACCGTGGGTACGGCGCACGACAGCTGCATCTTGTCCGGCGACGGCGGCGAGCTGGAAATCGGTTTCAACTGTAAATATCTGCTCGACGCGATTCGCGCCGTGCCGGACGACGAGGTGGTGCTGGAACTGAGCAACGCGCTCAGCCCCATCGTCCTGACCCCCTGTAAAAATGACGGCAGCTTTGCCTATATGGTACTGCCGGTGCGACTAAAGGCGGAATAAATAAAATGAATGAACAAAAAAAGTCCGGCGCGCCCGAAGGCGTTGCAATTCATACCGAATTTATCAAGCTGCAGGATTTTCTGAAATTCTGCGGCGCGCTGGAAACCGGCGGCATGGCGAAAACCGTTGTGCAGGGCGGCGAGGTGCTGGTCAATGGCGAGGTCTGCCTGATGCGCGGCAAAAAGCTGCGTCCCGGCGACACCGTTGCCTATCAGGGCGGCGCCTGGCAGGTGACTGCCGATGCGACTTGACGCGCTACAGCTGGAAAATTTCCGAAACTACGCGGCGATCACAACCAATTTTGACCCGGGCGTCAACCTTTTGATGGGCGACAATGCCCAGGGCAAGACCAATTTGCTCGAAGCAATCACGTATCTGTCCACCGGGCATGCCTTTCGCACCCGGAAAGAGGCGGAGCTGCTGCGCTTCGGCGCGCCCTTTGCCGCGCTGGATGCGGCGGCGTTTTCCGGCGGCAGAGCGCAGACGCTGCGCGCGGTGCTCTTTGCCGGGCGGCAGCGCAGGCAGCTGTTCGTGAACGGCGTCAAGCAGAAAACCGGCGCTGCGCTGCCCGACGTTTTGCGTACGGTGCTCTTCTGCCCGGAGGATCTGCTGGTGCTCAAAACCGGCGCGGCCGCAAGGCGGCGCATGGTGGACGCGGCGCTTTGCCAGCTGCGTCCGGGCTATGACAAGGCACTGACGGAATATCATAAGCTTTTGGAGCACAAGGGGCGCATTTTGAAGGATTATCACGAAAATCCCGCCCTACTGGACACGCTGCCGGACTTTGATGAACGGATGGCGCGCGTCGGCGCAATCGTCATCTCCTATCGCGCGCGCTACCTTGCCAGTCTTGCCCGGGAAACCGCCCGCTTTCACGGCGATTTTTCCGGCGGAAAAGAAGCGCTGACTCTGACCTACCAGACCGTTTCCACCGTGAATGATCCCATGGCGGGCAGCGCGGCGGTGTATGACGCGCTGCGCGCGCATCAAATGCGTCATCATCAGGCGGAGCTGGCGTCGGGGATGTGCCTGTCCGGCCCGCATAAGGACGATTTCGACGTGCGTTTGGACGGGATTTCGCTGAAAAGCTACGGCTCGCAGGGACAGACGCGCACGGCGGCGATCTCGCTGAAGCTGGCGGAACGGGAAATTCTCCGCGCCGACACCGGCGAAGAGCCGGTGCTGCTGCTCGACGATGTGTTAAGCGAGCTGGACGCGGGGCGGCAGGATTTTGTATTGAACCAAATCCGCACGGGGCAGGTGTTCATCACCTGCTGCGAGCAGGACAAATTGACCGACATCGGCCGTGTGCTCACGGTGGTGGGCGGCGAGATTCGGGGGTGATGGAATGTATTTGAATATCGGCTCGGATATGGCGGTGCGCGACCGATCCATCATCGGTATTTTCGATTTGGATCACGCCACCATCGGCAAGGACAGCCGGGCATTTTTGAAAAGCGCTCAGGACGCCTGCGAGGTGGTGGACGTTTCCGACAATCTGCCAAAGACCTTTTTGGTCACCGAGGAATACGGCATGCACCGGGCCTACCTGACCCAGCCCAACGCCGCCACCATGGAAAAGCGCTTCCGCGCCGCAGCCAGACCCGCGCGGGACGCACAGCCATAGCGCGGGCACAGAAACCGGATTCTTCGCTGCGCTCCCAATCGCACGCCCGCGCAATCCCATTGTGCCATTTGGAGCGAAGCGAAGAATTTGACCGCAAGGGCGCAAGCGCCTGATTTTGCCGGATTTTGCCGGCGAAAACCGTTTATTTTTTGTTGATATAGAAGGGGGACATCCAATGTCCGAAGAAATTCTGAACGAGCGAGTCGATCAGGAATACGACGCCGCGCAAATCCAGGTGCTGGAGGGGCTTGAAGCCGTCCGAAAGCGCCCCGGCATGTATATCGGCTCCACCTCGGCCAGCGGCCTGCATCATTTGGTCTACGAAATCGTGGACAACTCCATTGATGAGGCACTGGCGGGCTACTGCACGGAAATTACCGTGACCATTAACGCCGACGGCACCATCACCGTGACCGACAACGGCCGCGGCATCCCGGTGGACATTCAAGCCCAGACCGGCAGACCGGCGCTGGAAATTGTTTATACCGTGCTGCACGCAGGCGGTAAATTCGGCGGCGGCGGCTATAAAGTATCCGGCGGCCTGCACGGCGTGGGCGCGTCCGTCGTCAACGCCTGCTCGGAGTGGCTGGTGGTGCAGGTGCACCGCGGAGGAAAAATTTACCAGATGAAATTTGCCCGTGGCCGCATCACCCAGGAGATCACCGTGATCGGCACCACCGATCACAACGGCACCACGGTCACCTTTAAGCCGGACAGCGAAATGTTCGACGACGTCACCTATGACTATGAAACGCTCCATACCCGCATGCGCGAGCAGGCATTTTTGAACGCGGGTCTGAAAATCAGCACCTATGACCGCCGCGCCGGGCAGGAAAAGGCCGACGAAATGTGCTACGAGGGCGGTATTCGCGAGTTTGCCGCGTGGCTCGACCGCAACAAGACGCCGCTGCACGAGCAGGTCATCTATCTGCATGGCGAGCGCCCCGATTCCGAGGCGGAGGTCGCCATCCAGTACAACGACAGCTACAACGAGAACATTCTCTCCTTTGCCAACAACATCCATACCCCCGAGGGCGGCATGCACGAGGAGGGCTTCAAGCGCGCGCTCACCACGTCCATCAACGCCTATGGCAAGAAGAACGGCATCATCAAGGGCGACGACAAGGTGTCCGGCGAGGATTGCCGCGAGGGGCTTACCTGCGTGCTTTCGGTCAAGCTGACCGATGCGCAGTTTGAGGGACAGACCAAGGCAAAGCTGGGCAACAGCGCCATGCGCACACTGGTCAACTCCGTGGTGACCAGCGGCCTTGACGAGTTTTTCGAGGAAAACCCGGCCATCGCCAAGATCATTCTGGAAAAGGCCATGATGGCCAACCGCGCGCGGGAGGCTGC
>JAQUZL010000041.1 GCA_028691385.1 Oscillospiraceae bacterium
CAGGTCATCTTCATGCCGCGATTTTTGGGGGTATCGGGCTTTGTGTAGACGCCAACAATCTCATGTCCCGCCGAAACCAGTCCGTCCAGACAGATGGCCGCGATCTCCGGCGTTCCCATATAGACAATGCGCATCGTTATCCCTCCACGCCGTATTCTTTCATTTCCTCATCGGTGAGATACCGGGTCACCTTTTCCGTGTACAGGTGGCCATCGAGATGCTCGATCTCATGGATCAGGCAGCGCGCGGTGAGCGCCTCGCCCTCTACCTCGAACCAGTTGCCGCTGCGGTCCTGCGCGCGCACCTTGGCATAGTTCGGGCGCAGCACAAAGCCATAGCGTCCCGGAACCGACAGGCAGCCCTCAATGCCGTCCTGCTCGCCGGAGGTTTCCAGAATCTCCGGATTCATCAGCTCCAGCACTTCCTCGCCGGTATCCACCAGACACAGTCTGCGCAGCACGCCGACCTGCGGCGCGGCAAGGCCGACGCCGTTTGCCAGTTCCAGTGTTTCCTTCATATCGTCGAGCAGCGTAAACAGGCGATCATTGAATTCCGTCACCGGACGGGATGCTTTGCGAAGCTGCGGATCGCGGTCTGTGAGAATATTACGAAGTGCCATGGTTGATTCCTCCAATTATGATTGATAGGCGTTCACATCGGCGAAGACCGACACGCCCTTGTTTTTTGAATTTCGGGCAAACGCTTGTAAGTACCCGGCGATCATTTGGCGCAGGGACTTGGAATTGTGACACACCAGCGTCAGGCGGTACCGGTAAGCGTTGTTGATTTTGGCAATGCTCGCGGGCGCCGGCCCTAAAATGGTGTCCTGCCGCTCTTCCGGACAACGTAGGATTGCACTGAGCGTCCTGCCAAAGTCCGCCGCTGCCTGCATCACCTGCTGTTCATTTTCCCCAATAAAGGTGAAGGTAAAAAAATCGGCAAACGGCGGGCATTGCCGCATTGCGCGCAGCGCAATTTCCATTTCATAAAAGCCGTCATAGTCCTGCTGCGCAGCCAGGCGCAGCACCGTGTTGTCCGGCGTCATGGTCTGAATGATGGCTCTGCCGGCACTTGCGCCGCGGCCGGAGCGGCCGACTACCTGCGTGATCATGGAAAACGTCGTTTCCGCCGCGCGGAAATCATCGACATAGAGCGATTGATCCGCGTCAAGCACGCCAACGAGCGTCACATTTTCAAAATTCAGCCCCTTGGCCACCATTTGGGTGCCAACCAGCACCGGTATTTTTTCCTCCCGAAAGCGGCGCAGGATGACCTCGTGGGAATTGGTTGCCGAAACGGTATCTGCGTCCATGCGCAGCACAGGGCTTTCCGGCCAGCGCGCGAGCAGCTCGCGCTCAACCTGCTGCGTACCTGCGCCGACCCGCTTGAGGTGGCCACCGCAGGCCGGACAGCGGGTCAAAATCGGCTCTGAATGACCGCAGTAGTGGCACATCAGCCGATGATTGGCCGCATGGTAGGTCAGGCTCACAGAGCACCGCGGACACTCCGGCACATAGCCGCAGTCCACGCAGACCACCAACCGGCTTGCGCCCCGCCGGTTCAAAAACAGAATGGTCTGCTTACCGCTCGCGAGGTTCTCGTCAATCCCCTTGCCAAGCGCCGCGCAGATGCTTGCGCCGTTTCCGGCGCGCAGCTCCTGCTTCATATCGGCGATGGTAACCTCTGGCAGCGCACGGCCGTTAAAGCGATTTTTCAGCGTATAAAGGCCATAAACGCCCGTTTTTGCGCGATACATGGTTTCCACCGACGGCGTGGCAGAGCCGAGCACCACCAGTGCCTTTGCCCGCGCGCCGCGCTAAATGGCAATCTCGCGCGCGTGATAGCGCGGCGTGTTCTCCGACTTGTAGGTGTGCTCCTGCTCCTCGTCCAGCAAAATCAGTCCCAAATCGTTTGCCGGGGCAAACACTGCCGACCGGGTGCCGATCACCAGGCGCGCCGCACCGCTGCGAATACGCTTCCACTCATCATAGCGCTCGCCCACCCGCAGGCTGCTGTGTAACACCGCGACCTGATCGCCAAAATGCGCGGCAAACAGGCTCAGCAGCTGCGGCGTCAGCGCAATTTCCGGCACCAGCAGCATGGCGCTTTTGCCTGCGGCCAGACACTGCGCAATCAGGCGGAGATAGACCGCCGTCTTGCCGCTGCCTGTCACGCCATACAGCAGCGCGACGCCCGGTTCCGGCCGACTCGCCTGCTGCGAAAGGCCGTCAAAGGCCACTTGCTGCTCGGCATTTAGGACAACCGGTTCAGCCGTTTCATCCGGGCGAATTTCCGGCCGCCGCAAAATCGGCTGCGCGGAAAGCGCCAAATATCCGAGCGTTTCCAAACGGCGAAAGGTCGCCGCTGTCGCGCCGGTAAAATAACAAATTTCCTTGACGCATCCGCTGCCGATGGAGGCGAGCATCTCCAGAACCGCCGCCTGCAGCGGGGCTGCGCGGCGTTTTGACGCAGCATAGGAAAGCGCGTCATCCGCCGAAGCCGCAAGCGTCGCGATCTGCTCCGTCTTGTCGCCCACACGGCGCATCAGATCCGTTTCGGAAATCAAAAGCTTCTGATCCAATAAAATACGAAGCGCCTTTTGCAGCGGCTCGTCTTGAAACTGCTTACGCAGCGCGCGCTCATCCGCGCTGCCGCCCAATGCGCGCACGGCCTGCAGCACGCTTTGCGCCACAGGACTTCGCGCAGCGCCTTCCGGCGCGTCTGGCGCAACTGCATAGCGGTTATGGGCGGAAAGCCACACGCCGGCAGGCAAAATTGCACGCACTGCGTCGTAAAATGTGCAAAAATACCGATCCCGGAGAAATGCCGCAAGACGCAGCATTTCCTGGGACAGCACCGGCGTTTCGTCCAAAATCTTCTCCACTGTCTTGAGCTTTTTCATGGCCGCATCCGGCTGCTCTGACACGGAGAGAATCATGCCCTCCAGACGGCGATTGCCGCGCCCAAAGGGCGCCATCACCCGCACGCCGGGCGCCGCCAAACGCTCCATCTGCGCCGGAATGAGATAAGCATACGGTTTATCCATGGCGTAGACCGCCGACGAAACGGCAATTTGAGCGATCAAAACAGCACCCCCTAAAATGCGCGGAATGCCTGGCCTCCCTGCAACGGAAGGCCAGGCCGGGCTTGATTACTTCAGATACTCTTCCTTCACAGAGGCCGTGAGCTTACCATCGGCAACCTCGCGGATTGCCAGCGTGACGGGCTTCTCCTCGAGCGGCATGTCAAAGGTATCGGCCTCGATGGAAATCTGGCGGGCACGGTGCGCCACGGCATTGACCAGAAGATAGCGAGAATCAATGTGTTCCAAAAGCTGGGACATGGGTGGGTACAGCATAGATTATTCCTCCTTGCGTTGCGTAAAGTTTGCGCTTGTTCTGCAATGTTCTGCGGTGAAGATTGCGTCCAGTTCCCCGGCCGTCTTTTCCACCTTATCTGAAACTACGAGATAATCGTAGCGGTCAGCAAATTGAAATTCCCGACGCGCTGTTTCCAGGCGTCTTTGCACCAGTTCCGGCGCGGTATCACCACGGCCGTTCAGCCGCCGCTCCAGCTCCTCGAAGGACGGCGCGGCCAAAAACACCAGCACCGCATCGGGTCTGGCCCGCTTTACCTGCATCGCGCCCTGCACCTCAATATCCAGCAGGACGTCATAGCCCTCGCAAAGCAGCTTGTCCACCGGCGCTGCCGGCGTGCCATAGCCATTTCCGACATACTCGGCATGCTCCAAAAGCGCGCCGCGCGCGACCATCGCGTCAAATTCCGCGCGACTTTTAAAATAATAATGTACGCCGTCCATCTCGCCGGGACGCGCCGGGCGGGTCGTGGCAGATATGGAAAAACGCAGCTGCGGCCTGTGCCGCATCAGTTCCGCGACGGCCGTACTCTTGCCGACGCCGGACGGCCCGGAAAGCACCAGAAGAACACCTTTTTTCACAGTTCTTCCTCCTCCGCCGGTTTGTCCGCAACGCGACCGGCGACGGTTTCCGGCAGAATTGCCGACAAAATCACATGATCCGTATCCATGATAATCACCGCGCGGGTGCGTCTGCCATAGGTTGCGTCGATCAGCATACTGCGCTCGCGCGCTTCCTGAATGATTCGCTTGATTGGGGCGGAGTCCGGGCTGACGATTGCGATCAGACGGCTCGAGGAAATCATATTGCCAAAGCCGATATTAATCAGGCGCATACCATCATCTCCTTACTCGATATTCTGAATTTGTTCGCGGATTTTTTCCAACTCCGCTTTCATTTCTACCACTGTGCGCGCCTGCTCCACATCGTTGCCCTTTGAGCCGATGGTATTGGTTTCGCGGTTCATTTCCTGCAGCAGAAAATCAAGCTTCCGGCCAATGGAGCCGCCACCGGCGAACATGCCGTCCATCTGGCTCAAATGGCTGCGCAGCCGAACCGTTTCCTCGTCCACCGCGATGCGGTCGGCAAAAATCGCCGCCTCGGTCAGGATACGGCTTTCATCGATGTCGGTTGTTGCCAGCACTTCCTTCATTTTGCCCGCAAGGCGCACGCGGTATTCCGCCAGTGTCACCTCGCTGCGCTGCTCCACCTTATCCACCAGCGCGGCAATGGTCTTGCCACGGCCAAGGATGTCGTCGGCCAGCGCCATTCCCTCGGTTTCCCGCATGGCATTGAACGCGTCAAGTGCCTGCGCAGTCACGCAAAGCAGGTCTGCTTGCTCCTGCGCCTCGTCCGTTTCCGCCTTTTCCACCACAAACACGTCCGGCAGGCGGGTGATGGCCGACACGGAAATGTCGTTAGCTACGCAGTAATCATCGGCAAGGGTTTTCATTGCCGCCAGATATTCTTCCACCACCGAACGGTTCAGTGAAATTTTCGCCTGCGCGCCGGAGAGCGCATTGAGCGAAACGCCCACCTCCACCTTGCCGCGGGCGACTGCGTCGCGCACCGCTTTTTTTACCGCATCCTCGGCAAAGCTCAGCTGCCGCGGCATTTTGACGGTACAGTCTAAGTAGCGGTTGTTGACCGCGCGGATCTCAACCGTATATTCCCGGCCGTTCAGAACCTGTACGCTGCGGCCATACCCGGTCATACTCTTTATCAAAGGAATCACTCCGATCGAATTACGGGCGGGTATGCCGTCCGATTCTGTTTTCATATTGCACGATCAGCTTGCTGTAAGCCAGATCGTAAAGCACAAAGGCGCCATTGAGCGCCACTGCGGCAATCCAAACGCCGCCCGGGAGCGTTACCGCGTTCAAAAGCAGCCCCGAAAGGCCCAAATAGCACACGCCGAGCAGTAAATTCAGCCACACAAGCTTCAAAAGCCATTCCAGCTTCAGCTTCCCGATGCGCTCAATGCATGCCTTCAAAACGCCGTAGTAGCCGGCCAGCAAATACAAAATTGCCATCGACTTAACCGGCAAAAGCAGCAGCGCCACAATTGCCGTCGCCGCATAGCAGCCCAGCGCCCAGCGCGCGCCGCATTGCAGCACCGCCGCCGCAGGCGCGAGCAGCGCCACTGCCAGCAGCGCCAGCTTCCCCGTTGGGGTTACCGCGCCCGCAAACAGCAGGACTGTGCCAAGTGCAGTCAGCATGGCGCACAGCGCCAGCTTTCCCGTCTTTTTCAGCAGCATGGAATTAAATCGCCACCCATACATTCGCAGCAGCAATCTGCCACAACCAGCTTGCCGCAGCAGTCACAGGCGTCGACATTGCCGACGGTCTGCGCTCTGCGATAGGGGCTTGCCTGCTGCATCCGCACAAGCGCCTGCTGATACTCGGCATTGCCAGGATTCATCCGGCAGGCGATTTGAAAATTGTTCTGCGCGTCATCCAGCCAACCCTTGCGATAGCACACCGAGCCGCACAGGAAGTACCACTCCGCATCCTGGGTCTGCATTTGGCGAAGCATCTGTTCGGCCGCTTCCACCTGATTGCGGCTGAGCGCGTCGCGCACCTGCCGGTAGCGATCTGGCGGCTCCGCGTAGCGGGTACCGCCGCCAGCAGACCCGCCGGCAGCGGCGGAATCCGCCCGACGGCCTGCCGCGCCGCGATTTTTCGTCAGCGCATCATAGGCCTCGTTGATCTCCTGCATTTTTTCCTGCGCAAGATCCGCCAGCGGATTGTTCTGGTAGTTGTCAGGGTGATATTTCCGGGCCAGCTCCCGGTAAGCCTGTTTAATTTCGTCGTCGGTTGCGCTTGGCGAAACGCCAAGCACCTCATAGGGATTTTTCATCCAGTTCTCCTTTGTGTCCGCGGTGAATAAAGTGCCCGGCCGCAACGCTTTGCAGCACTGCGGGAAGGCCTTGGTATAAGATATTGGTGGTGAGCGTCTGCTCCGCGCGCGGTGCAAGCAGCGCAAACGCCGCGCAGGCGCGGTCGATGGAACCGGCGATTGTCAAAAGCAGCGCCGCCCGATCTTCCGGCCGCAGCTGCCCGTCCGTGAGCGCATAGCGATATTGCAGCGGATTATAGCTGCCGGTTTTCAAGTCCTCCGGCAAATCCTGCAAGGCGTCGGTCAAATAGATGTACCTGCCGACATGATACAGGCATTCGCCCGCCGCTCTGCGCTGCGGCTCATCCGGTAGGATTGCCGCGCAGCCGCGCAAAATTTCGGCAAACGCATCGGCCGTCCGGTCAAGAGATGCGCTTTTTTCCGCTTCCAGCGTATTGAGGCTGTCCAACTGCCGCCGAATCCGCGCGTCCAGCGCCGGCTGGGTCTTTTTCGCCTTCCGATACGCCCCGCGCAGCGCCAGCGCGCACACGCCGGACGCCAACTTCCGCAGGCCGCGCGTATCATGCCAGCTATCAATCAGTTTCCAGTAATAGAGCAGGACGCTGACCTTGGCAGTAAAGACCAGCATCCCGCTCCGGCGGATACACTGTTTTTTCCGGCAAAGCTTTGCCGGACAACGGCAAACAGTCAGCTCGTTTTCCGCATCGCCCAACAGGAAAAACAAAAACAGCAGGTCATAATTCACCGTAAACCGTGCCGCAAATCCGAACTGCCGCTGCAGGCAATCGCAAAGCCCGCAGTAGCCCGCCTCATAGCGGGAGAACTGCGCCGCTTCCAGCAACGTTTTTTGCGGCCGCACATATCCAAACATCAGGCAAACGCTGTAATGCGAAACGAAACCGTCTTGTGCTTCTCTACATATCGGTTATAGGCAATTGCCAGGCAAATGCCGCCGACAAAGCCCGCCCCCCCGCATACCGCCGGCAAAAAGCCCGCCGTATGGCCAATGGCATAGCCAACAAAAAACAGCACCAGCGGCACCAGATAGACCAGAAAAATGGCCGAAAAGATCACCTTGGTATCCGACTCAATATAAACCTTGTCGCCGACGCGCGCGCCGATTGGATTCTCCGCCGTCGCAATCACGATGCGGCTCTGGCTTTCGCCGCCGCAGCCGCCGCAATCATGACAATTGCCGCCGCAGGCCGATGGCCGCTCCAGAAAAATTTCCGCATGATGCGAATCAATAATTTTTTTCACCTGTACAATTTGGCGCATGGTTCTCCTCCGTTATTGTTTTGCAAGCGACAGGACGATGGTATAAGCGCCGACCACGCCGGCTTCCGGATAGCCGTCCACATAGACGGTGACCGGCACGGTGTAGGTGCCCTCCTGCGTATAGCTGCCAAGGTCCGCCACCGCGCGCAAATTATTGGTCGTGACTTTATCAATCACATCACTTGGCGCACGCACCGTTGCCTGGAGCAGCTGGGTCATGGACTCTGCATCAAAGCCTTTCGGCACGTTAATAAACTCAATGGACGACACCCGCAGCGTGGCGCTTCCAAGCGTCGGGAAGGTGACCGTCACGATGGCCGCATCATCTCCGCTGACGTTCTTGGTCTTTGCCGGAACTTTAATTTCAAAGGTCTGCTTGTCGCCGCTGCGCACCTGCGAAAGGTCAATGGTGCCCAGCACAATCTTGCTGATCCCATCGAGAATCTCCGCATCGCCGGAAAGGGTCACGCTGGCGGGGGAAATCACGCAGTTGGCGTCCGCCGCCAACGCGCCGCCGCCCTCGGTCAAATCGACCGTCAGGGGGATGCTCTTAAATTTCACAACCGGCATGGTCACATTAATCTGCGCAATATTTGCCGTTACGCCGGCGCCGGTGACCGGTTCGCCGTCCGCGCCGGTCAGCGTATACGGCACTGACGCGGTGACCGTCGAGGTGAGGTCGGTCTGATCCAGAATCACCTGCGCATAGCTGACCTTCGTCACTGCCTCCGCCGTGCCGCGAATGGTGATCTGATCGTAGTCAAACTCCATTTCTTCGGTCATATAGCCCTCGGCCACATCGCCGGTGAACACGCCTTTCACTGGGATCTCCGACGTCACCAGCTCCTCCGCCTTCACCGTCAGGCTGCCCGGCTTTCGCTCGTCGAGTGTGAAGCTGGTTTCGTTGACGTCGGCGGGATAGGTGATCAGATAGCCGAGCTTATACTCGCCGGCCTTGGTCACGCGGCTGAGATCCACCGTAATTTCAATATTATCCCGACTGAGCTTCTTCAGCTCCGAACGCTTGCCCGTCAGCTTCAGCGTCACCGTTGCTTCCGCGCCGCTGGTGATAATCAGATTTTCATTGTTCTGCAAATCCGCTTCTCCCGCAAAAATCACGGGAATGGAGGTGATGGTTGCGGTATCCTCCGGATTTTCCACCGTTACAACGTACAGCCAAAGCCCCACCGAGGCCGCAAGTGCAATCAGCAGCATCACAATTTTACTTCTCTGCATGATCGTCCCCGCCTTTCCCTTTCAGGCGCTTGAAGCCGCTTTTCAGCGTGTCCTTCAGACTTGCTTTCAGCGTGTCGTCCTCCTGCGGAATCAGTTCGTTGTTCAGCAGGCGTTCCAACGTCTGCGGCGCCAAATGACGCTTGAGCATTCCGCCGATTGCCACCGAAATGGCGCCGGTTTCCTCCGAAACAATCACAACCACGCCGTCCGTTGCTTCACTCATGCCGATGCCGGCGCGGTGCCGCGTGCCAAGGTCGCTGCTGATGTTGTAATTGTTGGAAAGCGGCAGCACGCAGCCGGCAGCCGCAATTCTGTTGTCGCGCACAATCATGGCGCCGTCGTGCAAAGACGCCTTGGGGAAAAAGATATTGCGCAGCAGCTCCGAGGAAACCTCGGCGTCCACAACCGTGCCGCTTTTGAAATATTCGTCAAGCGGAATGGAGCGTTCAAACACAATCAGCGCGCCGACTTTCTCCCGCGACATATTCTCGCAGGCCTTGACCGTCTGCTTAATCGCCTGTTCCGTGCCGACAATCTGGGTACGCGGCTCAAGCAACTCGCGCAGCGTGCTGCCGCCGAGCTTCTCGAGCATGTGACGCAGTTCCGGCTGGAACATAATCACAATGGCCAAAAAGCCCAGCGATATGGTGTTATTCAGGATGAAATTCAGCGCATACATATGCGTCATGTCCGTAAACCAGGTGAGCAGCAGCAGGACAATAATGCCCTTTGCAATCCGCGCCGTGCTGGTCGTGTGGATCAGACTCATCACCTCATAAATGAGGAATGCGACCACGACGATATCAATAATATCCATGATGCCGATCGTTGGGATCGTATATGAAATTTCACTAAAAAAGTTTTTAATCGCTTCCATCAGACACCACTCCGGCCATTGCATACTTTGATTTATTATATCGTATCAGCCGCTCAATAGCAACCCCGCGATTTCTGCTTTTTTTGTCCAATCAGCGCGAATCGCCGGACTGTGCAAGCGCCTTGAGATACGCCGCCGCATGCTCCCCTTCCCACGACGTATTGAACACACTGACGCTCAGACGCACCGTGCCCGGCTCGAGCGTGCCCGCGCTTTCATGGGCGATGGGCGCGCAATGCAGTCCCGCACGCACAGCCACGCCGCGCTTGGCAAGTTTTTCTGCCACGTCCTCGCAGTCCATGTTTTTCACGATCAGAGAAAGCACGCCGGTCTGGCAATCCGAACGCGCCGTAAAGAGCTGAATTTCCGGTACGGCGCGCAGCGGCGCTATCAGGTGCTCCATCACCATTTTTTCATGGTGTAAAATGGCGTCCTCTCCATATTCCAGCACAAACCGAATGCCTGCGGTCAGGCCGCAGATGCCCGGCACATTGTGCGTGCCGGCTTCGAGTCGGTCGGGCAAAAAGTCCGGCATCGTGAGCAGCGCCGACTGGCTTCCCGTGCCGCCCGCCATCAGCGGCGTGGGCATCGGCTCGCCGCAGAGCAGAATGCCCGTGCCCTGCGGGCCGTATAGCCCCTTGTGACCCGGCATGGCGATATAGGCCGCGCCAAGGCTTTGCAGCGAAACCGGCAGACAGCCGGCCGACTGCGAGGCGTCCAGCACAAACGGCACGCCGCGCGCCTTGCAGATGGCGGCAATGCCGCGCACCGGCAGAATATAGCCAAAGACGTTGGACACATGGGTGCAGACCACCGCTGCGGTTTCTGTTGTGATTGCCTCGTCAAAGGCGCGCAGCGTGTCCGCCGGGTCAAACAGCTTTCGCCCCGCGATCACCACATTTGCCCCAAGCAAGGTCAGCGGGCGCATGACTGCATTGTGCTCAAATCCGGAACAAACCACCCGCGCGCCGGGCGAAACCAGCGCATGAAGCGCAATGTTGAGCGCATGCGTTGCGTTTGTTGTGAAAACCACCTGCTCTGGCTCCGCCGAGAACAGTGCGGCGGCGGCCGTGCGGCAGGCGAACACCGCCTCGCCGGCGGCCATGGCCGCGGCATAACCGCCGCGGCCGGGGCTGGCCATGGTCTGCATGGCGTTTCGCACAGCATGCAGAACCGATTTTGGTTTTTGCAATGTCGTGGCACTGCTGTCAAGATAAATCACGGCATAGCCTCCCGGAAATTATTTCCCAGCCGTTGAAACACACGGCTCATCGGCACGCCGGTTCGCTGCAGTTCCCGCAGCGCTGTTGCGCAGATGCCGCCGGGCAGCCGAAGGCTGTATCCGCAGCCACGATTTGAAATCATTTTCGGCGTCCGAACCAGAACCGCCGCAATCCCAATTCTATTGAGTACCATTTCGCCGCGCTGCGCATCGGTCACCGAGCGAAAGGTGATATAGCATTCCTGCATAGAAGAATCCCTCCTCGCTATCCTATGCGAAGAGGGACAATTCGTTTCAATATTCGACGCCGCGCCGGGCGGGTGTGCCGGCGTCGTAGGGATGGCGCAGCGCCTCCATGCGCGTGATATAATCTGCCGCATCGAGCAGCGCCTGCGGCGCAGTACGCCCGGTGAGCACCAGCTCCAGCTGCTGCGGCCTGCCGCGCGTGAGCGCTTCAAGCGTCTGCTCCGGCACAAGCTCCAGCGATACCGCCGTCAGGGCTTCATCGAGCACCAACAAGTCAAACACAGCCATGTGCTCCGACGCCCATGCAAGGCGCTTTTCACACTGCGCGGCAAGCATGGCACGATCCGCCGCAGTCGTTGCAAAGGGAACCGTTTCCGGATTGTCCAGCACACACACGCCCGGGATATGGCGCAGCGCGCGCTGCTCGCCGGTGTCCGCGCCCTTGAGCAGCTGCACAAAGCCGACGCGCAGCCCGTTTCCCGCCGCGCGCACAGCAAGGCCGACCGCCGCAGTGGTTTTGCCCTTTCCGTCGCCGATATACAGGTGCAAAAGCCCCTTCATTTTCGTTCCAGCAGCGCCACTGCCATGGCGGACATGCCATCGCCGGAGCCGGTAAAGCCCAGATGCTCCTCGGTGGTCGCCTTGACATTGACCTGATCGGCGGAGATTTCCAATGCGCGCGCCAGATTCTCCACCATCTGCGCGGTATAAGGCGACACCTTCGGCCGCTGCGCAACCAGCGTCACGTCCAAATTCTCCACCCGATAGCCCGCCTGACGGATGCGCGCGCCGACAATACCAAGCAGCGCGATGCTGTCCGCGCCCAAAAACGCCGCATCCGTATCGGGAAACAGCTTGCCGATGTCGCCCATCGCCGCCGCGCCCAGCAGCGCGTCCATGGCCGCATGGGTCAGCACATCGGCGTCGGAATGGCCGTCCAATCCCTTTTCAAACGGAATTTCCACGCCGCCAAGAATCAGCTTCCGCCCCGGCGTCAGCCGGTGCACATCGTAGCCCTGCCCAATTCTCATAACAGTTCCCTCCCGGACAAAATCGCATTGGCCAGCATCAAATCCGACGGCGTTGTGATCTTGATATTCTCCTCAGAGCCCTCGGTGAGATACACCTGCTTGCCCAGCCGTTCACAGGCCATACAATCGTCTGTGACGCCCGTGCCCTCCTGCTTGACCTTTTGCAGCGCGCCGCGCAGCAGGTCGCGGTCAAACACCTGCGGCGTCTGCACCGCAAAGAGTGTCGCGCGATCCGGCGTTTTTGTGACCACGCCGTCAACGGCCACCTTGATGGTATCCTTCACCGGCACCGCCGGCGCGGCCGCACCGCCGAGGGTCGCCTTTTCAATGGTTCTGCGAACAATCTGCTCGGTTACCAGCGGGCGCGCGCCGTCGTGAATGGCGGCGATACGCGTTTGTCTGGAAACCGTGTCAAGCCCTGCCATCACCGAATCAATGCGTTCCTGTCCGCCCACCATCACCATATGAACCTTGTCAAACGCCGCTGCATGCAGCGCTTCGCTCACCGGGACAAGCAAATCCTCCCGGGTCACCACCACGATTTCATCCACCAGCTCGCAGCGCTGGAATGGGCGCACCGCGTGGACAATCACCGTTTCCAGACCAAGCGGCGCCATAATTTTGTCCGTGCCGCACATCCGCGTGGCATTGCCCGCCGCCACAATGATTGCGGCGCAATAGGGATGCGATTGCTTTTTCTTTCCAAACAGGTGCATGGTTATTCTCCTTTCAGCAGTTCCTCCACCGCCAGCATCACGCCGATCTTGCCGGATTCATAGGTCAAACCGCCCTGCAGATAAGCGATATACGGCGCGCGCATCGGCCCGTCCGCAGACAGCTCGATGGACGCGCCCTGCACAAAGCTGCCCGCCGCCATAATGACCGGATCGGTATAGCCCGGCATATCCCACGGCTCCGGCGTCACATAGGAATCCACCGGCGCGCCCATCTGAATGCCAAGACAAAACTTTTTCATGGCAGCAGGCTTTCCAAACTGCACCGTCTGCACCAAATCCGTGCGCGGCGCATCGTGGGCGGGCGACGTTTGAAATCCCAGCCGCTCCATCATACGCGCGCAAAACACAGCGGTTTTGACTGCCTGCGCCGTGACATGGGGCGCCAGAAAAAAGCCCTGATAAAACAGCCGGTTCACATCCTGCGTGCAGCCGCACTCCTTGCCGATTCCCGGGCAGGTCAGGCGCATGGCCGCAGCCTCCACCAGCTCTTTTTTGCCGACAATATAGCCGCCGGTGGGCGCAAGGCCGCCGCCCGGATTTTTGATGAGCGAGCCTGCCATCACGTCCACGCCCACCTCGGTTGGCTCAAGGGTTTCGCAGAATTCGCCATAGCAGTTGTCTGCCATAATATATGCAGCTGTGTTGACGCTGCGAATGGTTTCACAAATTTTTCGGATCTGGTCAATGCACAGCGCCGCGCGGGTGGAATAGCCGCGGCTGCGCTGAATGAGGATGGTTTTAATGGTGGGGTCCTTCGCCGCCTCGGCGATGGCCGCATAATCCGGCTCACCCGCCGGGGTCGGATCGACCTGCGCATAGCGAATGCCAAACTGCAGCAGATTGCCCGGCTCGTCGCCCTGAATGCCGATGGCGGAGCACAGCGTGTCATAGGGCGCGCCCATGACGGAAAGCAGCGTATCGCCCGGCCGCAGCATGCCGAACAGGCACGCAGTCAGCGTGTGCGTGCCGTTGACAAACTGCACCCGCACAAGGCCGTCCTCCGCGCCGAACACCTCCGCAAACACCCGGTCAAGCATTTCCCTGCCCTGATCGTCATAGCCATAGCCGGTGGTGCCGTTAAAATAGGTTTCCGATACACGGTACTTTTGAAAGGCGGCAAGCACCTTTTCCGCATTCTGCTGGGCGATGGCGTCGATGCGTGCAAAGGCTTCTGCGCAGTCGCGTTCTGCCTGCGCGGCAAGCGCGCGGGTCTTTTCCGAAATGATCATATTGTTCCTCCCAATTGGTCGTCCGTTCCGCTTGCAAAAATGTGCAAACGGCCGCAGCGGCACAGTGCCGCCGCGACCGCGAAGGGTTCGCCTGTCAGGCCGGCGCGCGGACGCATCGTCCGAAACGCAGCTGCGCGATCACAGGCTGTTGACTGTTTTTTTGAACGCGTCGCCGCGCTCCATAAAGTTCTTAAACCGGTCAAACGATGCGCTGGCGGGCGAAAGCATCACCACATCGTCCGGTTTTGCGATGCGCGCCGCGATGTGAATTGCGTCAAAGAAGTCCTCGGTTTCCAAAATTTTTGGCATCCCCGCCTGATATCCCGGCGCTTTGACCGTTGCGGCGCGAATCTTTTGCGCAGTCGCGCCGGTGAGAATCATGGTTTTCACGTGCGCAACAATCTCCGGCCCCAACACATCATAGGGAATATGCTTGTCATAGCCGCCCGCAATCAGGATAATTTTGTTTGGAAAGCTGCGAAGCCCCGCAATGGTGCGCGTGGGACTTGACGCAATGGAGTCATTATAATAGGATACGCCGTTGCGCACCCGCACCAGCTCAATGCGA
>JAQUZL010000042.1 GCA_028691385.1 Oscillospiraceae bacterium
GTCCATGTATCGGGAATGCTGTAGCGCCGGCGCATCTGCTGCATGAGGTTCTCCGCGCTCATATCCCCGTCCCAGCCGCGCTCGCGCAGATAGGTGCGGAAATAGCTCTGCCATGTGGCGGAGTAGTCGTCGAGGGTATAGGCATAGCGGCGAATGTCGGTGATCGGCAAATGGTCGACGCAGCGCTCGCCCTGCGCCTGCAGCGTTTCGCCCAGCTCCAGCAGGCTCGCGTTGGGGTCGTCAGAATTGAACAGGACATAGTTGCTGATGACCAGATCATAGCTCGCGCGATTGGTGACCAGCACATTGCCGTTGCGGTCAAGAATACTGCCGCGCGCGGCCTTCACGGTGGTGTAATAGGTATAGGTGTTGTCGCCGGACAGCCCTTCGGCGTCCGACTGCGCCTGCATTTTATAAACGGACGCGGAATAGCCCGCCGCAACCAGCAAAATCAGCGCGACCAGCACCATCATCCGCGTGTGAATTTTACGTTCCATTGTTTAAGCCCCCACTTTTGCGCACGCCCAGGTGACAAAATAAAACACCGGGCAAAAAACAAGCGAAAGCGCAAGCGCCGGCAGCAGCGCCGTGGCCAGCAGCATGGGCGGCAGCGCGCCAAGATACACATGCGTGAGCGCCGCCGCGCCGTCCACCAGCAAAAGGCTCATCGCCGAAAGCAGCAGCGCGGTGACCAGACCCCGGTTGAGCAGCTGCCCGGCCAGCATGGAACACGCCGCGCCGCTCACGGTGATTGTCACAATGGCAAGGCTGCCGCAGTCCGCGCCGGACAGACACCACACAAGCCCCGTGAAGAGCGACGACAGCGCCGCGCTTTCCGGCGCGGCGCGCATGGCGATGCACGCAACCATGACCGGCAGCAGGCTCATTTGCAGGCCAAACGGCCGCACCAGCGCAAACAGCGAGGTTTGCAGCAGCATCGCCAGCAGCAGCAGCCCGGCAAACAAGCACCAGCGCAGCACTGTTTTGAATCGTTTTGACACGTCCTGCGCCCCCTTCTTAATTGCTTTGGTAATCGGTCAGCACGAACACTTCCTCCAGCGAGCTAAAATCCGCCGCAGGCGTGAGCGCCGCATACTTGGCAACGCCCGTTTCATCCAGCCCCGCACCGGCAATATAGCCGATGGTAAGCCCCTTGGGATAGCGCGCAGTGCCGGTGGTGACCACCAGCTCGTTGTTTTTCAGCACACTGTCCGTGGGCAGATAGTTCATGCGCAGATCCCCCTGCCCCTGGGACTGATAGCTGCCCTGCACAATGCCGGTATAGCCGGAAACGGACAGCATCGCGCTAATCTGGGACGAGGAATCCAGAATGGTGGTGACCGTCGCCCAGTTCAGCCCGGTTTCGGTCACCACGCCCACCACCTGACCATACTGCGTGACCGCGCACATGCCGGTTTCGATGCCGGCCGCGCTGCCGCGCCCCACGGTGAACGCGTCGCCCCAGCTTGAGCCGTCGCGGTTGGTAATATAGGCGCCCGCAAATTTATAATCTGTATTCTGCGCGGTGATGTCCAGCAGTGCGTTCAGGCGGTCATTTTCCCGCTGCAGCGATTCCGCGCGGCTGGCCTCCTGCTCCATATCGGCGATGCGCTGGCGCAGCATTTTGTTTTCCGCCTCCAGCGTTTCATAGCCATAGACATAATTATACAGCCGCTCGGCCTGTCTGGTCATGGCCGCCGCCGCGCCGCGCAGCGGCGTGAGCAGGGTCTGCACCACATTTTCGCCGACGGTGGCATGGCTCGTCATGACGCCGGCCGCGCCGGTGAGCAGCGCCAGCACCAGCGCCGCCACCAAAATGATGCGAACTTTTTTGGACACTTTTTTCATGCTTTCACCTCAAAGCTGCAGCCCGAACGCGCCAAGCATTTGACCCAGACGGCACAGCGGCAGCCCCACCACATTATAATAATCGCCCTCGATGCCCGCAATGAACGCCGCTGCGCGTCCCTGAATCCCATAAGCGCCGGCCTTGTCCATCGGCTCGCCGGTGGCGATATAGCGCAGCAGCTCCTGTTCGGTGCAGGGGCGAAACGTGACGCGGGTGCACGCGGTTTCGGTCAAAACCTGCGCGCCGCAGCGCACCGTCAGCCCCGTCATCACCGTATGGGCGCGTCCCTGCAAGCGCCCGAGCATGTCCATCGCCTGCTCGGGCGTTTGGGGCTTTCCCAGCATCTGCCCGTCAATGCAGACGATGGTATCCGCCGCAATCACCACGTCGTCCGGCGCGCAGGCAATCGCCGACGCCTTGCGCGCGGAAATGCGCGCAACGGCCTGCTCCGGCGGCAGGGACTTGTCCATGGTTTCATCCACGTCCGCAGCCTGAACCGTGAACGAAACGCCCATTTGCGTGAGCAGCTCCCGCCGCCTCGGCGACGCGGAGGCCAAAATGATGTTCATATTATTCCACTCCTCTGAGGTACAATCCCCGGGTGCAGGCGCCCTGATCGAACGGCGCGCCCTTTTCCAGCGCGCGCAGCACCTGATCCACCTGACTGGCCGATTCTGTGGTGAATTGAAGCCGGATGCCCCACAGGCCAAGCGCGGCCAGCTTTGCCTGCTGATCAAGCAGGTACAGCTTTTTGCCGTTGAGCACCTCCGTGCGGCAGGTACCGGGGTCGCGTAATAAGTAAAATTCTTCGCTTTTGCGGTCGATCAGCTTCACCGCGCCATCGCACGCGCAGATGCCGTTGCGATCCTTAATCAGGCAGTTTTCCGTGAGCATCAGCGGCAGTCGCCCATAGACGATCATCTCCGTGTCCACGGGCTTGCCTAGATCGCGCAGCTGCGGCAGCGACAGTTCAAACGACGCCGTCACCGACGCCAGATCCATTTTTTGCAGCGCCTCGGCCGTGCGGGAATTGAACAGGTTGAACCCGTAGTCGCCGCGCACCCGGAAGCCCCGACTGCGCGCGAGCGCCACATGACCCAGGTTGCCGCACAGCGCCTCGCGCACGCCCGCGTCATACGCCTCGTCGAGCTGGCGCAGCACGTTCGGCGTTTCCTGCTCGGTGATGACCCGGGGCAAAATGGCGCAAAGCGTCATGTTGTCCGGCACGCGGGCAAACACGGAAAGGCGGGTCACGATCTCGCTGAGCGGCGCATAGAGCGTGGCGATGTTGGCCGCGCGCAGCGCCGGCGTCAACTGCTCGGCGCTGCGAATGGCCACATTGACCACCGGCGCGCCCGCATGACCCGGCGCGGCGGCAGGCATCACCGCGCTGCCCTGTGCGGGCGCGGCCGCGCGGCCGCGCAGCGCGGTGAGCTGGGTGAGAAGCTCCCGCCGCATGGCATTGATATCCGCCGCGCTCAGCTGCAGCGACGGGGCAATGTGCGCCTTGCACCCCTCCGAATAAAACGGTGTGCCGCCGGTTTTGGCCAGCCGGGCGGCCAAATCCTGCTCGGTGAGCGCGCGGCTCACCGCCGCAGCCGGCACAGGCCCGGTGGTTTTGCACAGATGTCCCGCGCGATCCTCCACCGCAAGCATGGCAGGCTCGCCTGCGCGCAGCACGGCGAAAAATCGCACCGGGATGCGCTGCAGCTCGCCGGACTCGTAGCTTGCCCTTGCCTGCGAGAGCAGCCCGCGCGCCGGCGGCTCGTCGCGATGGACGCCAAACATGGCGCCGCCCAGCGCGCCGTCATAATAGCCACGCGTGAAGCCCTGCCGGGAAAAAATATTCTCCAAATCGCGCAGCTCCTCCGCGCTCGGCTGCGCGCCGTCGATGGCCTTGCGATAGATCCGCGTGGTGATGGCCACATACTCCGGGCGCTTCATGCGCCCCTCAATTTTCAGACTGGTGCAGCCCATCTTGTCAAGCTCCCCCACCGCGCCCAAAAGGCAGCTGTCCTTCAGGCTCATGGGGTAGCGCGTCGGCTCAAACCGGCCATAGCCATAGGGCAGGCGGCACGGCTGCGCGCAGCGCCCGCGATTGCCGCTGCGCTGCCCCACCACCGAGGACAGATAGCACTGCCCGGAATGGCACATGCACAGCGCACCGTGGACAAACAGCTCCGTTTCCACCGGGCTGTTGCGCAAAATCACGCGCAGGTTCTCCCGGCTCAGCTCGCGCGCCAGAATGACCCGGGCAATGCCCAATTCCGCCGCCGCGCGAACCCCGGAAAGCGAATGCAGGCTCATCTGCGTGCTGGCATGCACCGGCACGGTGGGCGCGATTTGGGCGCAAAGCGCCGCCACGCCCAGATCCTGCACGATGAATGCGTCCACGCCCGCCGTGGCCGTGGCCGCGATTTGCTCCGCCGCCGCAGGCATCTCGCGGTCGGTCACCAGGGTATTGAGCGTCAAAAACACCTTGACGCCGCGAATATGGCAATAGGTCACGGCGGCGTCCAGCTCCTCGAGAGAGAAGTTGGCCGCGCTCATGCGCGCGTTGAACGCGCCCGCACCCAGATAAACCGCATCTGCGCCGTTTTGCACGGCGGCGCGCAGCGCCTCGGCAGAGCCGGCGGGCGCAAGTAATTCCAGCATAGTTGTTCCTCCGAAAAACGCGCCAGAGGGCGCGAAAACAATCCAAACAATACAGTTGTACAAATTAGAATTATACCATAGTTTTGTGAATCGGAAAAGGCCAAAATGTGGTGCCCGGTTTCCCAAAAAAATCTATATAGCGGCAGGGTTGTCAAATTTATGATTTTGTTTGCCACAAATCGGCGTGCTACTTGCCCACGGGCGCAAAGCTGTGATATAATAACGACAAAGTCGTTATTATGCGCATTTTGGCGCTCCGCGCCAAAGCGCTTGAGATTTCAAGCCGCAATCAAATGCAAAGGAGGCATCGTCGTGGATCTCGTTTCTCTGCCCATGAATGACCTGCGCAAGCTCATTGGCGCAGCAGCGCCCGACGCGGCGCTGCTGTATCTGTTTTTGAAGGCTGGCGGTACGGTGGACGCCGCCGGCGACACCCTGCACATGAACCAAAGCCGCGCGCAGACCGCCGCAAGCGCGCTGCGCCAGATGGGGCTGCTGGAAGCGCCGGAGCACGCCGTGCTGCGTCCGGCCGAGCCGCCGCAATACTCGGAAAACGACCTGCGCAGCCGCCTTTCCGGCGGCGATTTTCCGCTGCTGCTGGGCGAGGTACAACGCAGGCTTGGCCGCGTGCTATCCACCGAGGAAATGCGGATTCTGCTTTCTATGTACGACTATCTGGGGCTTCCCGTGGAGGTCATCAGCACCCTTGTCACCTACTGCATCGAACGCAGCCGCGCCCGCGGCGTCACCCGGTCGCCGTCCATTCGCACCATTGAAAAGGAAGCGTACCACTGGGCCGACAACGGCATTGACACGCTGGAGGGTGCGACCGCCTATATGCAGGCGGATTTGGAGCGGCAGGGTCGCATGGGCGCCATTCGCCGCACCCTCGGCATCGACGGCCGCGCGCTCACCGCCACCGAGGCCCGGTATCTCGGCAGCTGGCTGGATATGGGCTTTGGCGAAAAAGAGATCGCGCTGGCCTACGAAAAAACGGTGATGAACACCGGCGCGCTCAAGTGGCCGTATCTCAATTCCATTTTGAAGAGCTGGTGCAGCAAGAATTTGCTGACCGTTGCGCAGATTGAATCCGGCGACGGCCGCGCCGCGCGACCCAATCAGGTGGGCGCAGTCGGCTCGTTCGAGCGCGAAGCGCTCTCGCGGATGCTCCAGCTGGACAAGGAGGGCTAACGATGGCATATTCCGAGGCGGTTCTTTCCCGCGCAAGGGCGCGGCTTGCCGCGCAAAAGGCCGAGTGCGAAGCCGACCACGCAAGGCGCGTGGCGGAAACCTATGAAAAATATCCCCGGCTGCGCGAGATCGACGCGCAGCTGCGCCGCTCCATGGCGCAGGTGATCGCCACCACGTTCCGCAAGGGCGGCGATCCGCAGGCCGCCATCGCGCAGCTGAAAACCGACAATCTGCAGCTGCAGCGCGAGCGCAACTGGATTTTGGACGCGGAAGGGCTGGGCGAGGATTTTCTCGACGACGCGCCGCTGTGCCCCCACTGCGGCGGCACAGGCTATGTGGGCGCGAAAATGTGCGCCTGCCTGCAATCGCTTTGCCGGGACGAGCAGCGCAAGGCGCTGTCCCATCTGCTGGGCGACGGCACGGAGAGCTTTGAAAGCTTTCGTCTGGAGCGTTACCCGGACGAGGTCGACCCAAACCTTGGCGTCAGTCCCCGCAAGGTCATGTCCATCGTGCTCGCGCAGGCGCGGCAATACGCCCGCACCTTTTGCCCCGAACACGGCAGCCTGCTGTTTTCCGGCGCGCCGGGGCTTGGCAAGACGTTTTTGTCGGCCTGCATCGCGCGCAGCGTGGTCGCCGGCGGCTGGAGCGTCACCTATGAAACTGCCGTGCAGCTGTTCGCCGACTATGAATCGGAAAAATTCGGCGGCGCCAGCGGCAAAACCCGGCGCTATCAGGACTGCGACCTGCTCATCATCGACGATCTCGGCACGGAAATGGTAACCCAGTTCACCGTTTCGGCGCTCTATACCGTGCTGAACAGCCGTCTGTTGTCCAAAAAGCCCACCATTATCTCCACCAATCTCTCCATGGATGAAATGGCACGGCGATATTCCCCACAAATCATCTCCCGCATCAGTGGGCTTTATACCTGTTTTCGATTCTACGGCACAGATCTGCGCAAAAAAACGGACTGATTATACGCGTCCCTTTGGGACATTATTTGGGAGGCAGTGCCATGCTATTCACAAAAAAGCCGAATACTCCTCAAGTTCCCGCCGTTTCCGACGAACAGATCGAAGTGCTGAATCTGCGCCGAATTGTCATCACCTGCGCCTGCGTGCTTTCTTTTGAGATTCTCAATATACTGAACCCCTCCTTTTGGGCGCAGCCCCTGCTCTGGCCCGGCACAATCTATCTGTGCATCATTTCGGTCGCCTTTCTTCTGGCCGTCCTATACATCAGGCAGAAATGCCAGCTGCATTCTCCCGCGCGGTTTTACATTCTGTTCTGGTCGCTGCTCATCATTGGTATGTTCCCCTTTTTGGTGCGCGACGCCCGGCATTATGAGCTGCCGATGAACTGCGTGCTTTTGGCTGCAATTCTGATCTGCGCCCCCCTGCTGCAGCTCCGGGATTTGCGCGCCATTTTTTTGACGGCCGGCGCCGTCAATCTGGTTGCTGTGATCGTTGCCCGTCACGCCACCCCTCTTTACTATGTGGAGGTCGTGCTGGTCAACGCGCTGGCCTTCTGGATGTCAAGAGATCTGCACGGGCGCTACTACGCGCTGCTTGAACAGCAGCAGCGGCACTACAACGACGCGCTGCAGGCGCGGCTGCAGCAGCAGGCGCTGCAGGCAGAGCTGGAAAGCGAAAAGGATTCCAATTCCGCCAAAACAGAGTTTCTCTCCCGCATGAGCCATGATCTGCGCACGCCCCTCAACGGCGTGATCGGCTGTGCAAGTCTTGCGCTGGACGACTCCATCTCCCGCACGGAGGTCAACGAATACCTGCGCGAAATCAACCAGTCCGGCATATACCTGCTCTCGCTCATCAACGACGTGCTGGACATGTCGAAGATCAACAGCAACAAGATGGTGCTGCATCCCGAGCCGTACTGCGCGGCCGAATTTGCCATGACCATGAAAAGCGTCATCGGTGAGCAGTGCCGCATGAAGGGCATCGACTTTTCCATCACCACGCCCGACCGCGGCAACGAATGGCTGATGCTGGACAAGCTGCGGTTCAATCAGGTCTTTATGAATTTGCTCTCCAACGCCATCAAATTCACCCCGCGGGACGGCCGCATCGACCTCATTGTGGAGCATTTGAGTCAAACCGGCACCTGTGTGCGCACGCGGTTTACTGTCAAAGACTCCGGCGTCGGCATGCATCCGGACTATCTCGCAAAGGCCTTCGAGCCGTTCTCGCAGGAGCGCGGCAGCGACAGCCAGCAGGGCGCGGGGCTTGGCCTTTCCATTGTGAAAAGCATCGTCACGCTGATGGGCGGCGACGTTCACATCGAGAGCGCCCCGGGGCAGGGCACCAGCGTGATTGTGGAGCTGACGCTGCAGATTGCCAAAAATCACGCCGCCGCACCGGCGCTGCCGCCGGTGGATCTGCGCGTTCTGGTCGGCAAGCGCGTGCTGCTGTGCGAAGATCATCCGACCAACACCCAGATTGCCATCAAGCTGCTGGAGCGGCGGGGCATTGAAACCGAGCACGCCCCGGATGGCCAGCGCGGCTTGGAAATGTTTCAGGCGTCTGCGCCGGGTTATTATGACGCCATTTTGATGGACGTGCGCATGCCGGTGATGAACGGTCTGGACGCAACCCACGCCATCCGCAAGCTTGACCGGGCGGACGCCGTGAGCATCCCCATCATCGCCATGACGGCCAACGCGTTTGAGGAGGACAGGCTGGAATGTCTGCGCGCCGGAATGGACGCCCATGTTTCCAAGCCGATTAACCCGGATCTTCTCGATCGCGCCCTTGTCACCTTCCTGCCGCACGACGTGCGGTGACAAAACAGTCGGACGGCTGGAGTGAAACAACTCCGGCCGTCCGTTTTTCTGCCCAAACGCAGCAAAATCCGGCGCGGGCGGCAGGTCAATTCACGCAATGTGTTAATATTTGTCATTTCTGGTTGCATTTTTACAGCTTGTTGTGTTATCATTTTAACAAAGTTGTCGGGCGTTGTCCGCCGGGAGGAAATTACCATGAACGAAAAATTTACCACATTGGTGAATGTCCGCAGAAAAGTGTTTGCCGCCGTTGCAAAAATGTCCTATGACGGTGGCAACCTTACCGATTATGCCGCAGAAATCCGCCGCCTGCCCTATGAGATCATTCCCGGCGAGGCGCGGCAGCACCGCGAAAGCATTTTTTTGGAGCGCGCCATTGTATCCGAGCGCATCCGGTTGGCGATGGGTCTGCCGCTGCGCCCCATCGACCAGCCCATCAGCGTATCGGAGGGACTGGAATACAGCGTGATTGCCGAAAAATACTATGATCCCCCGCTCATCAACATCATCAAATTTGCCTGCCACGCCTGCCCGGAAAAGCTGGTGGAGGTCACAAAGCTCTGCCAGCACTGTCTGGCGCATCCCTGCGTGACGGTCTGCCCCAAAAAGGCGGTTTCGCTGAAAAACAACACCAGCGTCATCGATCACCGCCTGTGCATCAATTGCGGCAAATGCGCGGACGTCTGTCCCTACCACGCCATTGTCCAAATGCGCCGCCCCTGCGAGCAGGCCTGCGGCATGAACGCCATTTGCTCCGACGAGCTTGGCCGCGCGCAGATCGACCACGACCGCTGCGTTTCCTGCGGGCAGTGTCTGGTGAGCTGTCCGTTCGGCGCAATCGCCGACAAAGGGCAGATTTTCCAGCTGATTCAGGCCATGCAGACCGGCAAGCCGGTCTACGCGCTGCTTGCGCCGTCGTTTATCAACCAGTTCCCCCAGCTGCCCATCGGGAAAATCCGCAACGCGTTCCGCGCGCTGGGCTTCTCGCAGGTGGTGGAGGTAGCCGTGGGCGCAGACCTGTGCGCCATCGACGAGGCGCGGCTGTTCTCGGAAAAAGTGCCGGGGGAGATTCCCTTTATGGGCACCAGCTGCTGCCCGGCGTGGAGCGTCATGGCGAAAAAGGACTTCCCGACGCTGGCAAACACCATTTCCATGGCCATGACGCCCATGGTGCTCACCGCGCGGATGATTCACTCGCGCCACCCGGAAGCGAAAATCTGCTTCATCGGACCATGCGCTGCCAAAAAGCTGGAGGCCAGTCGCCATCGCATCCGTTCTCAGGTGGATTTTGTGCTGACCTTTGAGGAGCTAATGGCCATGTTCAAGGCCAAGGCGGTGGATTTTGCCGCGCTGGAAGAGGAAAAGCCGCTCACCACAGCAACGGCCGCCGGGCGCGGGTTTGCCGTCAGCGGCGGCGTTGCAAGCGCGGTCAAGGAACTGATTGAAAAGGAGCAGCCCGGGCGCGAGGTGCCGGTTATGAGCGCGCAGGGCCTGACCCAGTGCCACCAGATGCTGCAGCTGGCCAAGGCCGGAAAGTTCAACGGCTACCTGCTTGAGGGCATGGCCTGTCCGGGTGGCTGCATGGGCGGCGTCGGCACGCTCTCCGACCCCCAAAAGAGCGCCACGCAGCTGCGGCGTTACCAGAATCAAGCAAAGCTGAAAACCGCCGACCAGAGCAAATTTATCAATCTTTTGCCTCTGCTCGTCGAAGAGCCGGACGCGGCGCCATGATACGCCCGGCGCGACAATAGAAAATAATTTCAATAAATGGTAATTTCATCTTGATAATTACAGGATTTGTAATTATCATAGGGATAAGCGGTTGATCCGACCGAACGATTGGCCCTTTGGCGCAAAACCGGCCGCGGCGTTTGGCGTGATGGATTCGCAGTTTCCAAACGAATGAAGGAGGCAACTGTAATGAGCGTTTATCCAAGAGTATTTTCCCACATCGGCCTGTCCGTCCCTGATCTGGACGTGGCCGTCAAATTCTATTCTGAGGTGCTTGGCTTCTATGTCATCATGCCGCCATCCACCATCAAGCGCGATGATTCCGACGTCGGCATTATGTGCGACGACTGCTTCGGCAAGGATTGGACCGAGTTCCGCATTGCCCATCTCGCCACCGCCGACGGCATCGGCATTGAGCTGTTTGAATTCGCCAACAACACCCCGCGTGAGCCGGTTTTCAACTATTGGCGCACCGGCCTGTTCCATTTTGGCGTGCAGGACCCCGATATCGAAAGTCTGGTCGCATCCATCGTGGCGCACGGCGGCAAGCAGAGAATGCCCATCCGCTATTACTACAAGGATGCCAAGCCCTATCGGATGTGCTACGTGGAAGATCCGTTCGGCAACGTGTTCGAGGTTTACAGCCACAGCTATGAGCTGACCTACTCGGCCGGCGAATATTAATGATTTGATCCTTCAAAGCGCCGCCCGGACGAGCCTCGTTCGGGCGGCGCTTTCTCTGCCGCCAACGCCCAATGGGCTTTGGCGGCAGGCAGTGCGATCGCATGACCTCAAAAAAGCCCTGCGCCATCTGGCGCAGGGCTTTCAAACTCGTTAATTTTTCAGGCTGTTCATCGGCGCGGGGATACGGCCGCCGCGATGAATGAAATCAAACGCGCTTTCGGTGTGCACCGGCATGACCGGCGCAGTGCCCAAAAGGCCGCCAAACTCCACCACGTCGCCCACCTTTGCGCCCGGCGCGGGAATCAGGCGCACGGCGGTGGTCTTGGTGTTGATCATGCCGATGGCCGCTTCGTCCGCAATGATGGCGGAGAGGGTTTCGGCGGTGGTATCGCCGGGGACGGCGATCATGTCCAGACCCACCGAGCACACACAGGTCATGGCCTCCAGCTTGCTGAGCGTCAGCGTGCCCTTTTGCGCGGCTGCGATCATGCCCTCATCCTCCGACACGGGGATGAACGCGCCGGACAGGCCGCCCACGGAGGAGGACGCCATCACGCCGCCCTTTTTCACCGCGTCATTGAGCAGCGCCAGCGCCGCCGTGGTGCCATGCGTGCCGCAGGTTTCCAGCCCCATTTCCTCGAGGATGCGGGCAACCGAGTCACCCACCGCCGGGGTCGGCGCAAGGCTGAGATCCACAATGCCAAACGGCACACCAAGACGCTTGCTGGCCTCCTGCGCCACGATCTGTCCCATGCGCGTCACGCGAAACGCCGTCTTTTTGATGGTTTCGGCCACCACGTCGAACGGCTCGCCGGGTACCGCCTTGAGGGCGTGATACACAACGCCCGGGCCGGACACGCCCACGTTGATCACGCGCTCGGCCTCGCCCACGCCGTGGAACGCGCCCGCCATAAAGGGGTTGTCCTCCACCGCGTTGCAGAACACCACCAGCTTCGCGCAGCCGAAGCCGCCGCGATCGGCGGTCAGCGCGGCCGTCTGTTTGATGATGCGGCCCATTTCCGCAACGGCGTCCATGTTGATACCCGCCTTGGTCGAGCCGATGTTCACCGACGAGCAGACCAGCTTCGTGCCGGCCAGCGCTTCGGGGATGGAGGCGATCAGCTTACGGTCGGACGCAGTCGCGCCCTTTTGCACCAGCGCGGAAAAGCCGCCGATGAAATTGACGCCGCAGCTTGCCGCCGCGCGATCCATCGCCTCGGCGAAGGGCACGTAGGAATCGGTTCTGCTCGCCGCGCCCACCAGCGCGATGGGCGTGACGGAGATGCGCTTGTTCACGATGGGAATGCCGAACTCGCGCTCGATGGCTTCACCGGTTTTCACCAGATCTTTGGCAGACGTGGTGATTTTATCATAAATTTTCCCGGCGCACGTCTTTGCGTCGGCGTCGGCGCAGTCCAGCAGCGACACGCCCATGGTGATGGTGCGAATGTCCAGATGCTGGTGGTCGATCATATCCAGCGTCTGCTGAATGTCGGATTGAGAAATCATGGCGTGCCCTCCGTCAAATCTGGTGCATGGCCTGGAAGATGTCCTCCCGCTGAATGCGGATGGACAGGTGCATTTCCTCACCCTTCTTGGTCAGCGCGAGAGAAATTTCGTCCAGCTTTGCGTTTTCCGGCACGGAAACCAGCATGCTCATGGTGAAAAACTGCTCCATGACGGTCTGGTTGATGTCCAGGATATTGATCTTGTTTTCGGCCAGCAGCGCGCAGATGCCGGCAATGATGCCGACGCGGTCTGCGCCGACCACAGTGATGATCGCTTTCACGGCAATTCTCCTTTTCTATTCCAGCTCGTCCAGATTCAGCCGGAAGCTGTCCAGACAGTGTTCCATAAACCAGTCCAGCGCCGGCATGTGCATCTGGCGCAGGGCATTTTCCGTCTGCCGGGCGGCGGATTCAAACTCCGCGTTGCCGGCCTTCAGCTCTTCAATACATTTAATATAGGCCGAAAGCTTGTCGGCCGCCTTGACCACCGCGCGCACTGCGTCGTCTGCTTCACAGATGAGCGGCCGATAGTACGGCGCAAGCGCCGCCGGCAGCATCTCCAGCAGCTTTTCCGACGACACCCGCTCCACCGCCTTATAGGCGTCCTTGATGGCGGGGTTGTAATACTTGATCGGCGTCGGCAGGTCGCCGGTCAAAATCTCCGAACAATCATGATAGAGCGCGGCCACCGCGCATTTGTCCGGATCTACGTCCTGCCCGAACTGCTCGCGGCCGATCAGCGCCAGCGCGTGCGCCAGCACCGCCACCATATGGCTGTGCTCCTGAATGTTTTCCGTGAACGTGTTGCGCATCAGCCCCCAGCGCTGGATATAGCGCATCCGGGAAAGCAGCGCATAAAACCGGTACTGCTCCATATCAGCAGAGCTTTGCGCCGGCGGGGATGGCGTCATCCACCATGAGCAGGTGCAGCTGCTCCGCGCCATGCTCGGTGTGCACGGCGGAGATGAGCATCCCGCAGGAGAGCTGCCCCATCATTTTGCGCGGCGGCAGGTTCACGATGGCGACCAGGGTCTTGCCCACCAGCGCTTCCGGCTGGTAATACTTAGCAATGCCGGACAGGATCTGCCGATCCTCGCCCGTGCCGTCGTCCAGCGTGAAGCGCAGCAGCTTTTCCGACTTTTTCACCGGCTCGCAGGCCTTTACCTTGACCGCGCGCAGATCGGACTTGCAGAAGGTGTCAAAATCCACAGGCTCCGGCAGCAGCGGCTCCACCTCGAGAGGCGGCAGCGAAGCCATTTTGGCAGCTTCCGCGGCCGCTTCCAGCTCACCAAGCTCGCGCTCCATGTCGATGCGGGGGAAGAGCGGCGCGCCGGTGGCCGTTTTGGCCGCAGCGGGCAGCGCGCCAAAGGTCTGCACGGAGTCCCAGTCGAACGCGTCCGCGCCGACGCGCGCGGCGATGGCCGCGCAGGTGTCCGGCATGAACGGCTGCAGCAGCACGCCCGCGATGCGGATGGTTTCCAAAAGATTATACAGAACCTGGGCAAGGCGCGGCAGATTTTCCGCGTCGCGCGCGAGCACCCACGGGGTGTTTTCGTCGATATATTTGTTGGCGCGGGAGATCACCTTGAAGATCTCGGAGAGCGCATTCTGGAACTGATAATGCTCCATCTGCTCGGCATAGCGCGCCGGAAGCGCCGCGACCTGCGCCACAAACGCATCGTCGATGGCGGGATTCGCCGCCTGCTCGGCCGGCAGCGTGCCGCCAAAATATTTTTCCGTCATGGCGGTGGTGCGGGAAACCAGATTGCCGAGGTCGTTGGCAAGGTCGGTGTTGATGGTGGAGATCAGCAGCTCGTTGGAGAAGTTGCCGTCCGAACCGAAGGGGAACGTGCGCAGCAGGAAATAGCGCAGGCTGTCGCAGCCGTAGCGATCG